>JAEZIJ010000017.1 GCA_023436715.1 Acidobacteriota bacterium
CGCATGCGTGGCCCCTACGAAAACGCACGCGGTCCTGTAGGGGCCGGGCATGCCCGGCCCCCTCCCGGTCGGGGTTTAGGGCCGACGCGGTCTCATCCCCTTTAGTCCGGCAACTGTCCCGGCCTTACCGCGACCAGACGATGAACGGCGCCTCCAGCGGCACTGCGACACCGGGTTTGAACGGCACGATTCTCGGTGTGTAGTCGCTTGCCGGGCGGCTTGCCGGAACTCGCGCCGAGTAGACGAACCCGTTTGCCGATCCGACCAGCGCCTGGCCCTTCTCCATCGGCTCGCGCACGGGCCGTTCTCCATCGAGCGGATCGGCGTAGAGTTCCACGCGCACCGAGGCCGGGTCCAGTTCGCCCAGGTACACCTGCGCCTCGAAGGAGTGTTCGTTGCCGGCGGTTGCCGCCCTTACGGCCCCAAAGCGAACGTGACCCCAGTGGGCCGCGACGACTTTCTGCCAATGCAGTATCTCGGCTCCCAGCGATCCGCTCCGGGCGGCGCGTTCGGAGTACGCCGCGGCGGCGGGGACATAGTGGGAATCCGTGTACTCCCGGACGACGCGGTTTGCCGAATAGGAGGGGGTGAGGCGCGCCATGCTCTCGCGAATCCTCGCAACCCATTTTCTCGGGATGCCGCGCTCGTCGCGACTATAGAACTCCGGGACGATTTCGCGTTCCAGCAGCGTGTAAAGCTCGCCGGCCTCAGTCGCGTCCCAGGCGGGGTCTTCACCGTGCTCGTTGCCGTCCCCGATCGCCCACCCTGCATCGGGCGAATAGGCTTCAGCCCACCAGCCGTCGAGTTCCGACAGGTTCAGGCCCCCGTTGGCCAGCACCTTCATGCCGCTCGTGCCGCATGCCTCCCAAGGGCGGCGCGGGGTATTGATCCAGACGTCAACTCCCTGCACCATGTTCTCGGTGACCAGCATGTCGTCATCCACGAGGAAGATCACCTGCGAATGGATCTCATGCCGCCGGATGAAGTCGTACCACTGCTGCAACATCTCCTGTCCGCCCGCATCCTGCGGGTGGGCCTTGCCGGCCAGAATCAACTGCACCGGGCGGTCCCGGTTGGTCAGGATGCGGACGAGCCGTTCGGGGTCGTGAAGTAGAAGGTTCGGCCGCTTATACGTTGTGAACCGGCGGGCGAAGCCAAGCGTGAGGACGTCGAAGTCGAAGCAATGCTCCGCTCCCAGAATTTCCTCGGCGGATGCACCCTGGCTCGCGCGCTGGCGTGCCAGCCGCTTTCGCGCGTACGCGATCATGGCCCGTCTGGCGTAGGTCCGAAGTTGCCACAGGTGTTCGTCCGGCACCCGCCGCAGGCAAGGCTCCACGTGCTCCATTTCGCTGAGCCAGCGGCCTTTTCCGCAGCTTTCCGTCCAAAGCCTGTCCGCCTCCGCCGAGTCCCAGGTCGGCACGTGTACGCCGTTGGTGACGTGACCTACGGGAACCTCGTTCTCCGGCCACCGCGGAAACAGGACGCGAAAGAGCCGGCGGCTGACCTTCCCATGGAGCCGGCTGACCCCGCTGACGTCGCGGCTGCACCGGATGGCGAGATAAGCCATGTTGAATGGCTCCGCGCAATCGGCCGGGTCCCGTCGGCCAAGAGCGAGGAAGTCCCGGAATGGAATGCCGAGCCTGTGTTCCGCGTAGCTCTTGAGAAAACGTTCCATCAGGTCGGGCTGAAAGCGATCGAAGCCTGCATCCACCGGGGTGTGAGTTGTAAAAATGTTGCCGGCGCGAGTGACGGCTAGAGCGGCATCGAAGGGCAGTTTTGTGTCCGCCATGCACGATTTGGCGCGTTCGAGCGCGACGAACGCGGCATGCCCCTCATTCAGGTGGCAGACTTCCGGCCTCAGGCCGAGCGCACGCAGCAGGCGCCAGCCGCCAATCCCCAAGACCACTTCCTGCTTGAGCCGCAGTTCCGGGCCTCCGCCGTACAGCTCGCTCGTGATGCCCCTGTAAGAAGGCGGGTTGGCGGGATCGTTCGCATCGAGAAGGTAAAGCATCAACCTGCCAACCCTGACCTGCCATGTGCGGATCCAGAGCGTCAGGCTGGGCAGGTTGAGTGCGACACGCAGCCACTCTCCGTTCTTCTCGCGCAGGGGCGTGATCGGCAACTGGCCCGGATCGTTGAAGGGGTAGAGCGCCTGCTGGCGTCCGTAGGGGTCGATCTCCTGACGGAAGTAGCCTTGCTGATAAAGCAGCCCGACCGCCACAACGGGGACGCCCAGGTCGCTGGCGGACTTCAACTGATCTCCCGCGACGTTGCCCAGCCCGCCGGAGTAGATCTGCAGCGCCTCGCTCAGCATGTACTCCATTGAGAAGTACGCCGCGAGTGTAAGGTTTGAATTCGGGTGCGTCTTCTGAAACCAGGCGGGGGACTCCTCCGATGCGCGTTTCTCCTCGAGCAGTTCATCCACGCGGCTGCGAAACGACGGGTCGGAGGACACCTCTCGCAGCTTTTCGCGGGAGACGGTTTGAAGCACAACCCAGGGGTTCTGGGTCAGTTCCCATAGCTCCGGGTCCAGCCGGCCCCACAACTCGTCCGCCGAGTGGTTCCAGGACCACCGCAGGTCCAGGGCTAATTCTGAGAGGGCGTCGAGTCCAGCTATTTCGGAACCGAGCCCCGTGTAAACCGGATCGCTCATAGTGTGCTCCGTTGAAACCGCTCCCTTGCGGTCCTGCCCGGTACAATTTCATCCCCTTCCGGCGAACGATCCACCGAGCAACTCGGGGAGGTGCATGTGCGCCAGGTCTGCTATCTGCTCCAGGCGGACGTCCGCGGCAGGGTAGCCGGCTGTTGCTCTCGGGTCGTGCGCATAGCGGCCTTGAACCACCCAGACGGTCGTAAGCCTGTCGCCCCAGCCTTCCTTCATTGCCGCCAGGATTCGCAGCTTGTCGTCGAACATGACATAGTGGAGCGCCGGGTACTTGTTCTCGATGTCATCGAGCATCTGTTCCTTATGTATGTAAATGAGGACGCGCCCGCCCACCACGTCCCGGAGCCCGGATCGCTGCACCTTGCGCGGCTGGAACACGGCATCGCCGTCGCTCAGGATCACCGTTGGCCCCCAGGTCCGAAGCCGCGCGGTGGCAGCGAGTGAGCCTGGGTAGAGGCGTTCGGCGAAGGGGTAGTCGATCAGATAGGATGAAACCTCCAGGATGTGGGGATCGCGCGGGTGCTCAACGCGGTATCGCTGAAGCGCTCCCAGATAATCCGCGTACCCCAGCTCCGCTCTCAGTTCCTCGAATATGGCCCAGTAGCGCCGCCGGGAGTTTGTCCCGAGTGCACGTTCGAGGTGTTCGTGGAGGTCGCGCTCCACACGATCGTTGTCCAGGAGCGTGTTGTCCACATCGAGCAGGAATACAGCCCCGTTACGGTTGCCCAAGCGCCCCTCCGGCACTACTTTTCATCGTATCGGTTTCACTGTCGGCGGCGCGAGGTTATGTGATATTGTCCACAAAGGAGCTTCGGACCGCACGGACCTAAGTTCCTGGATGAGACCTGAGAACGTGGTGAATCTTCAGTTTTACGAGAAAGATCCAAAGGAGCGGTCTTCTCACATACTCGGCCCGTTTCACTTTGTGCGAATTGTGGGCACCGCCGTGCTAGTAGGTCCGGTGGGGTTCTCTCCCGAGGTCGTGGTGGCGAGGGTGATGAACGACGGCCGCTGGCGGTGCCTGGAAAACGGGGCGCTCTACCGGGCTTTTGCCGTCGTGGCGGAACGATGACACAGACCAGTCCGGCAGATACGGCCAGCTACACTGCCCTGCAGCACCGGCCGTGCCCGAGGTGCGGTTCCGCACGCATTCACCGCTCCCGGCGGCGGACCGCAATGGAGCGGCTCCTTTCGGTAGCCGGCGCCTGGACGCGGCGCTGCCACGATTGCGGTTTCCGCTTTGTGCGACTTCTCGGCGCGACCATTCCCGTGGACGAAGCAGACACCGCCCGCAAGACAAGCGCGGGTTCGGCCCGGCGCCGGCTTCGAGCCCCCAAAATGCCAGACGGGGACCGGCTCTAGCCAGTCCCCGTCGTCTGCTGCGATCCAACGCTCGAACGCGAGGAGAACGGTAACAGAATATCACCAGGCCGCCTCCCCGGTTCAAGAAGAAGCAACTTTAATATCGCTGCACACAAACTCGTTGACAGGCGTTAAATAAAATGTTTTAATCATTCTCACTCCGGATGTTTTGTGGGTGTACCGGAGCGCAGAAGCGGGGATCACGGTGGTGAATAGCGGCAAATCCGGCAATCTTCCGGCGGCCACGGGCATCCTGGGCCGCATCTCCGAGCTGTGTTCGCTGAGGGACCGGACGTCCGGGCGGTACTGGCAGGCAGAACTCGAACAAACAGTTGGGGGAGCGGAAGCCGACCGCCAGTTGCGCGCTGCTCATCGCACGCAGTTCACAGACTGGCTCCGGCTGACCTTGCGGGAGCAGATGGCCGATCTCGTTGCGCTGTTGCCACCGGCGGGAGGCGCCCGCCGGCGCGTCCTGGCTGAGTGGGTTCGCAGCGCGCCTTATCGTGATTTCGTGCCGGCGGGAGTGGAGGAGTGCGAGCGGCTGCTGTTCCTCTGCGATATGGAAGCGATCACGAGCGTGCTGTTTCGCGAGTACGGAATTGAGCAGCCAGGGGATCGGCTCCGGGCGGTGCGCCGATGAGGGGCGCCCGGCTCAGGACGGCGATCGCCTGCTGCGCACTGGCGGCCATGAGTTGTGCCGGGGACAAAGGTGTCCCTATCGGCCCCTCCTACCCGAAGGCGCAGACTTTCAACCGCGCGTGTGCGGCACTGTGGCCGGCGATGCTGAACGCGATGACCAGGTCCGGGTTCAGGATGATGCAGCAGGACCGGGCCGGGTGGGTTGCGAATTTCCGCTGGCCGACGGCACAGCTTCCGGTGACCGGCAGGCCCGACATGGACCTGAACCGGCTGGCTGTAGATCGGGACGGGGCCTGGCAGAAGGCTTCGGAACTGAGGGTGGAGTCCGCTGTTCTGATCCTGACGCCCCGCAATCCCGGGTGCGAGGCGACCGTGCGCGTAAACTATCGAGGCGAGCAGGGAGGTCTCTGGCGAAGCAGGGAAGGCGACCCGATCAGCAGCGGCCTGTTCGAGAGCCTGATCCTGTCCGAATCCGGCTCGGCGATCGCCGGGAAGAATTCGCGGCGCAGGCCCTCGTGAGTAGGGTGGTACCGCGGTACTAACCCCTGTCGCTATAGCCCGTACGCAATTATTTCAGTGTAGATTTTACTTGGAAGTAAAAAATTCAGATCCGAAAGTCCGGCATTACCGCACTAATTTGTTTGGCCTCTGAACTGCATTGCGATCCGCGCAGCCGACCGCAGCATGGGGTGAGTTTGTGCGCCGGAGTGCGCCAACGTGGCCGATACAAGGAGGATAGGAATGGTTATGCCATTTGGAACGAAAGCCGCGCCAACGCTGCGCCTGTCTGCCGGCCGATGCCCGGACGATGCCTCCGACGTCGCCGATCTTTATATCCTCGACCGGCTCACGCCCGAGCAGACGGAGATCTTTGAAGAGCATTTTCTCTTGTGCCCGGAATGCGCTCAGAAAGTGGAATTGGCGTTTGAGTTTTCCGTGGCGATGAAAAAGTACCATAACTAAATCAGGACCAGCCAGCTTTTTGCTACCTGAGATCCCCACTATTGCGTATAGTCGCGGCCGCAAAAGCGCGCGCGAAGGTCGTTTGGCGCCGGACTTATAACTCCTACCCCCAGAAGCGGTGACAGTAGACCACAAGGAATAGGACCACTTTGTGCCGGTATAGTACGAATATCGTATACCGGTGGCATACAGGGGTAGCGTATGGCCAGTGATATAGGACAATATCAATTGCCCGCATTTGCTTGGCACATTGGGACGGAACATGACCAACGAAGGACCTCAGGCGAAGCATTCCGTGGATAAACAGGCGGCAAGATGCGGAATATCGGATATCCTTGAGCGGATCAAAAACCGCGACGAGGAGGCAATTGCCGAGTTATTCAGGATGATTTCGTCGGGTCTGAAACTGCTGATTCGCCGCCGGCTCGGCCCGGAGGGCGCGGAGGATCGCACGCGCGAAACGTTTCGGGCTGTCGTCGAGGGAATTCAGAGCGGCGGACTGAGCGATCCCGACTGTCTGTCGGCGTTTGTGCGCGAGACGCTTCAGCGCCAGCTCGCCAGCCGGAACCAGGCAGCGCCTGCCCAGGCGGAGACCTCCAGGCTGGCCGCAGGATCGGTTGTGGCGATGCGTGAAGTGCTTGAGAGCTTACCAGAGCAAGAGCGCGACGCGCTCACGCGTTTCTTCGTGCTGGAGCAGCCTGCCGAGCGGGTGATGAGCGAGCTAGGGCTGAGCGAGGCCGGCTTCCGGGCCATGAAAGCTCGCGCGAAGGTGCGGTTTCTGGAACTCCGCGAAAGTACATCCTAACCTCGCTTCCTGTCGCGCACCCCGCTCCGGCTGTATACTGGCTGGCGGCAAGGAGCAATCATGAATCGGCGAGCTTTTTTTCGAACCGTTGCGGCTGTCCCGGCGGCCGGCATATTGGCGCGGCGTCGCGCCGATGCGGCGCTTCCCAAGGCGAAAATCACGCGAGTCCGCATTTACAGACCGCCGAACCTGAACCAGCTTTTCAACCAGAGCAACATGGTGGTGACGGTCGAGACCGACATCGGCATCACGGGCATCGGCGAAGGCGGCGCGAAGGATACTCTCGAACAGTGCGCGGGAACCCTCATCGGCAAGAACCCTTTCCTGATCGAGGCGATCTGGCAGGAGATGTTCATGGCCTGGTTTTACCCGCCCGGCCGCGAGAAGGTGCATGCGCTCGGAGCGCTCGACCTGGCTCTTTGGGACATCAAAGGCAAGGCCCTGAAGTTACCCATCCATGAAGTCCTGGGCGGCGCGGTCCGCAACCACTGCGAGTGCTACCCGACAGGGGGCGTTCGTCCCGCACGCGCCGAGGGCGGCGCCGCGCCCGGCCTCAAGGAGCGCGCACAAGCCACCATGGAGGCGGGCTATCGCGTCTTCCGGATCGGGGCCGGCGATACGCGAGAAGGAAGCGGATTCAACACGCGCGAGCGCGTTCATCAAGTTGCCCGCGACGCCAAGACCGCTCGCGAGGGCGTCGGGCCGGACGGCGATTGGGCCATCGACTTTCATCAGCGCTTCGATTTCAGCGACGGGCTGCGCGGCTGCAAGCTCATCGAGGAGTACGAACCCTATCTGGTGGAAGACCCCGTGCGGGATGAACAGGCACGGGAAGATCTCCCGAAACTGAGGGCGATGACGAGCGTGCCCCTGGCGCACGGCGAGGAGTGGGGCCACCGTTGGGACTTTAACAAGCTGGTAGAGAACCACGATATCGACTACGTCCGCGCCACGGTGCCCAATGTCGGCGGCATCACCGAAATGATGAAGGTCGCCGCGATGTGCGAGACGCATGCGGTCGGCATTGTCCCCCACTTCACCGGCCCGATCGCCACCGCCGCGCTGATCAATTGCCTGTCCACGTTCCCCGGACCCTTGCTCCTGGAGTACAACTACGGGGACCGGAAGATCGATTACCTTCCGGAATGTCTGGATTTCAAGGCCGGCAAGGCCTATCGGAACGACCGGCCCGGTCTCGGCGTAACACTCGACACGAAACCGTTGACGATGGTCGGCGAAGTGACCGAACCGGGGCGCCGCTCAGTCTACTATCGTCCGGACGGCTCGCTTACGCACTGGTAGAACATCGGCGCTGAACGCTGGCTTCCCAGGGCTCCTCAACGCCCGCCAGAGCCAGCGCGGCACCGAGCAAGGCCATGTTCTTGCTGAAGTTGATCATGTCGTTCATGCGTTGATTCGGTTCTTCGATCCGCCAGAAATCGTGCATCACCGGCGACACGCCCGCCAGAAAGGCCATAATTGCGAGCGTGCCGTATTTGGGCTTGATGCCCAGAATGACGCTTGTGCCGCCGATCAACAACATCGCGCCCGAAACGCCGACCGCGAGATCGGGGGCCGGCACTTTCTTCATACCGGCGTACTGCGCGAGCGCCTTCCGCTGCCGGAAATGGTTGATCCCGTTGTAAAGAAAGAACCCGCCGAAGGCAATACGGCCGAGCAGAAATGGAATGTTCATCGGACCCCTCCGTGTTGACTGTATTATAGCCGCCGGCGTTTGTTAGCTCCCGAACTCCGCGGCCCAGGCCGCCACGAGCCGGAGGCTCCGGCACGTGGAGGTCGCATGCAGGCTCCCGTCACCTTCCCTTTGCGAGGACCCTTCGGACTGGATCTTCTGGACTTACCCCGGGGCTTGCCTTAGAATCGGTGGTTACGCATTGCCGGGCTTTCCCGGGATGTCCGATGCCTGTACATCTAGTAAAACAAGGCGACTCGCTGACCTCGATCGCGGATCAGTACGGCTTCTTCTGGGAGTCGATCTGGAACCACGAACGCAATGCCGAACTGCGCCGCCAGCGTAGCAATCCGAATATCCTGCTGGCCGGGGATCGCGTCTTCATCCCCGAAAAGGAACCCAGGGAAGAGGCCGGAGACACGGGCAAGGTTCACACCTTCCGCATGAAGAACATTCCCGCCCGCCTCACACTTCGGATTTGCGATGAGGAGGGCAACCCGCGCGCCGGGGTTCGCTACACCCTGGAAGTGGACGGGCAGAAGTTCACCGGGGAGACTCCGGCGGACGGCGTGATTTCCCATATCATCCCGCCCCGGGCGAGGAAGGCGCATCTCCGGCTCGAGGACGAAGACGAGGAGTGGGACCTCGACATCGGCCATGTGAACCCGATCAACTACGCGAGCGGCGTCCAGAGCAGACTGCAAAACCTGGGCTATTACCAGGGGGAAATTACCGGCAGGCTGGACGACGAGACCCGGAACGCGATCCGGGATTTTCAGGCCGCGAACGGCCTGGAAATCACCGGCGAACCCGACGCCGCCACGCGCGATGCGCTGGTTGCGGCGCACCAGAGCTGATGTAGCAAAGCAAAGGAGATAGCGGAGCTTGCCAGGAAGCACCTCGAAGGTCACGGGAGCGGCGAGTCCCTCCTCACCCGGACTCCCGGTCACAACTACCCTGAAGCCGGGCGTCGTCTCCGTGCATCTGAAACTGTTCTTCTGGGAGCCGGAAAAGGCAGCCCGCCGGCCATTCCCCAAAGGCGTGAAGGTTCTCGTAAAGGGGAAACCCTACACCGTCGGGGACGAGGGCTACCTTGTCTTTCCCGCGGACAAGAAATTCCTTGGAAAGTGGAGCTTTACGCTGGAGTTCGCCTCGGCCGGCTCGCAATACGTAGTCTGCGAGCCGCTGCCGGCTTCGCCCCCGGCCGGATCGCCGCCTTCGGGGTCGCCTCCGAAGTATCCGCTGCTCGCCTCCAATCCGCCCGATACCGGCGAGCGGTACTTTCTCCTTCCAATGGACGACAGCCACGGTCACTGGCAACTGCGCAACTCCGACTGGGAGATGACGCAGGCGAACAATGTCAAGTTCGACGCCGCCAAGGGCACTCTGGAGCATCAGGACAAGAAGAAACCGATCGGCTCCGCGACCGCGCCCGTGGAGCTTACGCTCGATCCGCACTGGAAATACTTTGCGTTCGAGTTCTTCGACCGCTACTACGGCCACACCGGTCACGGCGACAAGCGAGTGACCGCTCCCCCGCTTCCGCTGGCCGGGTTTTACAACGACAAGGCCGCGTCCGGCCAGGCGGATACCAGAAGCAACTGGACCGTACCGGACGGTCAG
Organism: Acidobacteriota bacterium; assembly: GCA_023436715.1. GTDB lineage: Bacteria > Acidobacteriota > Terriglobia > Bryobacterales > Bryobacteraceae > Fen-330. The sequence goes on from JAEZIJ010000017.1 coordinate 9,751, forward strand.
AACCTTGTCCAGTGCCTGCCCTTCATCCGCCGGCGCGACAACAGTGGCAAATCGCTCATCACCGGACTGGATAACGCTCACCTCGGCCTACGGTTCCAGTTCGCCGAAAGCCGCTACGTGTACTCGGAATCGGCCACGTCGCGAAAGATCGAAAAGATCCCCGGGACGGACAACCGCCTCAAGCCCGGTCCGGACCGGCTGAAGTACTACGATCTCCCGCTCGCCTGGAAATCGAGACGGTACTTCACCCGTTGGCCCGGCGCGCCCGCACCGGGTGGGAAGTTCTTCAATGAGCTGCCCAAGGCCCAGATAGACGACGCCGATACGAAGGCGAAGGCTCTGAGGTTCTGCCTCGACGATATCGTCCTGTTCGAGGCCGATGGCGCCAACCTGAAGCCGCTCGCCAACTGGGCGGCCAGTGACCGGGTGGCGGTCTTCAATCACAGGTTCAACGACACGGTCGGCGCCACGCCAACCAAGAATGGTGTCTACAAGGTCGCAGATCCCGTGGGGGACGCGGCTAATGTGTACCCGCTTCCGTTCAGCAAGGTCGACGTCACGCGAAGTCCGTCGTCCGGCCCGAAGAACACGTATATTTTCGATTACCCCGACTGGACGCGCCTGATCGCCACGCAGGGAAGTCTGTTCGACGTTTTTGACTGGAGGGCTCCGGACCACGCCGATCCGGAAAGGGTTGTGGGCGCGCGCGCGGCCGTGCGCTGGATCGATGCCACCGCTCCCCTCTCTGGCGTAGTCACGCAGGAGTGGAACTGGGTCACTCCACCCTCAGTCCTCGTCCCGGCTGGTGTCGCCGGTTGGGTGACCGCCGCGGGGCCGCACAACCCCGTAGGCGGCGCCAAACTGTCCTCGGCCGGGGCTATCGAAAAGCGACCGGTCGCGGATTCTCTATTCGCGCTTCAGGCGTGCCACTTCCAGAACTGCACGGAGTTCCCAATGAAGTATGACGAGGCGAAGACCACCCGCTTCGGCCGCTTCGATATGCTGCTCCTCCGCTGCTGCGACGTCGACAATGGCGAGGAAGTGGCCACGAATCTGCACTACATCCGCACTTACTATCACAACCTGGCGGCCACCGTCGGTGCCGCCGGCGCCCAGCGGCGATGGTGTCACGACATCAGCGTGAACGTTTCGGGACGCTGGAACGGCGACGATGCCCTTAACGACTGCCGTGCGGTGATGGTTCCCGATCAATCGCCCGCCGCTCCGCTGCGTGTCCAGGTGGTCTGGTTCGACCAGAGCCTGGAGCAGTCCCGCGCGACCTGGAAGCTCACCTTGACTCCCGCGGGCGGAACGGGGCGGTCAAACCGCGGCTCGGAAGATGGAACCGGCGAGACCCGCGCCGACCAGCAGGCGACCGAAGGCGCATCGGGATGGTTCACTTCGGCCCACGAGAGCGGGCACATGAACGGGTTTCCCGACGACTATAACGAGCGCTGGAATTGCGCCTCCTACGATCAAATCAGCTTCCGTGCCAATGGTCCGCCCGGCGATCCCTACGAGCCTGATGGCCGCCAGGACGCCACTGTGACCTATGGTGGAACCATCCTCAACGGAAGCATGATGAACGTCAACAGCCGCGTGCGCGGCCGTTATTACTGGCCCTCGGCCGAATGGGTGAGCCGCATCATCGGGTTTCCGCTGAAAGTGAAATTCACCGATACCCTGGACTCGACGGAATACGAGTACAAGCTGCCGCCGCACCCGAAGAGAGATGCGGACCGCACCTATCTGAGCTGGCCGTTCATCGGCATGCGCAACGCCACGACAGGCGCCGCGCCTCCCGCTACGTCGCCGCCTTCGGTTGGCGTCGTCAACTGGGACAGGTTCGAGTGCTACTTGTACGCCCTCGGCAAAGATCATTACAGCCAGGAAGGGTTGCAGCAGTTGGCGGTCGCAGCCAGGTCGGACCGCGGCCGGCCCGCTTTAGCCACACCGCCCACTTTCGACGGGATGCTGGTCGTCAACGTGCGGCTGAAGTGTACGCTGCCGGGCGACGCCACGGTCGGCACCGAGGATACCGACCGCGCCGACCTCGTCGCGAAAATCGCGGCCGCCGTGCGCAAGGGCATGTGCAACCGCTGGTCCATGAAGGGCTCCTTCGGTTCGCCGCCCCACTTATTCGAGCGCTGCCTCATCAACATCGTGCCGCTGATCATGGTGGAGAACGACCCGCACGGGCACTACGCCGCCAAAGGCTGGAGCCCCGCCGACCTGGAGACCGAGTACGGCGTTCACTTCTTGCTGGAAGCGAAAGAGTCCGCCGCATCTCCGCCCGTTGCGGCTTCCGTGTGGGATATCCCAAACCGGAAACTGAATGTGGACTTCCGGCCCGGCCAGGCGGTTGATCTCGGGACGCAACTGGAAGATAAGTTTCCGGGATTCCTCGGAATCGACAAGACCATGGCCGCCGTCACCGCGAACGACATCAAGAAAATTGTCGATCTGATGGGCGGCGCGGGCGTTACCGTCGAGGAGATATCGTGATTTGCGGTGCATGCGGAGCCTTGGCCCTCGCTGTCGCCCTGGGCGCTCTGGGGGCTTGCCAGGCCCGGCCAGGTTCTACATCGGCGGCGCGTCCGGCGCGTCAGGCAGGAGAGAAAAGGATGGAAGAGATTAGTTTGTACCGTGGGGGGCGGGCAACCGTCCTCACGCCGCAGTCCGGCCCGATACGGGATGCCGCTGCCGCGCGGGCCACTCCCCCGGCGCGACCGTCGGAGCCCGGCTACATCTGCCCGTACGGCAATACCCAGCAGAGCTCGCGCATTCCGTATCCTCTCCCGGGCGGCTCCTGGGAGGTGCAGTGGCGCGCGGAGTGGGAGCCCGCCGTTCGGCCGGTCTTCGTTTTCCAGCAGGATGACCGCATCCTGGTGCGCGGCGCGCAATGGCGGCTGCTCGATGCAAACGGCCGAATCGTCTTCTCCGGTGCGGGCGGGGGCGGCGCGGTCGTCCTCGATTCCCCCAACGGGCTGTTTTACAGGATGACGAGCGGCGGCGAACTCGCCGCCGTGCGGCTGAGCGACGGCAAGCCGCGCTTCCTCCATCAGCCTTCACGAGGCGACGTCTTCACCCGCCCGCTGATAGCCAGGCGCGGCGATCGCATCCTGATCGCCGGCAACGAGCGCATGCTCGACCCGAGGGGCGTCAAGCTGCCCAAGGAATCGACGCTCGAAATCGTCGACGTGCCGGAGCCGATCCAGACGACTGACCTCGGCACGCTCACGTCGGGCACCGTCGCCGGCATGCTCCAGTTGCCCTCGCCCAAAGTGCAGTTCGCGGCCGGCTCCGAAGCCATTGTCGCAGCGGCAACCGGGCGCATCTGGATCGTCGACTGGGACCTGAACATCCGCAAGGCGCTGGAAGGCTCCTTCGATCCGCTCGCGGTCAGCCTGGATGAGCTCGGGCGCGTTTACATGGTGATCCGGGAAGGCGATAGGCTGGCGCTCTGGCTGCTGACCACCGAAGGCGAACGTGCCTTCGCTTTCGCTCTTCCTCCCGGCACCCCGGACCTCTCCCAGCCGCCTATCATCGGCTACGATCACCGCGTCTATCTGGTTGCCGGACGCCAGATTTTGGCCGTCGGATCGGACGGCCGCCTGGAGTGGACCAAACCGGCCGCCGCCGCGGTGGGTGGCGCGACGGTGGCGGCCAGCGGCGAGCTCCTTCTCACAGAGGGCGAATCGATCACTTCCTGGGATGCCCAGGGGCGGCGCACCGTCCTGTTCTCATCGGGCGGCGACGCGTTCAAGACGCCCCCGATCCTGACTGCCAACGGCCGGCTGCTCGCTGCCTCCGCCACGCGTCTGTACAATCTCAGGGCCGGCGGTTCCCGTTAGCCGCAGATGTCCGCCCGCGACCCGATGGTTTCCTGCATCCTCGTCGCGCGCGACCGGCGGTGGGTCACAGCGGCCGTAGCCGTCTTTCTTGAACAGCAGTACGAGCCGCGGGAACTGATCGTGGTGGATGACGGGCCTGAGGCATTGGCGGACCTCGTTCCGCCCGACCCACGGATTCGCTACTTCCACGTGCCCGGAGCCGGCTGCGACTATGTCCGCGGCCAGGCGCGCGGCGAAATCGTTCTCGATTGGGACGAAGCCACCTGGTACGCGCCCGACTACCTTCTGTACGTCGTCAGCGGCAGGCGAACCGGGCTCAGCCCCGAACTCTGGCTCGATGAGGCCGGCCGCGCGTGGCGTCTCGCCCGCCGCAAAAATCGTGCCACCGCTCTCCCGAACGAGGGTTTCTGCGTCCGATTCGGCTCGCCGCCACGGCGAGGGCAGCCCGTTGCCGCTTCAGAGATCCGCGCGTTGCTGGGACAGGATGCGGCCCTTTTCGGCCAGCCCAAGTGGGGCAGGCCCTTGGCCTGCGGCGGCCTCTCAGGCCGCCCGGTGGTCTCCCGAAGGCGGGCTAAGATCCCGCCGCAGCCCGAGGGGCTGCCCCACGCTTCCGTAATCCTGCTCGCCCGTGATCCGCGCCTCACCCCTCTGGCGATCGACTATTTTCTACGCCAGGACTATGCGCGTCGCGAGTTGCTCGTCGTCGCCTGCGAGGACGCTGGATACGAGAGCGAGTGCATCCGTTACATCCGCGTCCCCGATGGGACGTCGGCCGGCCAGATGCGCAACGCCGCCTGCGGAGAGGCGCGCGGCGAAGTCATCGTCCACTGGGACGAGGACGCATGGTACGCCCCCCATGCGATGCGGCTGCTCGTGGAAGGACTGCTGCGCGCCGAAGCCGGCACCGCCTTCCTCGATTCACTCGTATGGTTCGACCCCGAGCGCAATCAGGCCCTGAGGTACCGCCATCCGTTGAACCAGACATTTCGCGCCGGAACCGGGCCGCTCTGCTACCGCCGCTCCGTCTGGGAGAACAACCGGTTCCCCGATACGGACCACGGCGAATCCGTGCGTTTCGTCTGGAGTCTTGGGAATGCCCGCACGGTTGCGCTGCCCAACTCCGGCTGCCACGTCCTGCTGGCGCCCCGGCGGCCCGTAGGGCCGTACTGGAGCCCTTGCCCGGCGGCGCGCGTCCGCGAGCTGCTCGGCCAGGATCGCGCTTTCTACGAGCCTGGAATCAGCATTTCCGAGCCGGAGCGCCCGCTGCTTGAGCCGCGGCCCATGGTTTCCTGCATCATGCCGCTGCGGGGAAAATGCCCGTCCGTCGCCCTCGACATCGAGTATTTCCTCAGGCAGGATTATGAACCGCGCGAGTTGATCGTCATCGATCAGGCGGATCAACCCGCCACCGACCTCGTGCCGCACGACCCGCGCGTGCGCTACCTCCGCGTCGAGGGCCGCATTTCCGACGGAGCAATGCGCAACCTCGGCTGCGAAGAGGCTCGGGGCGAAATCATTCTGCACTGGGATGCCGATATGTGGTCCTCCCCCGGCCGCATCAGCTATCTCGCGGGCACGCTGGCCGGCGGGCAGGCCGAGGTGAGCGGCCTGGACGCGGCGCTCTACTACGCGCCGCCTGCCGAACAGGCCTGGCTCTGCCGCTCGGGCGATTGGGTGGGCGGAATCGCGCCGGCTTCGCTGTGCCACTCCCGGGCGCTCTGGCAGCGCACGCGCTTCCCCGACGTGGACGGCGCCGAGCGCGCTTTCTTTCTCCGCGAAGCCCGCCCCACCAGAATTGTCGCGCTGCCGGATTCCGCCTGCCAGGTCGGGTTCATCTCCGGACGACTGCCTGCCGCGGCCTTCGACTGCCGTCCGTTTCCCGTCGAAGAGGTCCGCCGGATCCTCGGCGAAGACTGGCAGTATCACGAGCCGGAGGTCGCCGATTCCGGCCACGCGCTCGCGGAGGTCCCCGTTCCGCCCGCGCCGCTGTGGCGCGCGCCAACCGAAGCCGCCGCGCGCCCGCTCGTTTCCTGCATCATGCCGACGCACAACCGGCGGCGCTTCACCCCCGTCGCGATTTCCTATTTCCTCGGCCAGGACTACGAGCCCCGCGAGCTCATCATCGTCGACGACGGCACAGACCCGATTCACAACCTGCTTCCCACCGACCGCCGTATCCGCTACATACGCCTGGACAGGCGAATGCCGATCGGTGCCAAGCGCAATCTGGCCTGCGAGCATGCGCGGGGCGAGATTATCCTCCACTGGGACGATGACGACTGGCACGCCCCCTGGCAGATCTCCTACCAGGTCGAGCGCCTGCTGGCAGCGCAGGCCGATGTCTGCGGCCTCAGCCGCGTGCTGTTCCTCGGCCCTTCGCCCGAGCAGGCCTGGCAGTTCTCCTATCCGGATGAGCGGGTCTGGGTCTATGGCGGAACTCTCTGCTACCGCCGCGCGCTCTGGCAGATAAACCGCTTCTCGGACATCGATGTCGGCGAAGACAACGGGTTTGTCTGGAGCGCCGTGCCCAAGAAAATCGAGCGCCTGGAAAACAACACGTTTTACGTCGCGGCCATTCACCCTCAGAACACCTCCCCCAAGGTCACCTCGGATTCCTGGTGGCGGCCGAGGCCGGCTTCGGAAATCCGCGAGATCATGCGCGGCGATTTCCGAATCGCCTCGGCGCTGCTGAACGGCGGAAGTCCTCTTCCCTGTGGTGTGAGTGGCCCTGGAGCGCCCGCGCTGCTCGTGCTGGGAGCGGGCATCGGCGACGTACTCCGCTCCTCGCCGCTGATTCGCGTGCTGACCGGCCTGGGCTATGACGTCGATGTGCTCGTCGAAGAGGATTACCACGGCTGCTCGTCGCTGCTGGAGGGCGCTCCCGGAGTGCGGCGGCTTTTCCGCTGCACGTCCGCCTGGGCGGAGAACCACGGCCCGCCCGAAGGCGACCTCCGCCAACTGGAAAAAGCCGAGTACGAGATCGCCGTCTACTCGCTCAGCACCGCTGGAAGCTCACTTGTGAAGGCTCGCAGGCAGGTGTTCTTTTCCTGGGCGGGCATCGTGCCGCACGGCAACATCTACGGTATCGAGAAGAGCGCGCGGGAAATTGGGTGGCAGGGGCCGGTCCCGCCGCCCGTCGCCGTGTCGTCGGGCCGCGTGTTCGACCTCCCGCCGGATACCGTCGTGCTGCACCCCGGCTGCAAGCCGGATTGGCCCTGGAAGCGGTGGCACGGTTTCGAAGGGCTGGCCGAGCTCCTGCCCGAAGTGGCCGTCATTGGCTCCGCGCATGACCGCGACAACGCGAAGACCTACTTCGGGCGTCCCTTCCGCTGGCCCGCGCACGTCCGCGATTTCACCGGCAGGCTGAGCCTGCGCGACACAGCCGCGTTGATCTCGCAGTGCCGCGCGGTGGTCTCGAACGACTCAGGCATGATGCACCTGGCCGCGGCGCTCGGCGTGCCCACCTTCGGCGTGTTCGGCATCACAAGCCCGGAACGCGAGGCTCCGCGCCTGGCCAATGTCTTCCCTATCACGAAGCGACTCCCGTGCGCACCGGCCTGCCGCGCCACTCCGGGGCACCGCACGAATTGCGAGCGCAACCTGGAATGCCTGCGCACACTCACCCCCGAGGAAGTGCTGGCGCAGGTAGAGGCAATTGTGGGCGGCGGCGGTTTGCCACAGCCCGTGCATCCCCTTCAGGGCGTCTCGCGCGAAATGGCATCGTTCCTGATCGCCGCCTTTCCACAGGCCGAGAGGTTCCTTGCCGCCGGATGCGCGAATGGGTTCCTGGTCCGGGCGCTTCAGGAAGCCGGAAAGGAGTGCGCCCATTGGCCCGAAGCATCCCCCGCGGACGTCCTGGTCGCCTTTGACCTGCTGCCGCACTTCACCGAGCCGCAGGCGCTCGAGTTCCTCGGCCGCGCCCGCCCGGTGACACAGGGCTGCCTGTTTGCCACCGTCCCGTGGCCGGAGGACGGACCGGATCACAAGTGGCACGCGCTCCTGCTCCGCGCCGGCTGGCATCAGGACTTTGTACACCGCACTCTCGAGCGCCAGCTCCAGAGCCACCCGTTGATGGAACGCCTGCGCCGCCAGTTGCTTCTTTACGTGCCGGAAAGATGAACATCGAGATCAGAGTCGAAGAGCCCACGCTGGAGTACCCGTTCAGCCAGCTCTGTACGCAAAGCCAGATCGATTCGCCCGCTTACGGCCGATGGTGCGGCGTACTGCGCGAGGCTCGGGCCTATCACCGCAAGCAGTGGGAGTTCTGCTACATCCTTCAGGCTCTGTGGAAGCGCGGCAGCCTCGCGCCCGGGCGTCGCGGGCTCGGCTTCGGAGTGGGAGAGGAACCGCTCAGCGCCGTAATGGCCGCCTTCGGATGCCGGATCCTGGCCACGGACCTGCCCTCCCGCTTCACAGCCGCGGGAGCATGGATCGAAACGCGGCAGCATGCCTCATCCCTCGAAGCGCTTAATGCGCGGGGCCTCTGCGATCCCGCCCTCTTCGCCGAACGCGTTTCGTTCGCCGAGGCGGACATGAACGCCGTGCCCGCCGAGTGGGCCGGGTTCGACTTCACCTGGTCCGCCTGCGCTCTGGATCACCTCGGCTCGCTCGAGCACGGCTTGGCGTTTATCGAGCGCAGCCTCGCCTGCATCCGCCCCGGCGGCGTCGCCGTACACACCACCGAGTTCAACGTGTCCTCCGATTCCGCGACCCTGGCAACCGGCGCGACCGTGCTCTTTCGCCGCCGCGATATCGTCGAGCTTGCCGAACGCCTCGCCGCGCGCGGCCACCGCATGGTCCTCAACTTCAATCCGGGTTCCGGAGAAGTGGACAGGCATGTCGATGAGCCGCCGTATTCGGACATCCACCTGAAGCTGCGCACGGCGGATTACGTGGCGACGAGCATCGGCTTGATCGTCGATAAGTCCCTGTAATCTACCGGCAGCTTTTCTGTGAATCGAACTCTCTGCGGGTAAGAAACGGCCCGTCAACGCAGGTGAGCGCCCCGGAGGGACTGGAGCACTTCCCGCAGATCCCAACCCCGCAACTGGTCATGTACTCGATGGATCCGATGATGCGGTCCTCGGGCGCCAGTTCGCATTGCACTTCGAAGCAGCGGCGGACCATCGGCTCAGGACCGCAGTTTATGAATACCAGCTTGTCCGGGCCGGCGTCCGGCGCGGCTTCCAGAGCTTCCCTGAGTAGATCCGGGGCGTAACCGTGGTGGCCCGTCGTGCCGTCGTCGGTCGCCAGGTACACCGGGCCGAGCTCGCGGAACTTCTCCACGTCGAAAAGGTGCTCCCCCGTCCTTGCTCCCAGGAGGAAAATCTGCCGGTTGCCTGCCCTCAATTTGTTCGCAATCTCCAACAACGACGCGATCCCGGTGCCCCCGCCGACATGAACGATCGTGCAGCCCTCGAATTCCGGCACACCCTGGCCATAAGGCCCGCGCAGAAGGATTTCCGCGCCGGGTTCCATCCGCTCGAGGTGCGCAGTGAATTGGCCAACCGTCCGGACGACCACGCTGCGCTCTGAACACGAGAACACCGCAAACGGTTTCTCGCCCACGCCGGGTACGCACAGGAACAGAAACTTGCCCGCGAGGTCGCCGTCTTCCCACGGTTCCGGGAGGTGTTCGAAGATCAGTTTGAACAGCCCTTCGCCGAGCCGGATGTTCGCGACGACCCGAGTCCTGAAGTAATCCATGGGGACCGGGGTCTCGCACGACTGGCGGCAGCCGCAATGGGTTCCCCGAGCGAGGTCCCCCTGCAACTGGCTGAGATAATGCTGCATCTGGCTGCTGTCCAGGCCCGTCAGCGCGCTGCCTATGCCGAAAAGGTCCGCTCCGGCGTTGCGGTACTGCTCGACGTGCTCGGCCGAGGCGATTCCGCCCATCCCGATAATCACCGGATCGTTTCCGACCGCACGGCGCACCTGTTCCGCCGCGCGCAGGCCCATCGGCCGGATTCCGTCGCCGGACAAGCCGCCCAGCCTGTTGCTCAGGATGGCGTCCCGGCCCACAGCCGCCAACGCGGGGCCGACGGTGTTTATCAGGGTCAATCCAACCGCGCCTGCCGCAACGGCGGCTTCAGCCGTCGCCGCCAGATTCGGGAGCGTCGAAGACAGCTTCACGAATACCGGCACGCCCGCGGCTGCCGCAACCGCCTCTGTGATCCGGCGCATCAATTCGGTGTCCTGGCCCACCTCCGCACCGTACCCCTTCGCGTGCGGGCAGGACATGTTCAGCTCGAACCCGTCGGCGACGGGCTTCAACGTGAGCGCCGCCTCGACGAAACTCTCGACATCGGTGCCGATAATCGACACGAGCAGGAACTTATCGGGAGGGATTTCCAGGCCTTCGAACTCCTCCAGGTAAGCTGCCGCCCCGGGGTTAGCCAGCCCGACCGCGTTGATATAGCATCCGGGCGCGTACCGTGCATAGATCGGCTCCCGGTAGCCCTTTCGCGGCTGTGCGCCGATGCTTTTGGTCGTGATGATCCCGATTTCCGGCACTTCGCGGAAGCATTTCAGGATCGTCGAGGCGCGGGTGCATCGTATCCCGGACGGGATCACAAAGCGCCCCTCTATCGTTTTTCGCCCGAGCCGGTACGGGCGTTCAAAGAAACCGTCAATCATTTGGCCTGAATAGACGATGATAACAAGAAAGGCCCGGCAATCCAGGTATTTACGGTCAGAGCCATACCAGAACACGCGCGTCAGAGCCTCAAGTTTGGATCGGTCTCAACGGTTGCGCGCTGGTGTGCCACGTGCCGGCATGTAGCCACGGCGATGCCTGCGGAGAACACGGCAAGGGAGCGGCCGGCAACATCTGGGAACTCCGGAACGGAGGGCCAAAAAACTCTGCTGTTTACGAGGCTTGACATATGAGCCCGCCGCGCATCAACAATGGTTGAGGGGATGCCGACGATCCTGATCGCCGAGAACGATTCGCAGCTGCGCAAACTCCTGGCGACGGTTCTGCGAAACGCGGGATACGAGGTGATAGCCGCCTCGGACGGCGAGCGCGGCGTGTCCGCCGCTCAAAAACACTCCGAGAAAATCGACTTGTTGATTGCCGACATTGTCATGCCGGGTATGGGCGGGGCGGATTTGTATGCCTGGTTGAGGACCGAACGGCCGGATATCCGCGTGCTGTTCATTTCCGGCTATATGAGCCGGCAACCGCTGCCGGGCGGATTCCTGAAAAAGCCCTTCTCCTCCGCCACACTGATCGAAAAAGTGCGCGAGATTCTGGAGCCGCAGGAACAGACGGAACGTACCCAGGCTTAGAGCACAGCGGCCCATACTCTATTGATGGGCCGCCGATGGACGCCGATGTCTATGCCGGTTGCTGCTGCGTAAGGCAATGCAGCGTTCCGAAACCGAGCACCAGATCGACGGCGTGTATGCCCACAACAGGCCGGTCCTTGAACAGTTCGCCGAGGATGCCCAACGCGACGCGATCATTCGGGTCGTTGAATGTCGGCACGATGACCGCGGCGTTCGAAACGTAAAAATTCGCGTAGCTCGCGGGCAGGCGGTCTCCGTCGAAGTAAAGCGGCCCAGGCATGGGCAGCGCGACGACTTCGGGCTTCGACCCATCCTCCAGCCGCAGATCTCTGATGCGCTCCCAATTCTCAGCCAGCGGCCTGTAGTTGATGTCCTTCGGATTGTTTTCGCGGATCAGCACGACCGTGTTGGGGTTGACGAACCGGCAGATGTCGTCCACGTGGCCGTGGGTGTCGTCCCCGACTACGCCGCCCCCGAGCCAGAAGACGTTGGTCGCGCCGAGATAATCTCTCATGACCGCTTCGAACTCCGCACGCCCGAGACCCGGATTGCGGACCTGCGTCTTCGGGTCGAGGTAGCACTCCTCGGTCGTCAGCAGCGTGCCGCGGCCGTTCACGTCGATGCCGCCCCCCTCGAGCACGAATTTGCGGCCGCCAAACCTCGCCTCAAACAGCCGCTTGCCGAGCCGCTCGGCCGCGATTTCCGGCACCCGGCGGTCCTTCTTCCAATCCGGGTACTTGGCCCAGGCATTGAAATGGAAATGGACGATAGCCGTTTCCCGCTTCCTCGCGCCCTTGCGTACGAAGACAGGTCCGCTATCGCGCGTCCAGCCGCGATTGGTCGGATGCACGATGAATTCCACGCGCTTCAGATCCGCGCCCGCGCGCTCTAAATACCGCCCGGCGCGCTTTCCCTCTCCGGGCGAGTTCACGAGCACGCGCAAGGTTTCTCCCGGCGCGATCTTTCGCACCATCTCGCCGTAGACCCAGCGAATCGTGTCGAGCTTATCCGGCCAGTCGGTCGGGTTGTGGGGCCACCCGAGCCAGGTCGCCTCGTGCCGCTCCCATTCCGCCGGCATGGAGAACTTGAGCGCGGCAGGGGTCTCGTCCTTCTTTGCGGTGCGGGGTTTTGTCATGAGTGCCCGTCTAGGATAGCAGAGATGATCCGCTCCGCATGTCTGGGTTAGAATCGAATGGATCACATCCGCCAGCGCACGACCGTAGTGCGCCAGGGCACGAGTAAACCTGAAGATGGCCAAGAAGGAAACTGCAAATCGCCGGTATCGTGAAGACCTTTCCGAGATGCCGGATTGGATGAAGAAGAAGAAATGCCCGGGGCGGGACAAGCTCCTTTCCGGCAAGCGGATTCAGCCGAAGAACCTGACCGGGAAGGAAAAGCTCGCCGACCTCGTCGACCAGACATTCCTGGCTTACAACTCCGCGCGCCTCAAAGAGGGCTGCCAGTTGTTCGTCGAGAAGATGCTTGAGCCGGACGTGACCGTCGGCATGACGCTTTCCGGGGCGCTCACGCCCGCCGGCCTCGGCTGCTCCTCCGTCGTGCCGCTGATCAAGGCGGGGTTTGTGGACTGGATCGTCGCCACGGGCGCGAATCTTTACCACGACCTTCATTTCGCCCTGAACTACCCCGTGCGGGTGGGCAGCTTCCGGATGGACGACACCGAGCTGCGCAACAACGACATCGTGCGCATCTACGACGTCCTTCTGGGCTATAGCGATTGCCTCATGGCCACCGACGAGATCCTGCGCGGCATCCTCGTGCAGCCCGAATTCCAGAAGGAGATGGGCACGGCCGAACTGCACCACCTGCTTGGTAAGTACGCAGCCGAATGGGAGCGCAAGGCCGGCGTGAAAGACGTTTCCGTACTCGCAGCCGCGTACCGCGCGGGAGTGCCCTGCTATACGTCGTCGCCTGGCGATTCCACGATAGGCATGAACGTGGCCGGCGAGGAGCTTCGCGGCAACAAACTGCGCGTCAATCCTTCGATCGACGTCAACGAGACCACCGCGTTCGTGCTCGCGGCGAAGCGGTCCGGCGGCAAGAGCGCCGTGCTCCTGTGGGGCGGCGGCAGCCCGAAGAATTTCATGCTCCAGACCGAGCCGCAGATTCAGGAAGTCCTGCGCATCAAGGAATACGGCCAGGACATGTTCCTGCAGGTGACCGACGCGCGGCCGGATACCGGCGGTTTGAGCGGCGCCACTCCGAGCGAAGCCGTGAGCTGGGGGAAGGTCGATCCGGACCGCCTGCCCGATGCCGTGGTCTGCTACAGCGACACCACCATCGCGATGCCGATCCTGACGCACTACGCGCTCGCCAGGCACAAGCCTCGCAAGCTCCGGCGGCTGTACGACCAGCGCGACAAGATGATGAAGGCGCTGACACGCGAGTATTTCAAACACAACAAGGTCAAGATGCTCGACGGGTCGGAGCCGGATCTCGGCTGAACCGGATGACCGCCAGACAACTGCGGGCCATTGCCAGGCAGAACGGCACTCCGGTCGTCATCATCGACCACGAGATCATACGGCGTAATTACGCCGCCTTTCGCAAGCAGTTGCCGAAAGTGCAGGCGTATTACGCCGTAAAAGCGAATCCGGCGCCCGAGATAGTCCGAACCCTTTATCGGGCGGGCGCCAGTTTCGACGTTGCGTCGCTGCCGGAGTTCCTGCTGGTTCACGAGAACATCGAGCACCTTCCGCCCAAGGAGCGGCAGGATTTCATCTGGGACAAGATCGTCTACGCCAACCCCATCAAGCCGAAGGAAACGCTGAAAGCCCTGGACGAATACAAGCCGCTTGTCACCTGCGACAATTTCGAAGAGCTCCGGAAGGTGAAGCGCTATGCGCCGCACGCCGGAATCGCAATCAGGCTGCGCGTTCCGAACACCGGCTCCATGGTTGAGCTGTCGTCGAAGTTCGGGTGCGATCCGGGCGAAGCGGTTGACATGGTGCAGGAAGCTCACCGGATCGGCCTCGTTGTCGAGGCGCTGAGTTTCCACGTCGGCAGCCAGTGTACGAACTTCGACAATTTCGTCAAGGCGTTGAACATGGCGGCCGCGGTCATGCGGGAGGCCAGGACGCGCGGGGTTGAGATCAAAATTCTGGATATCGGGGGCGGGTTTCCGGCGCGCTACGATCGCCACGTAAAGCCTTTTAGCGCGCTGGCCAGGCTATTGAATGCGGAAATCGCCCGGCTGTTCCCGAAAGACATCGAGATTCTCGCGGAACCCGGCCGCTTCCTGGTGGCTACCGCCGCCACCGCCGTCGCCCGAATTATCGGGAAGGCTGTGCGCGACGGCAAGACTTGCTACTACATCGACGACAGCGTTTACCATACCTTTTCAGGCATCATCTTCGACCACTGCCCGTATCACTTCAAATCTTTCAAGAAGGGCGCGACCGAGATCTGCGCCGTTTTTGGACAGACCTGCGATGGCCTCGATACCATCTCGCAATCCGAGGAGCTGCCCGATCTGGCGATCGACGACCTCGTGTATTCGGAGAATATCGGCGCATACAGTAACGCCTCATCGACCTGGTTCAACGGTTTCCCGCCCGCGAAGGTAGTGCACATCAACGTTTAGTGTCAATCCCGGCCGGGAGCGTTTGTGGTATTCTGCACTCGCATGAACACAGGTAAGGATTTCTCGCGACGTTCGTTTCTCGCGCTGGCGGGCGCGGCTCCGTTGGCGGCTGCGGCCGCGCGCGGCAAGAAAGTCCCGATCGGCCTCGAACTGTTCTCGGTGCGCGGCGATTTGCAGAAGGACCTGATGGGCACGGTGCGCGCCGTGGCTAAGATGGGCTACCAGTGCGTCGAGTTCTTCTCGCCGTATTACGACTGGACTCCGGAGAAGGCCAAAGAGGTCCGCAAGGAGCTCGATGACCTGGGCATCAAGTGCTATTCCACGCATAACAGCGCCAGTTCTTTCGCGCCGGACAAGATCGGGAAGGCGATCGAGCTGAACCAGACCATCGGCAGCAAGTACATTGTGATGGCCTCGCCCGGACGCGTGACCGGCATCGACGGCTGGAAGAAGGTGGCCGAGACGCTGAACCAGGCTTCGGAGACGGCGAAGAAGGCCGGGATGGCGGTTGGGTACCACAATCACCAGGCCGAGTGGAGGCCGGTCGACGGGCAGAAACCGCTGGAACTCTTGGCGGCGAACACCAACAAAAACGTGGTGCTGCAACTCGACGTGGGTACGACCGTGGAGACGGGCAATGATCCGGTGGCGTGGATCGAGCGCAACCCGGGCCGCATCAAAGTGGTGCACCTGAAGGACTGGTCGCCCGACAAAGGATACAAGGTGCTGTTCGGTGAAGGCGCTTCGCCGTGGAAGAAAGTCTTCGACGCGGCGGAGAAGAAGGGCGGCGTGGAGTTCTACCTGATCGAGCAGGAAGGCAGCGATCTGTCCGAGATAGAGACGGCAAAGCGCTGCCTGGAGATTTACCGCAAGCTGCGGGCGTAACAAAGAGTGAGCGGGCCGGGCCTGCCCGGCCCCTACGTCCAGCCGTAGAGCTTCATCGCGTTCAGGCCGCGGATTTTGTCGCGGTCTGCTTCGGACGCGAAATCGAACATCATCTCGAGCAGACGGCTCTGCCTCGCGAAGTCGGCCTCATTCTGCCCGAGCCCGCCCCAGATCATCCGGCCGGGGCCGAACGCGTCGAAAGCCTTGCGCACGATGGGCGCGGCGTCCTTGAACGGGTAGGCCTGCTTCGACGAGTAGTTCACCCCGGAGTACTTCATATACACGTTAGGCAACCGGGCCAGCTTGAGCACTCCCTCGAACTCGGCGGGGGTGCCCTGGCCGGCGCGCGCGAGGTGGTCGAGGATCACATTGACCTTCGGGAACTGTGCCGCGAGTTCGCCGATTTGCGGCGCATGGCAGGGGAGGAAGTGCATCTGGATGGCGAGGCCGAGCGCCTGTACTTTCCGCCACGTTGTTTGCATGGCGGGGTGGCGCATATCGCGGCCCGCGATGGCGCCGTCGTGTGTGGGGGGCTCGCCCGGTTTGCCCATCTCGTGAATGCGGAGCGCCACGATCCGCTTGGGGTGTTTCTTCACCAGCGCTTCCATGCGGGCGGGCGTATCCGGCGCGATGGGGTCGAACAGGCACGTGCCCTTGAAGAACCCGGCCCTGGGCTCATGGGCGAAGCAGTATTCGAGGTAGCCGTGATCGTCCTGGTAGGGTTCAGGGTGGACGATCACGACGTGGTCGAACTTCGACGCGGCGAATGCGGCGTAGGCTTCGAGCGGAGCGGGCGCGGGCTTGTAAGGCGCGTTCGGATGAACCGGAAATCGCTGCCGATCGGCGGCGAACAGGTGGATGTGCGTATCCACGAGCGGGCGGCCGGGCGCGAGCGCCCAAGCGGCCGCCGCGCCGCCGAGTAGCTCTCTGCGAGTTAGCGTGTTGGCCATAAGAACCTACTTTTTGTGGTAATTCGGGTAAGCCGGCTTCTTGTACGTGCGCGGCGGGTTCTTTTCCAGTTCCGCGAGCACGGTCTCGACGGCTTTTTCCAACTGCGGGTCGCGGCCGGCGCGGACTGCCTGCGGGTCGTAATCCACTTCGATGTCCGGGGCTACGCCGTGGTTCTCCACGTCCCATTCGCCTTCGGTGTTGTAGAACGCCAGGTTCGGCGCGGTCACGCGCCCGCCATCCATCAGGGCAGGGAAGCCGAAGATTCCGACCAGGCCGCCCCAGGTGCGCTTGCCGACCAGTTTGCCGATAGCCGCCTTGCGGAACATCCAGGGCATCATGTCGCCGCCCGAGCCCGCTTGCTCGTTGATGATCATCGCTTTCGGGCCGAAGATCGAACCGACGGGCGTGGTGAATTCCTTTCCCCACCGCGTGGTGAAGAAGTTCATCAGCGGACGGCGCATGTAGTCGATGATGTAGTCGGCCGCGCTGCCGCCGCCGTTGAACCGCTCATCGATGACCGCGCCCTGCTTATCCACCTGGGCGAAGTAGTAGCGGTTGAAATTGGTGTAGCCGCCGACGGACGTGTTCGGCAGGTAGACGTAGGCGAGCCGGCCCTTGCTGAGCTGATCCACTTTGCGGCGGTTGTCTTCGATCCACGCAAGGTTGCGCAACCCGAATTCATTGTCCACGGGGACCACCGTCACTTCGCGCGCATTGGTTCCGGCCGGGTCAGGCCCCACCTTGAGGAGCACGGATTTGCCGGCCGTCGCCTCGAAGAAGCTGTAGAGGTTGTCGGAATCGCGCAGGTCGCGCCCGTTCACAGCGAGGAGGTACTCGCCGGCAACCACATTCACGCCCGGGCTGCGTGAGCGGGGCGCGAAGCTCAGGATTCCAGTTCTCTCCGTTGTAGACTCGCGCGAATCTGTACCGGCCGTTCTCAATGCGGTAATCGGCGCCGAGCAGGCCTCCGCGCACCCGCCTGATCTCCGGCATTGCCCCGCCGCCCACGTAGAGGTGCCCGACCGAAAGCTCGCCCAGCATCTCAGAGAACAGGTAGTTCAGCTCGGCGCGGCTCCCGATACCGTGGAGATACGGCTCGTACTTTGCGCTCGTGGTTTTCAGATCGACCCCATGCAGGCCGGGATCATAGAAGAAGTCGCGCTCGATGCGCCAAACTTCGCGGTAGATCTGCCGCCACTCTTCGCGAGGTTCGACGCGGGCTTCCATCGCGTCCACCTTCAGCGCGCCCTCGCCAGGCTTGGGCGGCGCCGCCGTCCCGGCAATGATCCATTGCTCGCCCTTGCGGAACAGCATTTTCTCGCCGTTTGCGGATACGACGAACGCCCGCAGGCCATCCGTCACCTTTTCCGGCTTGCGCGTCTTCATCTCGAACTTGTGGAGCGTGTCGCCCTGCGGCGGGCCTTGCAGCGGCGCTACCGGCGGCCCTTCCAGCAGAAACAGAACGCCCGCCTTTCCCGCCGCCAGCCCGGTGTAATTGCGTGCCGGCATCGGCAAAGCGAGGACGCGCTGGCTGATTCCGTCGAAATCGACGCGGACCGTGAGTTCTTTTTTCTTCTCCTCCGGCTTGGCTTTCTCTTCGGGTTTCGCCGCGGCGTCCTTTTCCTCGTCGCTCTCGGGGGCGAGCGGGGAGGGCAGATCCTTGCGCAAAACGACGACATAGGCGCTGCGGGAAACCGGACGATTCATGCCCGACATGTCGAGCCACCCTCTGGCCGGACCGGCGTCCGTGCTGGCGGTGAAGAACAGGTGCTCGCCGTTCTTATCGAACGCGGCGAAGCGGGCGTCGCTCATGCCGTCCGTGATCTGCTGTGGCTTGCCGGTTTCGAGCGAGTAGACGAACACGGCGCGCATGTGGCTCTGCAACTGTTTCGTGTAGGCGAGCCAGCGGCTGTCGGGTGCCCACACCGGGTCGAGCCCGCCGTCGGGGGCGTGGTACGTATCCGTATCGACGCGCACCGGAGTTCGCTTGTCGAGGTCCAGGTACCAGATGTTTTGCGCGTGGTCGGTGTAGGCGATCTTCTTGCTATCGGGAGACCAGATCGGGTTGTAGTAGAAGCCGGGCGCAAGCGTGATCTTCGTGACATCGCCGAGGCCGTTCTGCGCGCGCAGGTGGAGCGCGTACTCGCCGGTCTCATCGGAGAAATAGGCTATGCGCTTGCCGTCGGGCGACCACGAAGGGAATCGCTCGGCTATGCCCGGGGTGTTCGTGATGTTGCGCACGTCCCCTTTGTCGGCCGGGACCGTGAGGATCTCGCCGCGCGCCTCAAAGACCGCCCTGGCGCCCGTTGGCGACAGTTCCACGCTCTCAATGGATCTGGCCAGCCTCTCGAATCTCGGGCGGACGGCCGCAAGGTCGGCCGCGACGCGGATGTCGAGCATGCGCGGTTTCCCGCTCTTCAAATCGAGCAGGCCGATCTTGCCGAACTGCTCGTAGACGATCGCGCCCGGACCCGCTGAGGCGGCCTTGAGGTCGAGGCCAGCGTTCGGCAACGCCTGCGCGACCTTCTTCGATTTCAGGTCGTAGGCAAACAGGGTGACGGGGCCGCTGCGGTCGGAAAGAAAGTACACCTTATCGCCGATCCACATCGGAGCGAAGTCGTTCGAGTTTTCGCGCGGGATCTTCTCGATGCGGGAGTCGGAGAGATCGGCGAGCCAGATCTTCGCGGTCAGGCCGCCGCGGTACCGTTTCCAGGATTCGAAGGCGCGCGCGAGGGGCATGTAGGCGATACGGGAGCCGTCGGGAGAGTAGGAGCCTTCTTCGGCCAGCGGGAGAGGCAACTCCGTGGGCAAACCGCTGCCGTCCACCGGCACGGTGAAGAGGCGGCTGAACCGCGAGTAACTGGCGCGCTGCGAGCGGAAGAGGATTCGCTTCCCGTCCGGCGTCCAGCCCAGCACGGTATCCGGCCCGGGATGCCAGGTGAGGCGCCGCGGCACGCCGCCGGAGGCTGGGACGACGTACACGTCCTGGTTGCCGTCATACTCGCCGGTGAAGGCGACCTGCGTGCCGTCCGGCGAGAACACCGGATCGGTTTCGGTGCCCTGACCGCTGGTTAACTGCCGCGCCTGGCCGCCTTCGCGGCTGACGCTCCACAGGTCGCCCGCGTGCGAGAACACGATCTCGGTGCGGCTCAAGGTAGGCTTCTGAAGCAACTGCGCCTGCGCGGAGCAGGCGGCAATAAGCAGGGTGATAGCCGGGACGAGGAATTTCATCGGTACGCCTCCTGAAATCGGAAAACGTACCGAGTATATCGGAAAACCGCTCTCCCGAAAATCACGGTCGACCGGCCACGGGGCGAAGCGTGCAGAGCCCCCGAACTCCCTTGAAAATCACCGGGCCCGCCCCCGCGAGGGAGCGGTCCTGCCCGGTACAGTTTTCATCACCTTCGGTGGGCCGCTAACCCATGAGGCACTCCGTTGAAAGTCACCGGCTCATGTGGGATCAGCCCTTCTGGGCTGCCGTCGCGCTTCGGCGCGGCGCGTGGCTTCACGCCGGGCCAACGCCCCGCGGCGGGGCAGAAGCCCCGGCCCCACAAGGCTTTCCTCGCTAACCGCGGTCCGCCGTCTTCGATCCACCGATGGCAGACGACACAAAACGATCGTCTGCCCCACTCGGCTTTCTAGTGGCGGAAGTGGCGCACTCCGGTGAATACCATGGCGAGGCCCAAACGGTCGGCCGCTTCGATCACCTCGTTGTCGCGGATTGAGCCGCCCGGCTGGATAACGGCCGTAATGCCGTGCTTCGCCGCTTCCTCAACGCCATCCGGGAACGGGAAAAAGGCGTCGGAGGCGACGACCGTTCCGGCCAGCGGCAACACCGCCTTCATCGCACCGATCTTCACCGAATCCACGCGGCTCATCTGCCCGGCGCCGACCGTCACCGATTGGCCCTCGCGGGCGTACACAATGGCGTTCGACTTCACGTGCTTCGAGACTTTCCAGCCGAACAGCATCGCGCGCCACTCCTCTTCGGTGGGGGCGCGGCGGGTTTTTACCTGAACCTGAGCGCGATCGAGGCGGTGCACGTCGGGCGTCTGCGCGAGGAACCCGCCGGTGATCGACTTCATCACGAGTTCGGGGCCAGCACTCGGCTCCACTCTGAGCAGGCGGAGGTTCTTCTTGCCGGTGAGGATCGCGAGGGCTTCCTGGGTGTAATCCGGCGCGGCGATTGCCTCAACGAAGGTCTTGGCGATTTCGCGCGCGGTCTCTTCTTCAACCGGCCGGTTGAAGGCGAGCACTCCTCCGTAGGCGGACACCGGATCTGCTTCGAAGGCCTTGCGGTAGCTTTCGGCTTGCGTCGTCTGCTCGGCGCAGCCGCACGGATTGGTGTGCTTGATAATGGCGGCGGCCGGTCCTTCGAACTCCCAAATGAGCTGCCACGCGGCGTCGAGATCCACCAGGTTGTTGTAGGAAAGCTCCTTGCCGTGGAGTTGCTCAGCGCCGGCGATGCCGGACCGTCCGGTGGCGTAAAGGGCAGCCGACTGGTGAGGGTTTTCACCGTAGCGTAGGTCGAACGCACGGTCCGCACGAATGTCGAGCGCCGGCGGCAGCACCGGAGTGCTCTCGACGTACTTCTCGTCTTCCACGGTGATCTTCGCGAGGCGGGCGCTGATGGCGCGGTCGTAATCCGCCGTGAGCCGGAAAGCCTTCTTCGCCAGCCGCCAGCGAGTGGCGAGCGAGACCGAGCCGCCGCATTCCTCCATCTCCCGGGCGATCGCCTCGTAGTCCTCCGGCGAGACAACCACGGCCACATCCTGGTAGTTCTTGGCCGCCGCGCGAATCATGGTGGGTCCGCCGATATCGATGTTTTCAATCAGTTCCGGAACCGTGGTGCCCTCGCGTGCGGCCGCCTTCTCGAACGCGTAGAGGTTGACGACGACCATGTCGATAGTCGCGATGCCGTGTTCGGCGAGCGCCTTGACGTGCTCGGGGTTGTCGCGAATGGCGAGCACGCCCGCGGCGATTCTAGGATGTATGGTTTTCACGCGGCCGTCGAGCATTTCGGGAAACCCGGTCACGTCCGAGACATCGCGCACCTTCAGGCCGGCTTCCTTGAGCGAGCGCGCCGTGCCGCCGGTTGAGATGATCTCACAACCCATGGCGGCGAGCCGCCGCGCGAAGTCCGCTACACCCGTCTTATCCGTAACACTGATCAAAACCCGTTGAATGTTGGACATGGAAACTTTATTGTAGCCCGCGCCGCCGCGCTCGCGGATATGATAGGAGCGTGCCATACCACGTTACTTTGCTACCTGGGGATGGGATCGGACCCGAAGTTGCGCAGGCCACAGTTCGCGCGGTGGATGCCACCGGTGTCCCAATCGACTGGGACTGCCTGGAATTGAATTCGGAGACGCTACAGGCTTCCGGCGACGAGATCCCAAGCTACGTAATCGATTCTCTCGAACGCACTCACGTCGGCCTCAAAGGCCCGGTCACGACGCCGATTGCAGGCGGCCACCAGAGTGTCAACGTGATCTTGCGCAAGCGGCTGGAACTGTTCGCAAACTTCCGCCCCGTCCGGAGCTTCACGGGAATCAAGTCGCGCTTCAGCGACGTGCATATCGACATCGTGATGTTCCGGGAAAACACGGAGGACCTCTATGCGGGGCTCGAGAACGAGGTAATCAGGGACGTGGTCACCAGCATCAAGGTGATCACCCGCGCCGCATCGCTTCGCATCGCGCGCTACGCGTTCGAATACGCCCGGCATCAGAACCGGCGCAAGGTGCACGCGATCCACAAAGCCAACATCATGAAACTGGGCGACGGCTTGTTCCTGCGCTGCTGCCGGGAGGTGGCGCGCGAATACCCCGAAATCGAATACAAGGAAATGATCGTCGATAACGCCGCCATGCAGCTTGTGATGCGGCCCGAGACGTTCGACGTGCTGCTCATGCCGAACCTGTACGGCGACATCATCTCGGATCTCGTCGCGGGGCTGGTTGGGGGGCTGGGGATAGTGCCTGGCGCGAATTTCGGCGAGCACCACGCGGTGTTCGAAGCCGTTCACGGCAGCGCGCCCGACATAGCGGGGAAGGGCGTGGCGAACCCGACCGCGCTGATGCAGTCCGCCGCGCTCATGCTCTCGCATTTAGGGGAAAGCGCAGCGGCTCACCGGCTGCAATCGGCAATCGAGTGGGTGTATGCGGAAGGAAAGCATCTGACGCCGGACGCCGGAGGCGCGGCAAGCACCACCGGATTCACCGACGCCGTAATCCGCCAGATACAAAAAGGAACGTAGACCGCCGGGTTGACGGCCTACGTTCCACGTTTCTACGTTCTCTTACAGCCCTTTGGAGGCCAGGAACTTCACCAGGTCGACCACACGGCAGGAATAGCCCCACTCGTTGTCGTACCAGGAAACTACTTTGAGCAGGTTGCCGTCGAGCACCTTGGTCAGGCCGGCGTCCACGATCGAGCTGTTCGAGTTGTGCATCATGTCGCTCGAAACCACCGGGTCTTCCGTGTAGGCCAGAATGCCCTTCAGCGGGCCTTCGGCCGCCTTCTTCAGCGCCGCGTTGACTGCTTCGGCGGTGACGGGCTTCTCGGTAACGCACACGAGATCGACCACCGAAACGTTCGGGGTCGGAACGCGCATGGCATAGCCGTCCAGCTTGCCCTTCAGTTCCGGCATAACCAGGCCGATGGCCTTCGCCGCGCCGGTCGAGGTCGGGATCATGTTGACGGCCGCCGCCCGCGCCCGCCGCAGGTCCTTATGCGGGAAGTCGAGCACGTTCTGGTCGTTGGTGTAGCTGTGGATCGTGGTCATCGATCCCTTGGTGACCGTGAAGTTCTCGTGCAGCACTTTCACGAACGGGGCCAGGCAGTTCGTGGTGCAGGAGGCGTTCGAAATGATGTTGTGCTTCGCGGGATCGTACTTGTTGTCGTTCACGCCGAGCACGACCGTGAGGTCCTCGTTCTTCGCCGGGGCCGAGATGATGACCTTCTTCACCGACCCGCCGAGATGCTTGGCGGCCAGCGTCGCATCGGTAAACCTTCCCGTCGATTCCACAATGACTTGCGCGCCCAGGGCGTTCCAGTCCAGTTCCGCCGGATCCTTGATCGCGAACACCTTCAGCTTCTTGCCGTCGATGGAAATGCAATCGCCTTCGGCCTTAACCTCAGCATCCAGCGGGCCAAGAACCGAGTCGTACTTCAGCAAATGGGCCAGGGTTTTCGTGTCGGTAAGGTCGTTGACCGCAACGAATTCGATGTTGGGATCTTTGTAACCAGCGCGCACAACGTTGCGCCCGATACGCCCAAATCCGTTAATTCCTACTTTGACTGCCATGTTTTGAGGTTCTCCTGAAGTTCTAGTGGGATAACCCTTAATGATAACAAACCGCCGGGGATCGTTCCGCCCTTTTTGTACCTATTTCCCTGCCGCGCCGGGTAGGGTGTAGAACTCGTAGGAGATATTCCACTTCGTTTCGCGGCCGGGCTCGACGCGCAGGTTTACGTAGGGCTCGGGACAGGCCGTGGTACGGATGGACCAGAAGACCAGTTTGGCCAGAGGCTGGTCCGAGGTGATCCTGACGCCGGCGCCCGCTTTCCGGTTCTCGATGCGGATGTCGTAATCCTTCGCGGTGTTGCCGAAGCCTTCGAGTTCGGTGAACGCGCTCTGCCTGTTCTGCAATTCCTGCAGGAAGACCAGTTCGCCGCCGCGTACTTCCGCCAGTCCGCGCAGATCCGCCTTTGCTTTCAAGTCGAATGGGAACTTGATGCTCACATCCGGGCCGATGGGCAGCTTGTCGATCATGAAGAAGTTGTGGTTGTACTGCGTGGATTCGATGGGCAGCCGGCCGGTGTTCTTGAGCGAATGCTCGATCACCATCACGGGACTGTTCTTCTCGAGCCGGACGGTTTTGCGGTAGACGTATGCGTGTCCGGCGTCATCGGCGAGCGTGTGCGTGAATTCGATGCGGTCGCGGCCCTTACGGACCTTCCACTTGCCGTGATCCACAATGTCATACGTGTTGAAAATGCGGTAGCCGCGCTCGTCGGGCTTGCGAACCACTCCGGCGCCGATTCGAATGAAGGTGCCGCCAGGCTTGGCGGCATCGTATCCCAGTCCCGCGTCGTTGGTACGGAACTCCTCGACGGGGCCGGTGATGGCATCGTGGATTTTCGGATCGTACTTAGGGAACCAGACGCCGAAATACTCGTGGCCGGCATATTGGAGACTGCTGATCACGCCGGACCAGTCGAACCGGGTGGCACGGTAGTAGCCGTTCTCCGGGTCGGGCAGATCGAAACTGGCCTTGATCGAAGAGCTGGAGATCCCGGCTTTCGGCGGTTCAGCCGCGGAGAGCGCAATCGCGCCCACGAGAACGCAAATCAGGACGAATAATTTGAACACGCAACACCTCCAGGAAGGATCACGATAGCACAGCAGGCCATGCGCGATACTGGAACGATCGCGCATGATGCAGCTCACGCCTTATCAGTGGACGCTCGGAGCCTGTTGCGGCTTGCTGGCCGGAATTGCGAAGACGGGCATGCCCGCGGTGTCGATTCTGATGGTTCCGCTCATGATTCTGGCGTTGGGCGACGCGCGTCAGGCCTCCGGCTGGTTGCTGCCGCTACTGTGTCTCGCCGATGTGTTCGCGATCTACTACTGGAGGCGGCACGCGGCTGCGCGCGCGCTGTTTTCGCTGGCGCCCTGGGTGCTTGCGGGACTTGCGGCAGGCGCGGTGGCACTCTCGTTCCATGAGCGAACGCTGCGGCTGATCGTTGGGATCATCGTCGTAGTGATGCTTGGCGTCTATCTCCTCACGCGCTGGCGCCCGAAGGCTCTATCGGACCGTTACTCGGCACCTTACGGCGTGACTGCCGGATTTGCGACAACCGTCGCCAATGCCGCCGGTCCGGTGATGAACCTGTATCTGTTGAGCAGGCGCCTGCCGAAGGAGGAGTTTCTGGCGACCGGCGCGTGGTTCTTCTTCGTTATCAACTTGGCGAAGGTGCCCGTCTACGCGTGGCACGGCCTGATCACCGCGCGGTCGCTCGCCTTTGGGGTCGCGGTCGCGCCCGCGGTGCTGGTAGGCGCGGTGGGCGGGAGGTGGCTGGCGAACCGCATGTCGAACGAGGTTTTTGAGGGGCTGGTTGCCGCGCTCACAGTCGCGTCTACAGTCTTGCTTTTCCTGTAGCGTCTGGAGTCCGTAGATCGCGACGTGGCTTTGGCCTTGTATCAGGGCACGGCTTCAGCCGTGCCGCAAGCCATCGCCAAGCCACGGGCTTTAGCCCCTGGGGACGCCATGAACAGGGGCTAAAG
>JAEZIJ010000019.1 GCA_023436715.1 Acidobacteriota bacterium
CGCATGCGTCGCCCGTGGCCGGTCCCCGGGTAAATGGCCCAGCCGGGCCACCAAAGGTGATGAAAATTGGCGCGGGCAAAGCGGTTTCCCCACATGAGCGCGGGCAGGCCGCGGTCGAAGCGGCGCTGGTGGCTTTGGTCCTGATTGTCACCCTCATCGGAATCTTCGACATGGGCCAGGTGTTCTTCATTCACCAGACCCTGGCCGAGCGAGTCCGCAACGCCGGGCGGTACAGCGCGGTGCATGCTTACGACGCCACCGCGTTCACCAACATGGTCCTGTACAACCAGCCTGCCGCGCCGAGCGGCCGCACTTGCGGCATATTCGGGATCACTCCCGCGATGGTGGAAGTAGTGCGGCATGACGCAGGCACGAGCGACGACCGCATCGTCCTCACGCTGCGCGATTACCCGTTCCGATTGTTCACGCCGATTATCGGGCGCGCGTTCACCGGCCGGCCAATCGTCGTCAGTTTCCCTTACGAGGCGCCGTAGGGCTTGGCACTTCCGCGCGTCACGAGCCATACGCCGAGAGCGACCAGCCCCAGCGCCACCCATTGCTCAACGACGAACGGACCGAAAAACGGATTCTTCTCGTCGTGCGCCCGCACGAACTCCACCGCAAAACGCACGCTCGAATAGAGCATGAGGTACAGGCCGATAATCGTTCCCGGCCGGTGCTTACGCTGGAATCGCTTGTACAAAAACAGGAAAATCAGCCCTTCCGCCAAAGCCTCGTAAAGCTGCGTCGGCTGAAGTGAGATTCCAAGTGGAACGCCAACCAGCCGGTGAGCTTCCGGATTCGTGAAGGTCACGGCCCAGGGCAGGTGCGATTCCGCTCCCCAGCAGCAGCCCGCGGAGAAGCACCCCAACCGGCCAATGCCGTGACCGATCGCGACACCCGGAGCGAATGCATCCGCCGTCGCGAGGCCCGGCATCTTCCGGCGCCGCATGTACCAGGCAGCCGTCACAAGCGCGAGAATCAAGCCGCCGTAGAAGATGCCGGCCGCCTGCAACGTGCTCAGCGAGAAAATCTCCAACGGGTTCCGCGCGTAATACTCGAGATCCATCACGAGCATCGACAGCTTGGCCCCGGCGAGGCCGGCGATGGCCGTGTAGACACCAAGGTTGAGCACGTCTTCCTTGTTGAGTCCAGCCTTTGCCGCCAGCCGCGCGGCCGTCCACAATCCCGTCAGAAACCCGAGCGCGACCAGCAGGCCGTACGTCGGTAGGAAGAAGCTCCCGATATGGAATACCTGAGGAAACATTTACATATTCACCGCGGGGCGTTTCGACGATTGAAACAGGTCGATCAGCACCAGCACGGCTCCGATCGTGATTGCGCTATCGGCCACGTTGAATGCCGGCCAGTGGAAGCTGCTCACGTACAGTTCCAGGAAGTCCGTCACCGTCCCTGTCAGCACGCGGTCATAGAGGTTGCCGAGCGCGCCTCCCATGATCAACGTCAGGCCGAGACGAAGGTGCCGGCCCTCTCCCATACGCCCGCTGGGCTGCCAGAGAAGGACGCCGATCAGCACCATCGCGGCGGTCGAAAGCCCCACCA
Source organism: Acidobacteriota bacterium (assembly GCA_023436715.1). Classification (GTDB taxonomy): domain Bacteria; phylum Acidobacteriota; class Terriglobia; order Bryobacterales; family Bryobacteraceae; genus Fen-330. The sequence continues at coordinate 1,564 of JAEZIJ010000019.1, forward strand.
GGAAAAAAGTCCGCCACTCGGCCTGCGCGCCCGCAAACAGGCTGAAAGCGGCGCCCGGGTTCTCCGTGTGGATGATGTTGAAGAACCCGGGGATCACCGTGTACGAATCCCAAACCGACATCTGCCGCTGGATGACGATCTTGGTAATCCGGTCCAGCAGGAACACCAAGGCCGCGATGCCGTAGGAAACTGCTCGAAGGCGCGCCACTACGCTTTCACGATCTCCTCGACCGCCTCCGCACAGGCCCGGCAGATAGTCGGCCACCGCGGATCGAAGCCCACGTCGGTTGTGTATTTCCAGCATCGCTCGCATTTGACGCCTGCCGCCCGGCCGATTTCGACCCCCAGCGGCTGCTCGGGCTGCTTCTCGATTGTCACCTGGGAAACGATAAACAGGCCGGGAAGCTCTCCGGCGTATTGTTCGAGAAGGGGATACAGATCTCCGTTAGCTCGCAGGCGCACCTGAGCTTCGAGAGGCGCGCCGATGAACTTCTCCTGGCGCGCGGTCTCCAGGCTTTTCAATACGCTCTCGCGTACACTCATCAGACGTTCCCAGTTTGCGGCGCGTTTCCGCGGCTCCTCGCCGAGCCCTTCCGTGAGTTCCTCGGGAGCGGGGAACAACGCCATGTGTACGCTCTCGGGAGCGCCGGAAGGTTTCTTCATGTACTGCCAGACTTCCTCGGCGGTGTAGCCGAGGATCGGGGCCGCCAGCCGCACCAGCGCGTAGTTGATGCGGTAGAGCGCAGTCTGCGCGCTGCGGCGTGCCTGAGAGCGCGGCGCGGTGGTGTAGAGCCGGTCCTTCAAGACATCGAAGTACAGCGCGCTTAACTCCGAGGTCGCAAAATCGTAAATTGCGTGGTACACGCGATGGAACGCGAGTTCCTCATACCAGCGGAGGCAATCGCGAACGAGTTGCTCCGTGCGCAGCAGAATCCACTGGTCGATCTCGAGCAATTGCTCCGCGGGAACGGCGTCGGCGGCCGGGTCAAAATCCGACAGGTTTCCCAGCGCATACCGGAACGTGTTGCGCAGCTTCCTGTACGCCTCGGAGAGCCGCGCCAGGATGGTCGGCGAGATCACGATGTCGTCCGTGAACTCCACCGAGGCTACCCACAGCCGGACCACGTCGGCGCCGTACTGCTTGATGAGTTCCTGCGGCTCGATAAAATTGCCGAGGGATTTGGAAAGCGCGCGGCCCTGCTCGTCCAGCGTCCAGCCGTGGGTGGCGCACTGCCGGTACGGCGCGCGGCCCTTCAGCCCCACCCCGACCAGCAGCGAACTGTGGAACCAGCCGCGATACTGGTCGCCGCCCTCCACGTAAAGGTCGGCGGGCCAGGGCAGTCCGTTGGCTTCCGTCAGCACGGCGAGGTGGCTTGAACCGGAGTCGAACCAGACATCGAGAATGTCCGTCTCCTTGCGGAATTCCGAGCCGCCGCAGCGCTTACAGGTCACGCCGGGGCCAATGAGTTCCGCCGCAGTGTGGTTGTACCATGCGTCGGCGGTTTCGCGCTCGAACAGGTCCACCACGCGGTCCAGGATCTTGCGGTCGGTTAGCGGCTCGGCGCACTTCTCGCAGTAGAACACCGTGATCGGGACGCCCCATGCGCGCTGGCGCGAAATGCACCAGTCCGGCCGGCCCGCGATCATGTTGGAGATGCGCTCCTCGCCCCACTCCGGCATCCACTTCACCTGCTTGATGGCTTCGAGAGCGCGGGCTCGGAGGTCGTTGCGCTCCATGCCGATGAACCACTGCTCGGTGGCGCGGAAAATCGTCGGGTTATGGCAGCGCCAGCAGTGCGGGTAGCTGTGCTCGAGCGCCTTCTGTGCGACCAGAGCCCCTTTCTCTTTCAGAATCTCAATGACGACCGGGTTGGCATCCCACACGGTCTTCCCGAGGAGTGCCTCCGGCAGCGTTCCCGCCGCCCCTTCGGCCTGGAAAAAACGACCTGCCGCATCGACCGGACAGAACGTGGTGATGCCGTACCGCTGGCTGGTGACGTAGTCCTCCTGGCCGTGCCCCGGCGCGGTGTGGACGGCGCCGGTCCCCTGGTCCAGCGTGACGTAATCGGCCAGCACGCCCACCGAATCCCGCTCCAGGAACGGATGGCGGAAAACCGCGCCTTCGAGTTGGGCGCCCTTCATCCGCGCGAGCACGTTCGGCGCGTCCCAGCGGGCCTCTTGCGCTGTGCGCTCGAGAAGCTCGGCCGCGACGACGTAGACGTCGCCATCCACCTCGGCCGCCGCGTACTCGTAGTTCGGGTGGAAGGCGATGGCCATGTTGGCCGGGATGGTCCAGGGCGTGGTGGTCCAGATCAGCCCGTAGACTCGCTTTCCGGCCAGCGCCGGGTCCAGCTTGGCGGGGTCCGAGATCAGCGGGAAACGCACCCAGATAGAAGGGCTGGTGTGGTTCTCGTACTCCACCTCGGCTTCGGCCAGCGCAGTGCGGCAGCGGATACACCAGTTCACCGGCTTCAGGCCCTTATACACGTAGCCCTGGTCGAGGAACTCGACAAACGCCCTCGCGATGGCCGCCTCGTAATCGGCGGTCATAGTGAGGTAGGGCGCCTCCCACCTTCCCAGCACGCCCAGGCGGCGGAAGTCCTCGCGCTGGATATCGACCCACTTCGACGCGTATTTCCGGCACTCCTCCCGGATCTGCGAGACGGTCATTTTCGCCTTGCGGGCCCCGAGTTCGTTGTCAACGCGGATCTCGATCGGCAGGCCATGGCAGTCCCACCCCGGGACGTATGGCGAATCGAAGCCCGCCATGCTCTTGGACTTGATGATGAAATCCTTCAGTATCTTGTTGAACGCTGTGCCGGAGTGAATGCGGTTGTTCGCGTAGGGCGGGCCGTCGTGCAGAACGTACATCGGCCGCCCCGCGGACTGCTTCCTGATGCGGTCGTAAAGCCTTGTCTCTTCCCAGCGGGCGAGGATCTTCGGCTCATTCTGCGGAAGGTTGGCCTTCATCGGGAAGTCCGTCCGCGGCAGGTTGACCGTCTTTTTGAGGTCGAGGCTGTTCTCAGGCATTTTTTGGGAAAACTCCATTATAGCGTAAGGACTTAGCGCCAAAGAGGCCTCCACGATCCGCGATCTACGCTCCACGTTCCCATTTTTTCGCTAGAATCGAAATCGAGCCGGAAGAAGCCGCGCTGCATGATAGCTATCTATCCCGGGTCGTTCGACCCAATCACAAACGGCCATTTGGACCTGATCGAGCGGGGCGCGAAGCTCTGTGACCGCCTGATCGTGGCCGTACTTCGCAACGAGCACAAACACCCGCTGTTCAGCGTTCCGGAGCGGATGGAGATGCTCCGCGAGGTCGTGGGTGCGGATAGCCGGATCGAGGTCGACTGGTTCGACGGCTTGCTCGTCGAATACGCGCGGCAAAAGCACGCCGGCATTCTGATCCGCGGCATCCGTGCGATTTCCGACTACGAGTACGAGCTGCAAATGGCGCTCATGAACCGGCGCCTGTGCCCGAGCATAGAGACTGTGTTCCTCATGGCCGGCGAAGCGTACTCGTTCATCAGCTCGAAACTAGTCAAGGAAGTGATTCGCCTGGGCGGTGATATCACCGAACTCGTGCCTCCCTCCGTGGAGGTCCGGCTCAGAGAACGCGTTTTGAGGGGCGTCTAGCCAATTCATGTTGCAGTCCGGGGATTTAACGGAAAGAATATCCAGGATTACCGTCTCCACGACCATGTATGTGGCGTCGGAAGCGGAGCGTCTGCGCCGGGCGGGCGAGGACGTGGTGGACTTCGGAGCGGGGGAGCCCGATTTCCCCACTCCGGACAACATCAAAATGGCCGCCGTGCGCGCCATCGAGGAGAACTTCACAAAGTACACGGCCGCAAGCGGCATCCCGGAGCTCAAGCAGGCCGTCTGCGAGCGTCACGCCGCCGATTTCGGCACCCGCTACTCGCCCTCGGAATGCGTCATCTCCGTCGGCGGCAAGCACGTTGTGTTCAACGTGATTCAGGTGCTGGTGGATTCCGGCGATGAAGTCGTGATTCCCGTTCCGTACTGGGTGACTTTCCGCGACGTGGTGGCGTACGCGGGCGGCAAATGCGTTTTCGTGCCTACGGAAGAGGAGAACGGATTCCGCCTGACGGCTGCAATGCTCGAGCCCTGCCTGAGCAACCGCACCAAAGTGGTGATCGTGAATTCGCCGAACAACCCGAGCGGGGCGATCATCGACCCCGAGGAGTTCGAGCGCATTCTCCACCTCACTTCCCGGCGCGGCATCTACCTGCTGACCGACGAGTGCTACTGCTATTTCGTCTACGGCGGTGCGCCGTACTCCGTCGCCTCCTCGCCACGGGCCAGGCAGTCGGTGATCGTGGCCGGTTCGCTTTCGAAGTCCTACGCGATGACCGGATGGCGCGTCGGTTTCGGACTGGGGCCTGAGCCCGTGATACAGGCTATTGCGAAGCTCCAGAGCCATTCCACATCGAACCCGACCTCCGTGGCGCAGAAGGCCGGTGTGGAAGCGCTGCGTGGGCCTCAGGATTCGGTCGGCATCATGCTCGCCGAGTACCGGCGCCGCCGGGAATTTGTGGTGCGCCGCCTGAGGGAGATTCCGGGCGTCACCTGTGCCGAGCCGATGGGCGCCTTTTACGCATATCCCAATGTCAGTGCGGTACTGCGTTCGGGCGGTGTCGAGAACACCTTGCAGTTCGCGGAGCGCCTGTTACAGCAGCAGCGCGTCGCGGTCGTTCCCGGCGAGGCGTTTGGCACCGACAGCCACTTCCGAATCTCCTACGCCACGTCCATGGCGGAACTGGAGCGAGGCCTCGACCGCCTGCACAGGTTCATCACAAACCTGGCGGGGTAGGGGACACACGTCGGACCCGGCACGGGCCACGAATGGTCGCCCCCCGGCTTGGTATCAGGGCACGGCTGAAGCCGTGCCCTGATACGTGTCGTGAACCGGGCCCCAAGTCGGAAACTTCGTCGGCCTTTTCGAGCGGTTTTCCGCACCGCCGGCAGATCACAGCTCCGCAATCGCCGCAGACCAGAGAGTCGCGTCACGAAGGAAGCCGTCCTCAGCCGCCAGGATGAAAATGGAATACGGCTTCAGGCAAAGGGAAGTCCGTGGCTTGGGCCTTGTATCAGGGCACGGCTTCAGCCGTGCCCTGGACTTTGGCCTTTCACTAGATAAAAAGCATTTGCATAGATTTTTGTTGCGTTCTGAGCCATCTTGTGGTATCTAGTTACTTGACTAGATGTACGGACACACAAAGGAGCCTCTCT
>JAEZIJ010000088.1 GCA_023436715.1 Acidobacteriota bacterium
CTTTCTCGCGCACGATGCGGTTTCAATCCACGCGCCCACGCGGGGCGCGACGCGCGGACGGCCAGATGGAGGCAAGCACACATGAGTTTCAATCCACGCGCCCACGCGGGGCGCGACGGTGCAATCAGGTGGCTTGAAACCGTGGCAGCGGTGTTTCAATCCACGCGCCCACGCGGGGCGCGACTACCATGCAGGCTCATGGACAGTTCGGCGGCTTTGTTTCAATCCACGCGCCCACGCGGGGCGCGACAATATCGACGTTGGGAACGCTGGGGGCATTCCGCAGTTTCAATCCACGCGCCCACGCGGGGCGCGACTACCCTTGCACGCGCTAAGGCACTCCGCAAGGAGTTTCAATCCACGCGCCCACGCGGGGCGCGACTCTTATATAATAGTTGACATGCTTGCACGGCAGAGGTTTCAATCCACGCGCCCACGCGGGGCGCGACCAAGGATGAATGTCTTCATGGCTTATTGCTGGGTGTTTCAATCCACGCGCCCACGCGGGGCGCGACGGCCCTGCCGCTAAACCATAGAGGCATCGAGACCTATCGTGGTCATAACGCCGAACCCATGGGAATCGCGGTGTTCTTGTAGTCGAGGGTTTACGCCTGTTCTGCTAACTCTTGATATAGCAGCAGGATACAGCTCGCGCGAACCGGCGTGGAGGTCCCTGTGAGCTTCGGGTTCGCGGCTACAGGACGAGCGGTCCCGAGGGGTCATAGCCGGGCTTCGCTCCTACGTGCTCGACGCGCTTTTGCCAGTTCGTACCCAGAAAGTAGAACCGCAGACTATCTGAATCGGGATCGATCGCCGCTACCAGGCTCGCCCGCAGTTGAACCCATTGTGCGGGATCGAGCAGGCACTCGAACACGGAGTACTGTACCCGCTGCCCGTGGTTCTCGCACAGTTTCGCCACCTGCCGCAGCCGCCGTTTGCCACATTCCGACAAAGTTTCCACATCATAGGCGACCAACACCATCACGGCCATCACCTCCAAAAGAAAGATGGGTACGCATCAAGATCGCAGCGAAGATAGCGGGCCAGCAGCAGCGCCTGGACGTACGGCACCAGGCCCAGCGGAATCCGCTCATTCAGAAACGGATGCACAAGCTCTTCCTGCTTTCGCAACTGCCAGGCAGTAAGGACCTCCTTCCGCGTTGCGTCACTCATACTGACACCGCCCGAGCCGGAGCGGGTAAAGCCGGAAGCCGTGACCTGTCGCCGGTTAATCAGCGTAAGCGCCATGCGATCCGCCACCACCGGGCGAAGTTCCTCCATCAGGTCCAGCGCCAGCCCTGCGCGTCCGGGACGGTCGCGGTGAAGGAACCCAACCGCGGGGTCCAGGCCGACCGTCTCCAGAGCGGAACTGACGTCGTGCATCAATAGCACATACAGAAAAGAGAGCAGCGCGTTCACGTTATCAAGCGGCGGACGGCGGCTCCGTTCACGAAAGAAGAATGCCTCCTTCTGCTGGAGGATCAGCTCATCCAGCACCGAAAAGTAGCCACGCGCGGCGTCACCCTCCACCCCGCGCAGGCCATCCAGCGTCCCGGTGCGTTCGAGTTCACGGATCGAGTCTCCCATCCGGGCGGCAACACAGTCTACGGCCGCCGAAGGCCGCTCACGCGCGGCGCGCAGCAGCACAGTCCGGCCATTTGCCACCTTCGCCAGGAGGACCGATCGCGCAATCGCAGCGGAGGCGCACTCATCATCCGCCCGCCTGTACTGCTCGCGCCGCAACAGCACGTTTCCATGCACCGGCCCCTGAACCCGAGCAAGAAATCTCCCATGCTCGCTCAGGAAACTCACTCCGACGTTCCGCTCCGCGCAGAACGCCATCAATGCGGGGCTCATGGACACCTGACCCACGCAGACGATTCCTTCGAGGTTCAAGATAGGTACGCGAAGGCGGGTTTCTTCCTCCTGGCGCACCAGAACTGTCTCGCCGTCCTTGCTCAGGTATGCCTTCGGGAGAGTGACATAGAGCGTATTGAGCAGCTTTCTCATTGATCCTCTTCCCGCAAAGCTCCGGCCACAGCGCGGCGCAGATACCCGGTGGCGCTCCTGGAACCCGTCGCCGAAGGAAGGCACACGCCTATCATCGAGCACCCCTCGCACTTTCTTTCATATATTGCTGCGGGCGTCTTTCTCGAAGCGCTCAGGGCGTGCATGTGGGCCGACAGATCCTCAACCCGCTTGCGAAGGCCGGCATCGAACGCCACCTCGGCGCGGCGGCGGGCCCGGCTGTCGAAAACCGCGCCGGTAGGCACATCCGTCTTCAGCATCTCTTCAAGGCACAAGGCTTGCGCGCAAAGCTGAATCTGGTAGGCCCGCTCACCATGCCTGTCACGGCTGCGTTTGTACTCGATCGGATATGGACGCCACAGCCCCTGTCTACGCGGCATCGCGATTCCCGGCTCTCCCGCCGCGCAAGGCAGAAACTCGACGACATCCGCCTGTCCGGAGAGACCCAGCCGGAAAGAATGAATCGGAAGCGTGCGGCGCACGAGCACATCGGGCCGGGACTCGATGTCCCGGGAATGTGCTTTCTCGTGCGCCAGTTCGCCTTCCACGGTGTAGAGGTTATCGCTCCACTGGCGCTCCAGATGAACCAAGGCCCAGCGGCGCTCGCAAAACGCCATGTGCTGAAGTCCGGAAAGCGGGAGCAGATCCTCTTCGGCGTACATGCCCGCCAAGCCGGTCATGCCAGGCCATCGATCAGTGCCACCCCGTTTGGTAGCGAGGCGGGCAGCGCGATGTTGTAGTCCGCAAAGGAGCGCGGACTCTCCACTCCGTCCTTCTTGGTGATCCTGACAGACTCGAAGAGGCGCTGTGCTTGCGCGTTCCCAAGCTTGGACCCGTGTTTGAAGATGTGCAAGCCGCGCGTACACATGGTGCCGCGCGCAGCGGAGCGGTCCATCTCGAAGAGATTTCCGAGCGCCTTCCAGAACAAGTCGAGATCGTCCTGCTCAAAGCCTGTCTTCTCTGCGAATACCGGGTTTACGAAACCATGCGCTACATAGAGCCCGTAGGACACTGTATGTTTGCGGCCTAGCGTGCCGGTGCTGCCCGGCTTAATGTCTTTTTCGCCAGTGAAAGCCTGACGCGAGATCGTATGTTCGGTCGTCAGGACGCGGTCAACCGAGCGCGCAAAGGTGATCTGCACAGGGCCGCGGACCTGGCCACAGTTGAACTCCGTCGTGCTCATCACCGCTCCGAAAGTCCGAATATCGTAGAAGTGTTCGCACATCCACTCGCGCGCCTTCTCGATATCCGTAGGCTTGGTGTCCTTGCCTTTCGCTTCGATCTTGGCGGCGCCCGATAGTTCCTCGAACGGCCGACGCTGTTTGCTCTCCAGCGTGTTACCGCTCACCACGAAGATGCCGTTCTTGGCTGCCGGTACGGCGCCCGCCGCCGCGGCATGCAGAACATAGTCCCGGACCTTTCTCTTCAGGCACACGTCTGAAACCAGGCCCTGGAACGTTTCGGGATCGAAACGCGGGCTGTTGTCGGAGTCGGGATCTCCATTCGGATTGCCGTCCTGGCAGTCGAAGAGGAGCATGAAATCATAGCGGTTTTCGATGACGCTCACTGTCGATTCTCCTGTTCACTCGAGTCTTCCGTGCTGCTGGATTCTTTGCGGTTCATTGCCTGCTCTATCGACCAGGCCTTCTGATGGTAATAACCGAGTGCGAAAAGGCCCTGTTCGGCCAAGCTCAGCCTGGCTGGATAGGCGCCGCCTTCGCCCGGCTGTATAAGGCCGTGCAATTCCTGGAATCGCCTGTCGATGGCCCTCGCCGCCCCCGGCTTGTCCCGCCGCAGCTTGCGCAGATGCTTCATCGCGAGGTCCGCGACCTTGGGAAACGCGATGGCAGGGTACGTCGAAGCCAGCGTGAAGTAGCGGTCCAGCACTGAGGAGTTCACTTCCCCCTCGCTCGACACGCGTTGCAGGTTTTCAAACTCGGCCATAAGCCGGCCACACACATAGGCGGGCAAGACGCAGTTTTGGTCCAGTCCTTCACCCATTTCCTTTCCTCCTTTCAAACGAGCGATATCGTTCAGGCACATCCGGATCAACCCCATGGGCACGCGTAGTCTGGCTGGAGAGAGCCGATCTCCTTGTTGCGGCATCCCCTCCGAACCGATCGCACCGGGATGGCGCAAACGGCCAAGGGCGGCTGCCAGAATCGAGTAGTCCAGCGGCTGCGCCGGTCCCTCCAATCCGCGCCGGATTAGGGCTACCACGTCGCGCCCGGGCGGCTTCCCGTCGGGATGGATGGCGTACAGCACCTGCCAAAGCTCGACAGGACGCGCGTCCCATGGATAGTCGACCCGTAGTTGCTCATGCCAACTCTTGAGGTTCTGCTTGATTTCCGTGAGCGTCCCGGAAACCCAGTAGCGGACTCGCAGCCTTGCACCGTTTCCGGAGACCCCCGCGAGGTAGAACCGCTTGGGATCGGGGTCGACGTTCGGATCGAACTTCAGCAACGCCTCGACCTCCTTTGGGTCCGGGCGTTCCAACACATTCCAGGCATCGAAGGAATCCGGAGCGCTCAGCCATGTCAAAAACCCGATTCCGGCGACGTTCGTCCGCCGCCCGGGGCCGGTCCGCCCGGCATCGCGCAACAGGTCGTTCAGCGCCAGCACATAAGCCATGGCGCGATTCGGCGACACCGGACTGTTCTGGTTTCGCTCCCAGCCATAGGAGCGGAACGCTTCCTTGTCGAACGACATCAGGGCGACGCCGGAGGCCTGCCCGCCGAGGCTGGCGACTCCCTTGATCTTCTCGTGGGTCGGAGCGATCGCCCCATGTCTTCCTGAGATCAGGCATTCCCCTGTCTGCTCGCCCATCCGCTCCGAGAAGGCCGCTTCATAGTGCCGCCGCCAAAACGCCTGAACCGGCGGCCGCTCTAGCACCGGTCCGCCACAGAACAGCGCGACGAGGGTTCCGCTCTTCGCGCCGCTCAGCGCCGCGCGCGCCTTCTCGACCTCGCCCGCACGCTCGTAGAAGCAGGCGCAAGCAAGGAGGGCCTCGTCATTCGTCTGCCTGGCTGCGTCCCGAAGAAACGCTACGAAAGCCTCATGGTGCTTCCTCGCCCGCTCTTGATCCGCAGGCTTGTCCGATGTCCAGGCGCCCGGTCCCAGGACGTACGCGATGTCGTCGGCTCCGAGCAGTGGATGCTCGCCGCTGTTGCGGTTTACCGGCGAGCGAGGCACGCACATCGGCAGCGGCATCTGGATAGATTTCTTCCCACGCGTGACGGTGGTCATGCGTGGAATCGCGGAGAGAAAAGACCCTTGAGGGGAGATATCGAGCGACCATGGCACCGACTTATCTTCAAACGCGACGTTGTTCGTCTGCGCGGCAAGATACCGGTCTGCGTATTCGGCTAACGCTTGTATGAGCATGCAAGCACCTCCTGACGCTGCTTCTCGTCTCGCAGAACCACTTCGGGACGCGTGTCGAGGACCCCGTCCTTTAAGTGCGCCTCAAAGAAGACAGCCCGGTTGCCTTTGGGAAGAAACGCGATGTCATAGAGCATGCGGCCGATCTCCATCGAGTCCGCGATCACCCGATCACTCTCTTCCGGAGGACTGAACTCGGCGGCAAACTCCCGGCAACCGAGGTACGGCCGGCTGTAACACTGTCCGTTCTCGACCCGCCGGTTCATCATCGCCGCATACTTCCTCGGCGTGTTGTCGCCGGAGGTATCGAAGACCAGTGGATACGCGTCGATCCAGTAGGCGACATCGCGCAGCAGTGTCGTGTGGCGCGGAGTGCCATCCGTATCCATGCCCGCGCCGGCGATCAGCGGCTCAAAGGTCGACGGATCACGCATCCATCCCTTCACCGATGCCGGTGAGAGCTTGCTCTGCACCTCGTTGCGCAGCACGCTCATGAAACGGATCGGCTTCAGCACCGAGATGCGGGTGACAATCCAGCGCATCTCGGGTCGCCAGCAGATCGCATCCAGCACGTTCCGCGCAGCCGACGGCGTCATAACAGGGAGGGAAAATCGCTCTACTTTACTCTCTGGACGTGTGAAGCAGGCGTAGTCGCCGGATACTCGAACTCGAACGGCTGCATGGCTCATAGATGGACCCTCTCGTGTGTATTTGTCTCCAACAGATGCACCATTACGGAATTATTGTAGAATTAAGATGTCGGTGTCAAGAATTTTTTTCGCCCAGTCGTGGGCGTGGATTGAAACATGGTGGCATCAGTTGGGGGGATTAGGATGGGGGCCTTCCGCCCCCTCCTCACAAAGTATCAATGCCGCCGGATCCCCATCGAAGATAAGCCCCAACTGCTCGTTGTAGCCTTGCTCCACGGCAATCCAGACCTCCGGCAATTGCTGATATAGGACTCCGCGCGCCTTCTCGAATTCCCCCGGACTCAACCCGATCACGTGGCGCTGCAATCGGCGGCGCAACTCGGCGGTCAGCCGGCCGATAGCGGAGAGCTGCTGAATCGCTTTGCGCGCCTCCTCGTCATCCGGCACAAAAACGTCGCGCGTGCGGCTCGATATCATCTCAAATTCACGCGAGAGTGTCGCGAAACACTGAGTCTCCCGGTACCCCACAAGGGCGGCTCCGAGATCGACGCCGGATTCGCCGTACAATTGCTCGAAATACTGCGCCATCGCCCTGGCGGAATCCACCTGGATACTCGTTCCTGTCTCGATAGCCGCCTTCGCGAGACCTTCTGTAATCCCTGCGGCACGGGCATACTCGTTTGGCGGCGTCCGGTGATCTTCCGGCAGGAACACCACCACCAGGCCGCCGGGGCGCCCACATTCCGCTGTAAGCCGCCCCTCCCTGTCCGCCCGCCCGGCCGCCTGAATCACCGAATCAAGCGGTGCGAGCGCTCGCAGAACTACCGGGAAGTCCAGATCCACGCCGGCCTCTACCAATTGCGTCGAGACTACGTAGCAGGGCTCGCCGGCTTTCAGCCGGCCGCGGATTTCAGCCAACTTCCGCAAACGGTGCGCCGCGCTCATCCGGGTGGAGAGGTGGAAGACACTATCTGCTCCAGCCCTGTTCTTTACCTCAAGATAGAGATCGCGCGCGTGATCCCGCACGTTGACGACGGCTAGGCATTGGGGGCCTTCGAGCATCCGTTGGGCCAACTCCGGCCACCCTACCGGTCGCGAAATCTCCCAGCGGATTTCGACTCGTTTCAGCGCGGCCCGCAGCGGTCCTGGGTCGCGCACGATCTCGCTGACCGTGCCCGGCTCCCAGCGAAGGTCGTGTTTGTGCGCCGGCCGCTCAAAGGCGGGCTGAGTCGCCGTCGAAAACACAAAGTTCACGTCCCAGTTCAAAGCCAGGTCCCGCATCATGTCGAGCAAAGGGGCAAGCAGCTTTTGCGGGAGGGTCTGAACTTCGTCCAGAATCACGATGGAACGGGCGATGTTGTGTACCCGCCGCAGGTCGCGCGGATGATTTGAGAACAGTGTCTCGAAGAACCGCACCGACGTGGTGACAATCACAGGCGCATCCCAGTTCTCGGTTTCCGTGCGAACACCGCTACGCTGGTAGTCTTCCTCATCGTTGTCTTCCTCGGCCGGCACAAATCTTTCGTTCGCAGGTTGGAGATTGGCTAGGCTGCCCGAGTGGTGTTCCAGGACTGCATCCCTGCCGAACACAGCCGCATAGACTTCGGCATTCTGCTCGATGATCGACAAGTATGGGATTACGACGATAACCCGCCGGAATCTCTCCGGGTACAGAGCCGCACGGCGAAGGGCGAAAGCCATCGCCGCGAGCGTCTTCCCGCCACCCGTGGGAACGGACAACGAAAAGAGCCGGGATTCCGATCCGGCTGCCCTGATGCAGTCCTCCAGCACTTGGGCGCGCATCTGCTTCACCAGTCTGTCGCTGGCTTTCCGGGCAAGGTCGCGCACGTATTCCGTAAGCTGGTCAAGACGAAGTTGCGCGGACAGGGGCTGCCGGAGCGGTTTCCGGCCCGCAGCGTCCAGCCGGTCCGCGTCTACGAGGCAACTAAACAGCATCCGGGTGTAGAGATCCATTTCCGCAACTGTATTCGCGGGCGGAAGTGGCGTTTCCAGGGCCGCACCCAGGCTGCCGCAGTCATTACAGGCGCGCTCCTTCAGGGCGGCAGCCTCTTCCCGGTATCGCCTGTCGCTCAATCGCGCTCTGAGAGAACGGCCATCCCCCGTAAAATCCGGAATGCCCGCGTGGTGGCCGGCAATGGCTGCGGCAACCCAGGGAATCGCTCCAGACGTCCCGGCGCCAAGGCAAAGCAACGCCGCGCCGTGAATGGCGTGCTGGCATCGCCCGTTGCCACGCGCCAGCATCCGCTGAAACGCATCCGAGTACTTGCCGTAGTCGTGCAACCAGCCAGCTACTCCGGTCAGCGTTCTGAACCAATCATCGCCGGGCCGGGCGGATCCCGCTAACTCCCCGGCAATTCGCGCCACTGCCTCCAGATGCGCCGGCAGTGTCTGCCATCCTTGGCGGCATCCCTGATCTTGCCCCGGCGTCCTTGCGGAATGCGCCCAATAAGTTGGTCCCATAGCTTCGTTACTATCAGGGGTAAACAGAATCCGTCAGATTATTACTCGACACCTCTCCCGTCAAGAGTCAAAATATCCAAAATATCCGGATGTCGCCTCTGTGGCATCCTGCGTGGCCAAAGCCGGCCGCTTGGCCCTGCTCAAGTGCCTCGGTCGTTGACAGCCTGCGCCCGGCACGCGCGAGGCCTTGCCCGCCTCGCGCAGTCACCGGAGGCACTTGCAAAACTCTGGCGTCAAAACCACAAGAAATAAGAATTGTTTGGAAGGGAGGGGCTGACCGAAGTAAGATGTTGTCGCCAAACAAATCGAAAACTCCGGAGCCCCCATGAAGCTTACC
>JAEZIJ010000115.1 GCA_023436715.1 Acidobacteriota bacterium
AGGCCGGCGCAGCCCGAGGGGCTGCCCCACTCGCGATCGGAAGCAGCCGCGCGGTCTCGACCGATTTTCAACGGAGCGGTGATTTTCAGGGGCGCGTGAACCGGGGCTCGGCATACTTCATGACAGCGTAGCCACCAACGATCAGATACTCAACGTCGAATTCGTTTAAGGCAAGTAACAGATCTCTGTAGTGACGGTTTTCTGCCATGCTTGATTTCCTCAGACAACTCCACCATCTCCCATGCGGCCTGGAAGATGGCTTCATCGCCCTGTTCCTGCCAGAACTCGATGTCGAAGGAGCGGTCGGGGTGATGGCCGCGCACGAGGCGGGTCTTCCATTTCGGGCTGGAGTCAGCATCCATCGGCCCTATTGTAACGGGTACGGCGGATGGCCGGATTCTGCCAGCGTGACGAATTTTTGGCGCACCTCTTGAGCCTAAGTAGTTGACGTAAAACGGCCAGGATCGTGGAAACACGCATGCATCGGCTCACCGCGACATGCTGGACCCTATCGCGGGCAATCTCGAACGGTACATGGACCTGCTGAGCGCCCGGCAGAAGCTGGTGGCCTCGAACATCGCAAACGCGGACACGCCGGGGTACAAGACCAAGGACATCGACTTCGCGCGGGAGTTCCGAGGCCTGATCGCAGGCGGCGCGCCGGACGCTATGGAGGTTTCGGGGCTCGAAATGAAGCACGACGGAAACAACGTCAGCGTGGACCGCGAAGCGCGCCTGCTGGCGGAAAACGCACTCCGATTCAACGCCGCGGTCAACCTTTTGCGCACCGAAATCCGCGCTGTACGCTCGGCCATTCAGGAGGGCAAGAACGGATGAGCTTGTTCTCTCTTCTCTCCGTAAGCGCATCGGGCATGGCGGCGCAGCGGACGCGCGCCGGGCTGCTGACGGAAAATCTGGCCAACGCGGAAACGACGCGGACGCCCGAGGGCGGTCCGTACCGCCGCAAGGACGCGGTGTTTGCGAGCGAAGCGGCGGAATTGCCGTTCGAATCCGTGTTCCAGGCGGAACTCGGAAGCGGCGCAACGGGAGTGACCGTTTCCGAAGTCATCCAGGACACACGGCCGCCCGAAAAGCGCTACCTCCCGGGGCATCCCGACGCCGATGCGGAGGGCTACGTGGCCTTCCCGCGCGTCAATCCCGCCGAAGACATGGTGGACCTGATGGGCGCGGCTCGCGGCTATCAGGCCAACGTCGCGGCCGTCTCCGCGGTGAAAGACATGATTCACAAATCCATCGACCTGCTGAGATAGGAGCGAGCGTATGTCATCCCCAATCAGTCCGATTACAGGCGCCGGGATCGTTGCGCCGGCCATACAGAGCCCGGCCCGGACCGGCCCGTCCGGAGCGTTCCAGAACGCATTCGAAGCCGCGATCGGCCGCGCGGAGGACCTGCGCCGGACCGCGGCGGAGAGCACCGAGCGCTTCATTGCCGGCGAAGGCGAGGAGTTGCACAGCACGATTATGGCGACGCAACGCGCCGAACTGGGGTTCGAGATGTTCCTTCAGGTTCGGAATAAGGTAGTGCAGGCCTATCAGGAAGTGATGCGGATGCAGATGTAGCCCGGCGCTCCCATGGACCAGATCAAAAAGCTGCTTGCCAGTCTCAGCGTCCGGCAGCGAATCTACATCGTCGCGGCGGCCGTGCTTGTCATCGCGGGGATAGTCGCTTTCACAAACTATAGGAGCGAACGGGACTTTCGCCCGCTCTACACCGGCATGGCGCCCGAAGACGCCGCGGCTGTGGTGCAGAAGCTGCGTGAGAGCGGTGTTGAGTTCCGCCTGGCCGAAAACGGCACGGGCGTGATGGTGCCCTCCGCGCGGGTTGCGGAACTCCGGCTCCAAATGGCGGGGGCCGGCCTGCCCAAGACCGGACGTGTCGGCTTCGAACTGTTTGACAAGACCAACTTCGGCGCTACGGATTTCGCCGAACACATCAATTACCGGCGCGCGGTCGAGGGGGAACTCGAGCGCTCGGTCATGGCGCTGGCCGAGGTGGAGCAGGCCCGGGTACACGTCACGTTCCCGAAGGATTCCGTGTTTCTGGAGTCGCGGGAGCCGGCCAAGGCCAGCATCATGGTGAAGCTGAGGCGCGGGGCGAAACTGGCGCCGGCGAACGTCACCGCGATCTGCCACCTGGTGGCGAGCGCCGTGGAAGGCTTGAATCCGGAGTCCATTTCCGTGGTGGACATGAACGGCAACCTGCTGAGCCGGCCGCGGAAGAACGGCCTGGATGCCGAGGAGGCGTCCGAAGCGGGGCTGGAGTACCGGCGCCAGATCGAGAAGGATCTGGTTGCGAAAATCGCCGCGACGCTCGATCCGCTCCTCGGGCCGGAGAAGTTCCGGGCGGGAGCATCGGTCGAGTGCGATTTCTCGGGCGGGGAGCAGAGCGAGGAGACGTTCGACCCGGCGCGCTCCGTGATGGTGAGTTCGCAGAAGACGGAGGACGTGAGCGGGACGAACCTGGCCTCCGGGGTTCCTGGGACGGCATCCGCCCTTCCGCGGCCCACCTCGCGGCCGGGAGCATCGGGCGCGGGCACAACGAGGCGCACGGAGAGCATTGCCTACCAGAGCAGCCGGCTCGTGCGGCGCGTCAAGCTGCCGCAGGGAACCGTAAAGCGGATGTCGGTGGCGGTCCTGCTCGATCAAAACGTGCGCTGGGAGGGCGCGGGCGCCGAGGCCAGGCGAATCATTGAACCTCCCCCGCCCGAAAGAGTCAAGGCCATCCGGGACATTGTGGCGGCGGCGACCGGCCTGATTCCCGATCGCGGCGACCAGTTGATCGTGGAAAGCCTGCCGTTTGAATCCACTCTCACGGCGGAGCCTGCCCCGGCCCCCCCGCCGCCCGCGTCGCCTGCGCCGCCCTTCGCTCTGCCGCCCTGGCTCGAACAGGCTCTGCGGCAGAAGAATCCGGTGCTTTTGGCCGCGGCCGCTGGCGCGGTCCTGCTATTCGTGCTGGCCGGCGCATTCCTTGCGTTTCGTGCCAGGAGAAAGCGGCGGCGCGTGGAGCTAGCCCAGCAACAGGAGGTTGCGGCCGCGAAGCCTGTCGCGGAACTGGCCGGCCCCGAGGATGTGGCCGCCGCCGAACAGGAACTCGAAGCCCAGTTGGCCGAGCAGCAGGCCGCCCATCATCGTATGGAGTTGGAGTCGCTGAGATCCCTGAAGCTGCCGCCGGTGGCGACGAAGAAGGCCGAGGTGCTCACGAAACACCTTGTGGAATCGGCCAAAAAGGACCCGACCGCCGCCGCGCAGATCCTGCGGACATGGTTGTACGACGTGGATTGACCGGCCGGAATACAGTTTTCGGAGCTAACATCCGATAAGTAGTCGTTGAACGACATGCAAACCACCGCTGAAGCCACACAAGACAAAGCACAGTACGGGAAAACAGACCAGAGGCCGGGCAAGTATCTGACCTTCGAACTCGGCCGGGAGGAGTTCGGGATACAGGTGCTCAAGGTCCGGGAGATCATGGGCATACAGGACATCACCGCCGTGCCTCACACGCCGCCGTACGTGAAAGGCGTCATTAATCTTCGCGGGAAGGTCATCCCGGTGGTGGACCTGCGGCTGAAGTTCGGGCTGCAGGAAGTAGAGTATACGCAGCGTACCTGCATCATCGTGGTCCAGGTGGCCGGAGAGGTCGGAACCCTGCTGATGGGGATCGTCGTGGACGGGGTTTCGGAAGTCCTCAACGTCACGCTGGCGGACATCGAAGACACGCCGGACTTCGGAAACGGTGTCAGCACGCCCTACATTCTCGGCATGGCGAAAATGAAAGGCAAGGTCAAGATCCTGCTGGAGATCAATCAGGTGATGACCAGCCAGGAGTTGCAGGGGCTTGACCAGGTTCTGCAATAGCGGAAGGGCTTCCAGGGCAGACGGCTGACGCGCCATGGCGACACGAGTGCTGAGCGGTGACGCCGCGGGATCCGTACAGCCGGTGCCCTGGAAGGCTGTCGCGAGCCCGTGCGACGAGGCCCCGCCGGACGCTAATGAGCAGCCTGCGGTACAGGGCGAATTGGAAGCGCTCCGGGAGCAGTTTGCTCAGGCGGAGCGGGAGTTCCAGCAGCGGGAGCAGCAGGCCTTCGCAGCGGGGTTTCGGAAAGGCGAAACCGCGGGACGGGAGCAAGCGGCCGCCCGGCTGGACTCGGTAATCGAGCAGTTTGCCCGCACTGTGAACGAGGTGTCGCAAATGCGGCGAAAGACGCGTCGCGACGCCGAGCAGGACGTGGTCAAGCTGGCCCTGGCGATCGCGAGGCGAGTCCTTCACCGGGAGATGAGCCTCGACCGCGAAGCCATCATTGGAGTCGTGAAAGCGGCGCTCGACAAACTCGAAGGGCGCGAAGTGGACCGCATTCACGTCAATCCAGAGGACGCTGAAGCGGTGAAGAAGTATCTGCAACAGACGGGGCCGCCGCGGGGCATCGAAGTGATTGCGGACCAGCGTCTGGGGCGGGGAGCCGCGATCTTCGAAAGCGCGCGCGGAAAACTGGACGCGTCCGTGGACACTCAACTCGAGGAGATCCAGCGCGGGCTGGCGGATAAGCTTCGGCAATGGCAATGACAGACGCCGGGGGCCTGGACTTCAGCGCCCTCATCGAAAACATCGAACGGCGAGACCACTACCGCTGGACGGGGACTGTGCTGGCGATGGTGGGGTTGCTGGTGGAGTCGGTGGGTCCGGCTGTGGCGCTCGGCGACTTCTGCGAGATCCACTGCGCGGGCGGCCGGCGCATACGCACGCAGGTCATAGGGTTCCGGAACGGCCGCGTACTCTCGATGCCGCTCGAGGAGACTACGGGGCTCGAATTGGGCGATCTGATCGTTGCGCGCCGCGAGGACGCCATGGTGGAGGTGGGGCCGGGCATGCTCGGCCGGGTCCTGGACGGTTTTGGCAAACCTATCGACTCCGGGGCGCCCATAGAGGCGGCGGCCGCGTATGATCTGTACAAAGCGCCGCCCGGACCGCTCGAACGCGAGCATATCGTGGAGCCGCTGGTTACGGGCATCCGGGCAATCGACAGCCTGCTGCCGTGCGGTACGGGGCAGCGCATAGGCATTTTCGGAGGGAGCGGTGTGGGCAAGAGCACGCTGCTCGGCTCGATGTGCCGTCACAACTCCGCCGATGTCACCGTGGTTGGGCTGATCGGAGAACGGAACCGCGAAGTGCGGGCATTCATCGACCACGACCTGGGGCCTGAGGGGATGAAGAAATCCGTGCTGGTGGTGGCGACTTCAGACCGGCCCGCGCCGCTCAGAATCCGCGCGTGCTTCGTGGCGCTCGCGGTCGCGGAGTATTTCCGCGACCAGGGGGCGAACGTGCTGCTGGTGATGGACTCGGTGACCCGTCTGGCAATGGCGCAGAGGGAAATTGGCCTGGCCGCGGGCGAGCCGCCAAGCCAAAAGGGATACACGCCTTCCGTTTTCAACCTGCTGCCCCAGGTGTTTGAGCGCGCCGGCAAATTCCGGCGCGGGTCGATCACCGGCTTCTTCACGGTCCTGGTCGAGGGCGACGACCTGACGGAGCCGATCGCGGATGCGGTTCGCGCCATCCTGGACGGCCATATTGTGCTCTCGCGGCGTCTGGCCGGAATGGGTCACTATCCCGCTATCGATGTTCTGAATTCCGTGAGCCGCCTCACGTCTCAGGTGGCGACGCCGGAGCAGCGCGAAGCGGGTATGCGGCTCCGCGAGGCGCTGGCCACCTATCACCAGTCGGAAGATCTGATCCAGTTGGGAGCGTATGTTTCCGGCTCGAACCCGAAGCTCGACGCCGCAATCAAGTCCCGCGACAAGCTGCTCGATTTCCTGAAGCAGGATGCCTCCGGTAAGTCGCCGCTCGAGGAGACTGTGGGCCGGATGCAGAATCTCGCGAAGATGCTGTCGTAAGAATCGACCATGCACCGGTTTCGGTTTCGCCTCGATTCTGTCCTGGGATGGCGGCGGCTACAGGTGGAGACCGAGGAAGTCAAACTGCGGCGTCTGTTCGAGCAGTTGCGTCAGGCGGACCTTGCTCGCGAACGGGTGCAGGCCGAAAAGCTAGAATCGGGGCGGGCGGTGCTTCATTCGGCTTCACCGAGTTCGGCGGAACTGGCCGCAATGGAGGCGCACAGCCGCCACCTGACGCGCGAATTGGCACGCTTGGCCGTCGAGAAACTCCGGTGCGAACAACGTATCGCTGAACAGCGGGGAAGGCTGGTCGAGGCGCAGCGGGCGATGAGACTGCTGGAGAAGCTCCGGGACAAGCAGCTCACCGAATGGAACGAGGCGGCTAACCGGGAGCAGGAAGCGGCGGCCGCGGAACTCTTTCTGGGGAAGTGGAATCGGTGAAGAAGACCCGGCGTTGGAGGGGCGCCGGGTCCTCCGGGTGCCGGACGACCGGCTACGCGACGGACTTACGAAGCTTTCTGGTCACACCGGCGGCTGCCAGCGATAGGATCCCCACTAATCCCACGAGCGGCATCGGGCTGGCGGTCCGCGGAAGGCGTTTGCCGGTCGGAGCGGCGGCGCCGCCCTGTGCGCTCGCGGAAGGAGGCGCGCTAGGCTGAGCCTCCGGAGGCGGCGCGCTCGGCTGAGCCTCTGGAGGGGGCGCACTGGGCTGAGCTTCCGGAGGCGGCGTGGTCGGCTGAGCCTCTGGAGGGGGCGCACTGGGCTGGGCCTCTTGCGGAGTGGTGGCGCCTTGTGCGCTCGATTGCTGTGGAGGACACGGACTTACCGGTTGGGGAACACAGGGATTCGCTTGCGCGCTGGGTTGCGGCGGAGGGCATGGACTTGCCTGTTGGGGAACGCAGGGATTCGCTTGCGCGCTGGGTTGCGGTGGAGGGCACGGGTTCGCCTGTGGCGGAGCGCACGGATTCGCCCCCTGTGCAGTCGGATCTTGCTGGTCCGCGCCGCTCTGGTTGGTCTGGGCCGCTGCGCCAGGCGCCAGTGCCAAAGCGACGCCTAAGCAGGACGCTACAAGAAATGTGCTGAAAGGTTTCATATTCGTTTCTCCTCATTGATGCTTCCAGGTTGACTTCTGAGGCCCGCCCGAATGCGGCCTTTCAGACCAACCCTGGCGGAGGTCTCACTGCCAGGGAGAGGGCACGTCGCCTGCCAATTGCTCAGGTCCGGCGCTGCTGCCGCGCTGCGGACTTGTATGGCTCGCGAAGGTCTTTGCTTTGCGGTGTTCAACCGCGCCCGGCGCAGTGGTGTACCGCTCGGGTCGCATGTATAAATTACACCGGCTTTTCTGGACTTGCGCTCATAGTGCCGAATCCGGCGCCGGAGCGCGGGCCGCCGCTCAGAAGCCGGATAATACTGTTATGGGACGCACCGTGTGGGCGTGGGCAGCCATTGCTTGCGCCGGCGTGTTTGCGCAGGCTTTGACCCAGCAGCCCAGTCCGGCCGAGGACGACATCAACGGCCTGAAACGGTTCGAGCAAACACAGGGGCTGAAGCCGACCGGCAACTTCGAGCGGCGCTCGGGCCAGCCGGCGGCCTCGTACCGCTGCTATTTCACGGGTAAGCTCGAACTGCCGCAGACGTACGACCAGCTCGAACTCCGGCAGGTCAAGAGCCAGGACAAGGGCCAGGCTTGCGGACTTGACGAGACGCGGTACGACATTTTCTACTATGCGATCGAGGCAGTCGCGAGCGGGCACACGCCGGTAACCGAGAATCTCGAGGCCGCGCCCATCGAGCGGGTGCTGATGGTGATTCCGCATGAGGATCTCCACGACTCAGGCGCCCTCAAGGATCTGCCGGCGGCGATCGGAGAAGCTGCCACCACCCTGATGGGTTTCCATACTGCCGCGGCGTATGCCAGGGAGCGTTACGGACCGGACTCGCCTACTTACAAGAACCTGTCGCGAGAGGCTGAGCTGTTCTTGCGGAAGTCGGTAATCGTGAACCGCTACTTCGATGAATTGACGGCACTCTATGCCGGCGTCAAAGAGGGCCGAACGCCGCCCGGGGCCGCGCTGGCAGCGAAAGCGGAGGCGTTCGAGCAATTGCGGCGGGAGTGCTCCGCAATCCGGCCGGCTCCCACCTCCTTTAATGCTTGCCCGGCCGCGGTGAACAACGCGGGTCTGGCGTTCGACGCCACGTACACGCGTTACTATCCGCTGCTTTACCGTTTCTACGTTTCCACAGGGTGCGATTTCGCGGCTACTCTACGCGCCCTGAGCCCGGCCGCTCGCGGAAAAGCGAAGTCCGAGGCGGACATCGCGACATACCTGGAGAAACTGACGGCCGAGTAAGTTCCTATTCGTGTGGCAGATACCTGGAGATATCCACATCCACGAATGCGGCCCGGCGGAAGCGCTCCTTCATGTGATACGGCACGGTGCAGTCGAAAATCGTCTTGCAGGAGACCGCCTCGGCGGGAATCGACGGGCTGAAATCGGGAGACTGCGAGGGGTCGAGTGGATGGCAGCGCACGCCGGGGATGAACACCGTGCTGGCGTCGCCCTGGTATCGTGTCGTCATCGCCCAGAGGACGTCGTTGGTGTCAAAGATATTCACGTCCTCGTCCACCAGGATGACGTGCTTGAGTTCCGGGAACGCCGCGAAGGCCGTGAGGGCGGCCTGCCGCTGGCGTCCTTCGTCGCTCGCCGACGCTTTCCTGAATTGCAGGATGGCGAGGTATTTGCCTCCGCCCGCCGAATGGCAGTAGACGTTGCGAAGTCTGCCGGGCATGCTGTTTTCGACCAAACGCAGAATGCTCGCCTCGGTCGGGATGCCGGTCAGGTTCACGTGCTCCTCGCCGGGTCCGATTACCGTCTGAAGAATCGGATTACGCCGGTGCGTGACCGCGGTAACGCGGATCAGGGGGAGTTCCTTCTGCGCCTTGCCCAGATATCCCGGAAACTCGGGCATGCAGTATCCGGTGTGCGTCTGGGCGTCCTCCGCGATGCGCTGTCCGGGCACGATTTCGCCTTCGATGACGATCTCCGCGCGCGCGATCGCCTTCGCATTCACCGAGACGCAATCGACCAGGCCGACGGGGCGGCGGCGCAACCCGCCCGCGATCGTGAGTTCGTCGAAGCCCAGAGGCGTTGTGGGCGGCTCGAAACAGGCGGCCAGATAGATCGCGGGGTCCAGGCCCATGCTGACGGAAACCGGCAGCGCCCGCCCGGTTTTCTCGGCCTTGATGCGGAACTGATCGATGTGCCGTCCCGGCACGAAGTAGACGCTCAGGAGGTCCGGGCCCTGAACGCACAGCCGGTGAATCGTCACATCCGATTCGCCGGTCTCGGGATCCTCCGCGCGCAGCAGTCCCATGTTGAAGTACGGTCCGGCGTCGAGCAGCGTATTCGTTGGCGCGGGGATCAGCGTTCGCAAGTCGAACGGAGGACGAATCACGACCTCCTGGCAGGGTGCGTCCGCGCCGCCGACCATGACAGGCGGGCACGGATGCCTCAGCGCCTCGAGAAGATCGAAGGGGAGCCGGTCGATGCTGCTGCCCATGAGCAGCGCCGTGCGCGAGCGGCTGGCAAGGACTCCGACGACAACCGGCATCCCGTAGCCCTTCACGTTTTCGAACAGCATGGCCGGACCGACGCGCGTCGGCGGGGCGACCGGCGTGCCCGCGCCGACCACTCTGTATACCCCCGCGAGTTCGGCCACCGGGTTCACCGGTTCCCGCGTCGAAACCAGTTGGCCCGGAACCGACGCAAGAAATTCGAGCGCCGAACGCAGGTCGTTTATCTCAGCCGCTGTCGTCAATCGAGCCACCTCCACGATCCTCAGGTTCTGTATCAGTACGACCCTGCTCTGGACAGGTAATCTTTGTCGAACGCGCGGCCCGGCCCGCGAGCCGCGCGTCACATGGGAGGGGCGCTAAGCTGCTGGGGGTTTGCTCTCGGGTGCTGCCGCGCCGAATGACTGGAGGGCCAGATAGCTGGGGCCAAAACGCTTGATGTTGTCGCGCTGTTTTTCGAACTGATCGAAGTGGACTTCTTCGTCCCGCACGAGTTGCTCGAAGAGTTGCTTTGAGACGGAGTCCGCGTTGGCGCCGCACTCGATGGCCGCCTGGTTGTAGAAGCGCTGGCTTTCATCTTCCATCGACATAGCCTTGGCCAGAATTGCCTCCGGCTCCACGATTTTCTCGATCGGCCCGGCCGCCACCATGTCCACGTCGCCCTTCAGGAAGAGAACGCGCTCGGCCAGGAGCTCAATGTGCATCATCTCCTGGATGGCGGTCTGCCTGAACAGCATCGAGAGAGGTCCGAAGCCCTGGTCGCCCAGATGAAAATGAAAGTACATGTATTGGTGTACGGCCTGCAGTTCGTCCGCAACCGCATTATTCAGTAGTTGTATGCTCTTGGCCTTGTCCATAACTGGTCCTCCGATTCATTATGCGATATCTGGACTCGAAATTGAGGAAATAGAATGCTGTTCGGCGTGGACAGGCTGGCCGCCGGTCTAGGTATCTAGAGGCAGCCGGCCGCGTGCCCTTACACGCACACGCTCCCCGAGCGCTCCGCTGCCGATCGCTGACCGTCGAGAGGCGGCGGCCGCGGCAGTGCTCAGCGCTGAACTCCGGTCAGGTGCTATACTCTGCTTGCGCTTGAACGCCCCGCCTAACTGGGCCAAATAACCTTAGCCCCGGCAAGCAGGTCTCAACCGCAAGGGGACCGAGTGAGGAATATTTTCGTCGGAAATCTGGACTTCGGTACGAGCGAGGAGTCCATACGGGAGCTTTTCGAGAGTTACGGAGTTGTCGACCGGGTAAACCTCGTGCGCGACAGAGACACGGGGCAACCGCGCGGTTTTGCGTTCGTCGAAATGGCTGATAGTGGAGCAGCCGAACGGGCCATCAACGAGTTGAACGGCGCGACACTTGGAGGCCGCTCAATCAACGTGAATGAAGCTCGCCCTAAGCCCACGGGTGGAAGGCCCGGCGGGTTCGGGCGCAAACCGGGCGGCGGGCCACCTCGCCAGCGCCGGGAGCCGCGCTGGTGAACTACCCCACGCGGAGGGGAAGGCGATGACCGGAATCATCGTCGCTCTGACCGGCAGCCGCCGCACCGGCACCATCCGTGCAGAGGATGGTTCGTACATGGGGTTTTCGGCCACGACCATCCTGGGGGATTTCGAGTCTCTGAGTCTGGGAGACCGGGTCACTTTCGATGCAGATCGGAACCCTCCGCACCAGACCGCAGTTCGTGTTTTCCGTGAACCGTTCAGCCCGGGCACACACGCCGCGACTCATGGTGGTTGTCCGGACCTCCGATACGCAGGGTTCGATCAGGCAAACAACATCCGTAGTTACCGGTTCGACGCAGTCTGCGCAGGGAAATCGATTCGGCATTGCATCACAGTGGACCTTGCGCTGCTCTTACAGCATCACATCGGAGTTCAGGAAGCGCCCGCACTTTGTCTACGCAAGCTGGCAACCGATTTGAAAGATGCCCCGAATTCCTACCGCCACCAACTCGCCGACAGCGACCTGCAAGCATTCGTTACATCCCGGGCCGCCGCCCTCGAGCGCAAGAAACCGAAGCACTTTCCTGCGACCCGCCGCGGCTCGCCTCAGAACGGTCTCTCGCAGGAGAGGCCGGCCCACTGATCATCACTAAGACAACCCGCCTCGGTGGAAGGAAAGCCCGGGCGGCGCAATAGATCGCAAGCTCTCCCGGAAGTCTCGACCTACGTGCACCTTGAAGAAGGGAGCCCTCACTTGAGGATCTTGCTTTACAACCCGGATAACGGCGTAACCCGCAACTTCATGCCGCATCTCTGGATGTTTCTGTTGCAGGCGCTCACGCCGCGGGAGCACGACGTGCTACTGATCGACGGCAATGCGCACCCGATGACCGACGCCGAACTGGTCCGATTCGCGCAGAGGGAGAGCATCGGGCTGGTGGGTATCGGCGCGATGACGCGCATGGTAGCCAAGGCGTACCGCGTGGCCGACGCGCTTCGCAAGGCCCGCATTCCTGTCGTGATGGGCGGACCGCACGTCACGGCCATGCCGGATGAGGCGCTCGGCCGGAACGGCGGCCCGCGGCACGCCGACGCGGTCGTCCTGGGCGAAGCGGACCAGATCTGGCCGCGGCTTGTCGAAGATGCCGTTCGGGGCGAGCTAAAGGAGGTTTACGCCGCGGATCAGGAGCGAAAACCGAGCCTTCAGGACTACCCCGCCATACCTTGGCAGTCTCTCGACCTTCAGCAGTTCAATCGTATCCCCGGGTTCCTGCGCCGGGTGATGGAGTATTTTCACACCGGCTGGGAGACGTTCCACATAATCCCCGTCGAGTCGGGGCGTGGGTGTCCTTACGGTTGCGAGTTCTGCACTGTCACCGGGTTCTTCGGCGACTCAATCCGGTTCCGGTCGAACGCAAGCATCGTGGACGAACTGCTGCGCCTGAAGAAGCGTGCGCGCGAGACGCGCGGGCAAATCGCCGTATTCTTCGTTGACGACAACTTCGCGATAGATGTGAAGCGCACGAAGTCGCTTCTCCGGGACATCATTGCAGCGGGTGCCCAGCTTTCCTGGGTGGGACAGATCAGCGCGAACCTGTTGCGTGACGAAGAACTGATTGACCTCATCGCCGAATCCGGCGGCAGGTGGATTTTTATCGGAATGGAGTCTCTCGACTCCGAGAACCTCGCCAGCGTCAAGAAGAACTTCATCAAGCCGGCTGAATTTGCGGCGGTGCTCGAGCGGCTATCCCAGCGCCACGTGTACGCCATCACCTCGTTCATTTTCGGTTTGGACAACGACGCTCCGGGCGTCGCCCGCCGCACTTTGAGGGCAATGGGGACGTGGCCGCCGGGCCTTCCCGTTTTCGGACAGCTCACGCCCTTCCCGGCGACGCCCCTTTACGAGCGCCTGCGCGGCGAAGGGCGGCTCACTCGCCCCACACACTGGCTGGAGTTTACACCATTTGAAATGGCGAATGCGCCTCTCAAGATGAGCCGCTCTGAGGTCCAGGCGGAGGTCAGAGAGGCGTGGACAGATGCATACAGCCCCGCTGCGACGGCCCGCGCTCTTGAATCGATCGAGCCGGTGCCCTACAAGATCAGCCACTTGGTTGCACGGCTGTTCTTTCGAGGCATTTACTTCCCGCAAAAAGGCGTTTGGGCGTGGTTGAAATTGCTCGCGGAGAATCGGGTCGCGATTCTTCGCCTTCTTCGTGCCGCCCGCACTGCCCGCAACGGCCACGTGCATGGGGCGGATGCCACTCTCAGCCCGGAAACCGAGCGGACATAGCTTCACCTCGCAGGACCCCTCCGCGCCCGAAACGGTGCAGGTCTTCTTATGGGATACTGGCAGGGTGCAGGTGCCGGGCCCATCGCCGGTGGGCGACGTGCGGCTGACCGTGCGCGTTGGTGCCGGCGCCTCCCCGAGCACTCTATTGCGGGACACGGGCCGTTGCCAGGCGGCCGGCCGCGGAGTGCGCTTCTCTACCTCTCGCGATGCATTTCGTCCAGTGTGGCCCGGAGTCGTTCCGTTGCGGCCCTCAAGTCACGCATCTTCCCGTCGCTGATGTGCTTGGCGTGCTTGGGGCTGGACAGGAACCGCAGCAGGGTGCCGTAACCGGGCGGGGTCGGTTCGACCAGCCTTGAATTCGTTAAGGAAGTCGAGTCGGCTCCGGCCGGTTTCCGCCTATCGCTCGGTCCACGAATTCAATCCAAGCCTCGGCGAATCCGTTCGCGGCAGTATGTCTGCCTGTGTTAGTCTTCAATCTGGGACACTTCGCGGCTCCTCGCCGGCTGGAACGCGTCCGCAAAGAAGGGACACAATGAGACCGATCGTTCTCCTGCTCCTGGGAGCGGCTTGTATGCTCGAAGCGCAGCAGTTCACGCGCGGAATTGGCGTCTATCCGGGCGATCCGAAGGACAACTTCGCGCCAGAAATCGTGTACGACCAAACGTATCGCAACCTGGCACGGCTGCGGCCCGCGTACCACTCAAGCAGCTACGACTACAATCTCACGGCGCAGTTGATTACGGACGGCATTAAGGACACAGCCCTTCCGCGCTGGGTCTCGACCGCAACCAGCGACGCGGGCGTTCTGAAGAAGCACGAGCGCGAGTTGATGCTGGACGACAACGTCGTCTCGACCGTGAACCTGCGCGGTCCGCGGGGCTGGGTTCAAGTCGAGTTGGGCGGAGGAACCGGCGCGCCGGAAGTGGACCGCATAGACGTCTTCGCGCGAGCGCAGTCCGGCGGCGGTGAGCCCGCGGGCTGGACGTGTACGGTGTCGGGTTCCGACGACGGCCAGAACTGGAAGGAACTGGGACGCGCGAACGGCGCCGACCGCCCGGGCAGGGAATTCAAGCCGTCCGTCACGCTGGGCGCGCCGGCGCAAAGCCGTTTCTATCGCGTCGAGCTTAATGCTCCGAGCGTGACCGCGTGGCGCGTCGCGGAGGTTTCGCTATTCAGGCAGGGTGCGAAGCTGAAGATCGGCGGCCCGTACGCATTCACCAGCGCATGGATGAGCGCCGGTGCCGGCGAGCAGTGGGTCTACGTGGATCTCGGCGCGCCATGCACGTTCGACCGCGTAGCTCTGTACTGGATACGGCGCGCGGCCGAGGCTTCGATTCAGGTGTCGCTCGATGCCAAGACCTGGAAAACGGTTCAAGCCGTGCCGCCCTCCTCCGGCCCGGCCGACGACATCAGGTTCTCCGGCCCCCAGACAGCGCGTTACGTGCGTTTGCTGATGACGCGGCCGGCCTCGTCCGAAGGCTACATCCTGAGCGAAATGGAAGTGTACGGAAAGGGAGCGCCGGCGGCCAAACCGCGGCCGGTGCTGACGCTAAACGGGAACGGCCGGCAGGATCTCGGCCCCGGTGCGTGGCGCGTTCAGCGGGATTCGCTTGTTGGCGCAAACGGGGATGCGCTCTCCAAGCCGGGATTCGATGATCGCGATTGGATCGCCGCCACCGTCCCGGGAACAGTGCTCACCAGTTATCTCAACGCCGGCGCTGTGCCCGATCCGAACTTTGGCGACAATCAGCTCATGATTTCGGACTCCTACTTTCAGTCCGATTTCTGGTACCGCACGGAATTTACCGCGCCGACGGCGGCGGCTGGGAAGCATCTCTGGCTGAACCTGGACGGCATCAACTGGAAGGCGGACGTGTTCCTCAACGGCGGGAAGATCGGCCGGATCGAGGGCGGGTTCCTCCGCGGGCGGTTCGACGTCACGAGCCGCATACGGCCCGGCGCGATCAATGCACTCGCGGTGCGCATAGAAAAGGTCGCGACCCCTGGGAGCACGAAGGAGAAGACGTTCCAGAGCCCCGGCCTGAACGGCGGCGCTCTCGGCGCCGACAATCCCACGTATCACGCTTCGATCGGGTGGGATTGGATTCCGCCGATCCGAGGGCGGAACACCGGCATCTGGGCGGGTGTCTATGTGGATTCGACCGGCCCCGTGGAGATCGGAAGCCCGCTCGTTACGACCACCCTGCCTCTCCCCGATACGTCGCGCGCGGACGTGGCTATCGAGGCGACGCTGCGGAATCTGGAGGCGACGCCGGTCGCCGGAACGCTGCGCGGGCGATTTGGCGACAAAGCGTTCGAATTGCCGGTCAAGCTCGAACCTTCCAGCGCAACAACCGTGAAGCAGGCGCTGAAGCTTGCCAATCCGAAGCTGTGGTGGCCGGTGGGCTACGGCGATCCCAACCTCTACCCGGTGGAACTGCGGTTCGAGGCTAACGGCGCCGTGTCCGATTCGAAATCCTTTCAGGCCGGAGTGCGGCAGTTCACTTATAGCGAAGAGGGCGGCGCGCTGAGGATCTGGATCAACGGCCGGCGCTTCATTCCGCGCGGCGGGAACTGGGGCTTCCCGGAATCGATGCTGCGCTACCGCGCCCGCGAATACGATGCCGCGGTTAAGTATCACCGGGACATGAACTTCACCATGGTGCGCAATTGGGTGGGGCAGATCGGCGATGATGCGTTCTATGAGGCTTGCGACCGTCACGGCGTGGTCGTATGGCAGGATTTCTGGCTCGCGAACCCTGTGGATGGCCCCAATCCGGACGACAACGATATGTTCCTCAAGAATGCGCGGGACACCCTGCTGCGCATTCGCAACCATCCCTCCATCGGCCTCTACTGCGGCCGGAACGAGGGCCCTCCTCCAAAGCTGATCGAAGAGGCGCTGCGCGGCATGCTGCCCGAGTTGCATCCCGGTCTGCATTACATTCCCCATTCCTCGACCGGTCCCGTCAGCGGCGAAGGGCCGTATCGAGCCCTGCCGCCGAAGGCTTATTTCCAGCAACCGAAGACGAAGTTCCACAGCGAGATGGGCATGCCCAATATCGTTCCCATCGAGAGCCTGGGCCTGATGATGCCTGAATCGGGGATGTGGCCGCAGGGAGACATGTGGGGGTTGCACGATTTCTCGCTCCAGGGAGCCCAGGGCGGCGCGAGCTTCCGCGAGATCATCGACAAGGGCTACGGCGGCGCGGAGAATGCCGGGCAATGGGTGACGCTGGCGCAGTTCGTTAACTACGACGGCTACCGCGCGATGTTCGAAGCCCAGGCCGCCAACCGCATGGGCCTGCTCCTCTGGATGACGCATCCGGCGTGGCCGTCCTTTGTGTGGCAGACGTATGACTACTACTTCGAGCCGACGGCCGCGTACTTCGGCTGCAAGAAGGCTTCCGAACCGCTGCACATACAGTGGAACCAGGCAGCCGACACGGTGGAGGTGGTCAACTACAGCGGCGGCGATGCTCGCGGCCTGACTGCGCGCGCCGAAGTGCTCAATCTGGATGGGTCGGTGAAGTGGAGCAAGACCGCGCCGGTGGATAGCCAGGAGGACAGCACGCTTCCGGCTTTAAAGCTCGACTACCCGGCGGATTTGACTCCGGTACACTTCATCCGCCTGACGCTCTTGAGGGGCGCTACCGCGATTTCCAGCAACTTCTATCTGAGGGCACTGAAGGAAGGCGACTACACCGCGATCCGCCAGCTTCCAAAAGTGAATCTCGAAGCGGCGACCCGCGTGGAGCGCCAGGGCGCGCGCTGGCTGCTCACCACCGATGTGCGGAACACCTCCGCGCAGCCCGCGCTGATGGTCCGGCTGAAGGTCGTCCGCGAGAAGACCGGCGACCGCATTCTGCCCGCGATTTACAGCGACAACTACATCGCGCTCATGCCCGGCGAACGCCGTACGCTACGCACCGAACTGGAACACGCCGACACGCGCGGCGAGAGGCCTCGCATGGTTGTGGAAGGGTTCAACGTGGCACAGTGACAAGGAAAACCGGGGACAGTACACTCAAATACGGTTTCTGATTCGCAGCTTGGCGTTCAGTAATTGGGATTTGAGTGTACTCTCTTGAAAATACTCCCTGTCAGGCAACGGGCTGAAGTATAACCTTGTGGCCGAGTTTCTCCAGTCTTCGGATAAGCGAACGTTCCAATTGCCCCCGATTCAGGCGCTCATAGTAGTCCGGGCCGAGTTCCCTGTAGCT
>JAEZIJ010000173.1 GCA_023436715.1 Acidobacteriota bacterium
CGAGCCGCGACCGCGAGGGAGCGGTTCTGCCCGGTATCCATCATTTCTCTTCAGGATTCCAGCCCAGTGGTGTGCCGCGGAGCGCCGGGGATAGATCCCTTGCGGATACGCACGAACACGACGCGCAGTGTCGCCAATACGGGAACGGATAGGAACACCCCCGGAATACCCGCCAGTGCCTCTCCGGCCAGCGCGCCGATGATCACCAGCATGGGATGCAGTGCTACTCCCGAACTCATCAGGTGCGGGTTCAGGATGTAGTCCTGAAAGACCCGGTACGCAGCCAGAAACGCCAAAATCGCGAAGACGTGCGGATAACCCGTGAACGCAGCCACGAGCACGATCATGATCGCGGCGGTGAGGGGCCCGAACATCGGGATGAACTCCAGCGCGCCCGCAACACTCGCCAGCAACACGGCATAAGGCACGCCCATAATCGAGAAAAAGGCGCTGTAAAAGACGAACGTAGCGATCGAAAGGAGCACAAGCGCTCGAATGAACTGTCCAAGCAGTATGTGTATGTCGCTTGCGATGTCCTGCCACATTGCGCGGCGTTCCTCTTTCACCGTTTCCAGCGCAGTGTTCAGCAGGGTCTTGCCATCTTTCAAAAGGAAGAAGCTCAGGACTGGGATTAGCACCACGAATACCAGGCTGCCGAGAACCGAGAGCACGTGCGCCGCCGCTTTCTCCAGCACCGGAAGCAGCACGGTGCTGAAACTCTGCGCGCGTTCCCGCAATTGTGAGAGCAAATAGCCTTTAACGGGCTGCATCCAGGCCGGTCCGGGCTCAGCCAGGCGCTGCTCCAGCGTCTTTTCCAGCTTCGGGAAACCCTGTGCCAGGGTGGCGGCTTCCTCGGCAACCCGGTTGCCTATCAGGAATCCTGCCAGAATCAGCACGCCTATGAAGATGGTATATACGATCGCCAGCGCATAGGATCGTGGGACGGGCCGGGGAAACCATCTGCCTACCAGGTCAACGGCCGGCGCGAGCAGATACGCAAATAGTATGGCCAGCACGAAGACCAGCAGCACTGTCCGTGTGTAGTAAATGATGACGAGTAACAGCGCCATCAGGAACACAGTCCAGGCCGCCTTGGCCGCCCGATAATCGAACCCCAACATGCTTGTATCCTAACAAGAACGCACTGCGAACCAGGCTACGGGGGCTTTGAGTATCCTAAGAGTAAGCCGTGAAAACGAATTCCGGAGGGCCGGCCCAGTTCGCCCAGAACGTGTCGCACATGCGCCGCCTGCTTGAACGGCTTGAGAATATCGAGCAGCGGGTGCGCGCCGGAGGCGGTCCCAAAAAGGTCGAGAAGCAGCACCGCGAAGGAAAGCTCACCGCGCGCGAGCGGATCGCGCATTTGATCGACCCGGGATCCCTTTTCCTGGAGATCGGTCTGCTCGTGGCCTACGACAAGTACGACGGCCAGGCCCCTGCCGCGGGCGTAGTAACCGGCATCGCGAAGATTGAAGGGCGCCCGGCGGTGATCGTCGCGAACGACGCCACGGTGAAGGCAGGCGCGTGGTGGCCCGAAACGATCACCAAGATTCTGCGCGCGCAGGAAATCGCGATGCGCAACCGCGTGCCGATCGTTTACCTCGTGGATTCCGCCGGAGTGAACCTTCCGCTTCAGGACGGCATCTTCCCGGGCCAGTACGGCGCGGCCCGCATTTTCTATTACAACTCGCTGATGCGGCGCAGGCTGCGCGTGCCTCAGATCGCGGCAGTGATGGGCCCGTGTATCGCGGGCGGCGCTTACCTTCCGGCGCTGAGCGACTCCATCATCATGGTGGAGAAAACGAGCTTCATGGGTCTCGGCGGGCCGAACCTCGTGAAGGGCGCGACGGGCGAGGTGATCGACGCGGAATCCCTTGGCGGCGCCAGGATGCACACGCAAACGAGCGGCGTGGCGCACTACATGGCGAAAGACGACCTCGCGTGTGTGGCGTTAATCCGGCAGAAAGTCCGCGAGTTTCCGCCCGCGCCCGCCGTTCCCGAAGGCACAGCCCCCGCCAGGCCCGCCGCGAGCATGTATGAAATCCTGCCCGCGGACCACCGCCTCCCGTACGACATCGAGGAGATCGTCTTCCGGATCTTCGACGCGCAGGACTACCTGGAGTTCCAGCCCGAGTTCGCTCCGGAGATGCTCTGCGCCGAGGCGCGGCTTGCCGGGCGTCCCGTGGCGCTGATCGCCAACCGCCGCGGCTTTCTGAAGACGGTGGAAGGTCCGCGCGTCGGCGGTATCGTGTACACGGATTCGGCGCGCAAGGTGGCGTACTTCGTCGAGATGGCCGAGCGGCAGGCGCTGCCTCTCATCTACCTTCAGGACGTCTCGGGATTCATGGTAGGCCTGGAAGCGGAGGCGGGCAGCATCATCCGGGCAGGCGCGGAGATGGTGGAGACGATGGCCTGCGCTACCGTGCCGAAAATCGTCCTGACGCTCAATCACGCGAGCGGCGCCGGCTACTACGCCATGGCCGGGCAGGGATTCGACCCGCACTTCACTTTCAGTTGGCCTACCGCGCGCATCGGCGTGATGGAAGGTGACTCGGCCGTGCAGGCCCTGCACGGCGCGGAGCTGGAGAAGTACAGGGCGGCCGGGCAGCCTCTACCGCAGGAGTTGCAGGACGCCATTGCGCGGACGCGCGCCGATTACGAGCGCTGGCTCGATGCACTGCATGGCGCCGCGAACGGGCATTGCGATGCGGTGATCGACCCGAAGGAATCGAGAGCGGTGCTCGCGTTCGCTTTGGACGTAGCGGCCTACGGGGCTCACCGCGAACACAGGATTCTCGAAACCGGCTGACATGATTCGGATCGCCAACGGACAGGGGTTCTGGGGTGACTGGCTCGAAGCGCCCGTGCGCTTGATAGAGCAGGGGCCGATCGACTATCTCACGCTCGACTATCTCGCCGAAGTTACGATGTCGATCCTGCAAAAGCAGAGGGAGCGGGATTCGAGCCTGGGCTATGCGCGCGATTTCCCTCCCCTGGTGGCGCGCATCGCCTCGCGGATTCGCGAGCGAAGCGTGAGAGTGATCGCGAATGCGGGCGGCGTGAACCCGGTGGCGTGCGCGCGCGAAGTGCGCAGGCTGGCGCCGGAGCTCAAAGTGGCCGTCGTGCTCGGCGACGACATTTTCGGCCGCATCGACTCGCTGTTGGCGCGCGGCTGCGAGATGCGCAACCTGGACACGGGCGAACGGCTGGAGCGCGTGCGAGAGCGGCTGTTGAGCGCAAACGTTTATCTCGGCGCATTTCCTCTGGCGGGCGGGCTTCGAACGGGCGCGGACGTCGTCATCTCCGGCCGGTGCGCCGATGCCGCTCTGTCGCTCGCGCCGATGATCCACAGTTTCGGATGGCGTGAGGACGATTGGGACCTGCTCTCCGCCGGAACGGTGGCCGGGCACATCATCGAGTGCGGAACGCAGGCCACCGGAGGGAATTCGCAGCCGGAATGGGCGTCGATTCCTGACCTGGCGAACATCGGCTATCCGATCGTAGAAGCCGAGCCCGACGGCACGTTCGTCGTCACGAAACACCCGGGAACGGGTGGGCGCGTGGATGTGCGCACGGTGAAGGAGCAGATTGTTTACGAGATCGGCGACCCGCGGCGGTACATCACTCCCGACGTCGTTGTCGATTTCATTTCGATCCGGCTCGAACAGGCAGGCGAGAACCGCGTCCGCGTCTCGGGAGCGCGCGGCGCGCCGCGCACAGATACACTCAAGGCTTCGCTGAACTATTCCGCGGGCTGGAAGGCGGTCGGCACGCTGGTGTATAGCTGGCCTCAGGCACTCGAAAAGGCGCGCTGCGCGGACGCGATTGTTCGCGAGCGGCTGCGGCAACTCGGACTTGAATTCGAGTGCATCGAGACGCAGTTTCTCGGCGTGAACGCCTGCAACGGCCCGGCAGCGATCCCGTGCGGCGATCCGCCCGAGGTCGAGCTGCGGATCGGCGTGAGAGGGACAGACCGCGCCGCCGTCGAGCGCTTCACGCGGGAACTCGTCCCGCTGGTTCTGAGCGGGCCTCCTTCGGCGACGGGTTACGGCGAAGGCCGCCCGGCGGTGCGCGAAGTGGTGGCGTACTGGCCGGCTCTGATTCCGCGCGATCGGGTGCAGCCGAAGGTCGAGGTGGTCGAATGAGGGTTCCGCTGCTGCGGATCGCGCACTGCCGCTCCGGCGACAAGGGCGATGTCGCCAACATCGGGGTCATTGCGCTCGAAGAGAGGTACTACCCGATTTTGTTGCGCGAAGTCACCGCCGAGCGCGTGAAGGCCTTCTTCGGATCGCGCGTGAAGGGGCGCGTTGAGCGTTACGAACTGCCCAATCTTTGCGCGCTGAATTTCGTGCTGTACGAGGCGCTCGGCGGCGGCGGCACCGTCACGCTGCGGGTGGACGCACAGGCGAAGACGTTCGGCGCGGCGCTGCTGCGAATGGAGATCGATGCCGATGAGCACGAACTTGGAGGTTAGTCTCGAGGGCCGCGTGCTGCTGGTTAACTTGAACCGGCCGGAAAAGCGCAACGCCCTGAGCCTGGCGCTGTGCCGCGAGTTGATCGAGGCATTCGCCCGCGCGGAGCGGGACCGCGCCATCGGCGCCGTTCTCCTGACGGCTACTGGCAACGTGTTCTGCGCCGGCATGGATCTCGACGAAGCGCTCGAAGGCGATGCGGCCGAGCACGCGCGCATTCACCGGGAGTTGTTCACCGCGGGCGCGCGGATGACTGTTCCCGTGGTGGCCGCGGTGTCCGGCCCGGCGCTTGGCGGCGGCGTCGGAGTGGTCGCGAACGCGCACGTCGCGGTGGCCGTACAGGGGTCGAGTTTCGGCTTGACCGAAGTCCGGCTGGGCATGTGGCCCTTCGTCGTCTACCGAGCGGTGGCGCTTGCGATAGGGGAGAGGCGGACGCTCGAACTCGCGCTCACCGGGCGCATCTTCGGCACGCGCGAAGCTCTCGACTGGGGACTCGTGCACCATGTGGTCCCCGCGTTCGAACTGGCCGACCGGGCACGCGATGTTGCGTTCGGCCTGGCGGCTTCGAGCGCGGAGGCCGTCCGCCGTGGGATGGCCTTCATCAACCAGACGCGCGACATGGATGAGGATTCCGCGCTGGAAATCGCCGAAGTCGCCCGCAAGCCGGTTTTCGAAGGAGCCGATTTCCGCGAAGGCGTACACGCATTTCGCGAGAAGAGGAAACCGGCTTGGCCGTCGCTCGGGAAGGGCTGACCTACTCTTCTCCAACAACCGGGTTGCGCAGTTCGCCCAACCCCTGTATCTCCACCACCATCTCATCGCCCGGCTTCAAATAGCGCGGCGGCTTCCTGGCGAACCCGACTCCAGCCGGCGTGCCGGTGGCGATCACATCTCCCGGTTCCAGCGTGAACACACTCGATAGAAACTCCACCAGCTTGGGAATCCCGAAGATCAGGTTCCGGGTGTTCGAGCACTGCATCGCTTCGCCGTTCAGCGTGAGCTTGATGTCCAGCGCGTGCGGATCGGCAATCTCGTCCGCGCTGACAATCCACGGCCCTATCGGCGCGAACGTATCGAACGTCTTGCCCATCATCCACTGGGTGGTAGCCATCTGGTAGTCGCGCGCGCTGACATCGTTGAAATTCACGTATCCGAAGATGTGATCCCGCCAGCGCTCAGCCGGGATGTACCTTCCGCCCCGCCCGATGACGAACGCGAACTCGGCCTCGTAATCCGGCTTCGCCGACGCTTTCGGCAGCACAACCTTGTCTCCAGGCCCGATCACCGCCGTCGGAAACTTCGCGAAGATAGTGGGCACCTTCGGAATTTCGAGCTTCGACTCGCGAGCGTGGTCCGCGTAATTCAGCCCCACGCAGATCACCTTGGGCGGACGCGGAATCGGCGCCAGCAGCGTGACGTCGCCGAGCGGGAACCGTGATTGCACCGGGGCGGCCGCTGTGTACGTTTCTATCCTGGCGAGCGCTTCAGGTCCACCACCGATAACGGACAACAGGTTGGCAAATCCAGCCGCGCCGAGCCCGATCACTTCTCCGCCGGAAACCACTCCTGCTTCGGGGGCGGCGGCGCCCCGCCGGAACGTGACGAATCTCATATCCATGTAGGATAAGGCATTCCGGATGTCCGTTTTCCTGGAGCGGCGGGCGAATTCTGCTAAGATGGGGCGCGAGGGGTGGATAACCCTTACTAAACCTGGGAAAAGCAATCGATGAGCTATGTGTGGATGGCTGTAATTACGCTGGGCATTGTTCAGTTGTCGGCCTTGGCGACGACAATTTACCTGCACCGGTCGGTGACGCATCGCGGTCTGGAGCTGCATCCGGCGATCGCGTTTCTTATGCATCTCGAACTGGCGCTATTTACCGGCATCGTCCCGCGCGAGTGGGCCGCGGTTCACCGGAAACATCACCATTTTTCCGACAAGGAAGGCGACCCGCACAGCCCCTACGTCTTCGGAATGTGGAGGGTGCTGTTCGGCAATTACTTCATGTACCGGAGGGAAGCCGCGAACTCCGCGACCATCCGCAAGTACACGCCGGACTACACGCCCGACCTCATTGACCGCATTCCCGGGGCCGGCTTAGGCGTCTACATAGGGCTCGGCATTTTCGTGTTGATGTTCGGGTGGCTATGGGGAGCGGCGGCGTGGCTTGCGCACGTGGTCCTCTATATCTTTGTGAATGCGATGATCAACAGCCTGGGCCACACGATCGGATACCGAAACTGGGAAAACAAGGCGACGAACTTACGCTGGCTTGCCTGGATTTCCGGCGGCGAGGGGCTGCACAACAATCACCACGAGTTCCCGACAGCGGCCCGCTTCTCAATGCGAAAGAGCGAGATGGACCCCGCCTGGCCGGTAATCCGGATGCTGGAATTGCTGAGGCTTGCGAAGGTGAAGCCGTTACCGCTGGCGAAAGTAGCCTGAACTACGCGGCTTTTTGTACCTTGCCGCAGCGGAGACAAGACGTGCAAACCCGGATCCGCTTTGCCGCTCCGTTCACCAGCGCCCGGACGGATTGCAGGTTGACGTTCCAACGCCGGTTCGTGACGTTGTGGGCGTGGCTGACGCGGTGTCCGAACTGCGGTCCCTTTCCGCAAACTTCACATACTTTCGCCATTGCAGGGTTTCTCCTTATCGGTAGGAACTTCGATTGTAACAGGCTGGCGCTCAAATCCGCAACGGCATGCCAGCCCTGACGCGCTCGCGACCCTCAAATCGGCTTTGATTTAAGGTGCGGCCACTGTTCTTCAATTCCGAGTCCCTCAAGCAGGGATTCTGGTTCCCTCTGTTGAGGATCTTCGGAACCTCGAAGCCGCATGACGAACCGACCGTCCCGGGTCACCTCACATTCAAGCTTGTTGCCCACATCAGATGAATACAACCTAGTCGCAATATCCACGATGTAGTCGGGCGTCGTCTGAAACTTGGAGAGGGAGCCGTACGAAACTTGGGTACTTGCTCCGTACGACACGGAGCACAGGCTGTGCAACAACTCGACCAGTACAGCGTCCTGCGGCTCACCTCTGGCATTGTCCCAGAAGACAAAACGATTGCAGCCCTTTGAGGCATCCCGGTCAGCTAGGACCGTATGCCATTCGTAGCCAGAAAGACGCTCTCCCTCCCCCGCTGTCTGCCTAGGCGGCTGTTGCTCCGTGGAGGTCGCAATCGAACCAACAGCGCCCGCGACGACATGTGGTGTGGGGTCGCTTAGCCGTCTGAAGTAAGCAAAAGCTGCGACAAGCGCCCCGAAACAACCGAGCACCGCTGCAAGGCTAGTCAGGAGCGGTGAACGACCGTACAGCAGCGCGGCCATAACGACGACCAAAACAGCGGCGCGTGTGGTCAGATCGTATGTTCGACGGCTCACGATACTTCCTCCCTACTTCAGGATTGCACGTCTTTGCCCGTCTTGCTCATTGCGAGCAGCCCAGTCCACCCAAAACCAGCAGTCAAGGCTTGCCGGGGATTGCTTGGATCAGTAAATCCGATGCCTATGATACACCCAAGGCAGAGAAACAGAATGAACTCCAGCAAACGGCGCAATCGAACACCGACGGGAATCAATGCAACCAAATCATAGAGGCCAAAGGCCTTAAGCTCTGAGCGCCCACCCTTCAGAGCCCAGAAAACTGCTGCGCCGGCCGCCGTGAACAGAATGTTTGAACCTGTAAAATGTTCCATTCTCGCTAGCCTGCGCTCCTCGCGCTCAGCCATCGTTCAGCAGCCTGCATTTCTTTCAGGGCAGAATTCAGATCGGCAATGATCCTCTCAAGTTGTCGTCGGTTTACCTGAAACCAGACCTCTTGAGAGTGCGAGTCCGTATCAAGATGTACGATGGCCACAGGGATAGCGGCACTGATCCGACCCTCATCAAAACCGAGTCGTACGTCCACCGTCACGTCGAAATCCGTCAAAACTGGTAAGACGACATTCCCAAGGCGAGACTCAGTCAAAATCTGACCGATACCCGCGCGCTGGGCAACGATCAGTTCAAGAAACGAGAGGATGCCCGTTCGGTCCGACTCAGACAGTAGTCCACTCGCAGATGCCGCTTCCACAAAGGACCCCGCAGGCGTATTCTGAACACCGAGCGTCACGACAGCGAGACTGGCTGCTGATAGCAGCGGTCCAGATTCCTCAAACGGAATGCCAAGCGCAGTTGCGACTTCGTCCGTGCGGATCCTTGAACGACCGAGGACAGAGTCGGTCACTTTCGACAGGACAAGGTGATACCG
This sequence comes from Acidobacteriota bacterium, assembly GCA_023436715.1. Taxonomy (GTDB): domain Bacteria; phylum Acidobacteriota; class Terriglobia; order Bryobacterales; family Bryobacteraceae; genus Fen-330. The sequence goes on from JAEZIJ010000173.1 coordinate 8,730, forward strand.
GTCGCTTGGCACCTTGGCTAGCACGGAAAATCCTTGTCGGATTTCCGGTCGGGCACGCGCTGGTATGTCCCGTAACACTTCGTCCAAAGATCTGCGCGGATTCGATACTTCCAGGTTGAATGAACTCATTTAGGGCACGTCCCAAAACCAATTGGCGCTCCGGTCAGCCCGGGGCGGAAGTATTCCGCTCCGATAAGTCCTGCGCTTTCACCTGAGTTAAGCGCCACACGCGTACGATATTTCAGTCTCCAGCCGCGTGTCAAGTGCCACAAGCGCTCAAATGACATTTATCCTGATAGTCTTGTATCAGGTATTTCTATTCCCCTCCCGGCATGAAACTGAAGCTGATTCTGGCTGCTCCCGTGGTAGCGCTTGTGGTGTGGCAGTTGGCAAAGCTGCCGCCGCCTTACGCCACCCGGTCGGCGGTCAACCCGCCCGAAGTGATCCCCCGGCCGCCCGGCGCGGACCTCCACCTGCCCGCGGGGTTCAGCATTGACGTCTATGCCGAAGGCTTCAAGCAGCCGCGGTACATGACACTCGGCCCGTCGGGTGAAGTTCTGCTCAGCGACAGCGCCGATGCCCCTGACGGCGCCGTCTATCTTTTCGAAGGCGGCAACCGCAAGATCCTGCTGACCGGCCTTGACCGCCCCTTCGGGCTGGCATTCTGGAAGAACTACCTCTACGTCGCCGAAGCCACCTCGGTGCGCCGCTATCCCTATGACGCCAGGAGCAGAACGGTGGGCAAGGGGGAGGAAATCGTGCCGCTGGCGTACACGGGGGCGGGCCACTGGACCCGAACCGTTCTGTTCAGCCCCGACGGAACGAAGATGTACCTTGCCGTCGGCTCCCGCTCCAATGCTTCGCCCGGCGAACCGGAAATCCGCGCCGCGATCAGCCGCTATAATCCGGACGGCAGCGGTCACGAGATCTTCGCCTCCGGCTTGAGGAACCCGATCGGCCTGCACTGGTATCCCGGCACGGAGGCGCTCTGGGCCACCGTGCAGGAACGCGATGGCCTCGGCGACGACCTCGTGCCGGACTTCTTCACACACGTCCAGCACGGCGGCTTCTACGGCTGGCCATACTCCTACATCGGTAACCACCCGGACCCGCGCAACAAGGGCGAGCGCCCCGACCTGGCCGGGAAAACCCTCGTGCCGGACGTAGTGCTCGAACCCGCGCACCGGGCTGCCATGGATTTCACCTTCTACACAGGCTCGCAGTTCCCGGCCGAGTACCGCGGCGGCGCTTTCATCGCGTTCCACGGCTCCTGGAACCGCTCCAGGCGCGTCGGCTACTCGGTCGGCTTCGTTCCATTTAGCAACGGCAAGCCGAGCGGGAGCCTCACGGATTTCGCGACAGGCTGGATGCTATCGCCTGACCGGAGAGAGGTCTGGGGCCGGCCGGTGGGCCTGCTGCAACTTCCGGACGGGAGTCTGCTCGTTTCCGACGACGGCGGCAACAAGGTCTGGCGCATTTCATACGGCCGTTGACAGCCCGCTGCTAGAATTGGACTAGAGCTACTCGGGGGGGCGCCAGTGTTTTCCAGACTTCTATTCGCTATGGTTGCCGCCGCTGCGTTGGCCGTTCCGCAAGAGACCGGGCGGCCGCTAACGAACGCGGATATCGCGGCGATGGTGAAGGCGAAGATTCCGGAGAGTACGATTGCGGGCGCGATAGGGATCGCGGCCCGGAATGGCAATGCGGAGTTCGATACGGCTCCGCAGGCACTGATTGAGCTCAAGAACCAGGGCGCTACGGCGCCGGTCCTCAACGCGATGCTTTACGCGCAAACGTTTCCGAAGCGCGTTACGAGCGCGACGGTGCCGGGGCTTCCCTCCGAGCGGGGTGTCTACTACTGTGAGGGCGGCAACCGGTTTGTGGAGCTGTCTTCGACCACCGTCTTCCCCGAAATCAATTCGGGCTGGCGGGGCATGACGCCGACCGAGGACAGGCGCTACACGATCGAGGGTCCCAGCGCCGAATTGACTGTACGGAACGCCAACCCGGCGTTTTACGTGAGGGGAATGAACCCCCGTGAGGCCTGGCAGTTAATCAGGCTCGACGCGAAGGGTGATTACCGGCAGTGGCGCACGGCCAAGGCGGACGTGTTCCGCGAAGGCCCAATGGAGCAGCGGGACGCCCGCACACCCGGGCTCGAGTTCAGAGCGGTCGCGCGCGACGTGTTTGAATTGCGCCCGGCAGCGGCGCTCGAACCCGGCCAGTACGCCATCACGATGCTCGCGCCGGGGCAGCGCTGGCTCGTAGTGGCATACCCATTCGCGGTTTATTGATATGCTGCTGCACAGGCCGGGAGGCCTGTGCCACTTACTGCGCCGTTGGCGCGGGGACTCGGGGGTCGCAAACCGGCCACGGAGAGAAGCCGAGTGATCCGTTGCTGCGCAGGTACAGCAGGGGCACATCAGCGCCCTTGGGAGAATTGATGGTGACGATCACGCCGCCGCTCCGGCAGTACCGGGTCCGCTTGATCGCCGCGGCACCCGACTCCGCAAACTCGCTCTTCGGCCCCCAGTCCTCGAGAAACTTTTCGTAGGGATAGCCGGAGCAGCCGTTGCCGCAACCCCAGTCGCGGTACGCGGCCTGGTAGTCCCGGCGGCGGAGGTCATCGAGGAAGGCGTTGACCTGACGCTTGGCCGGCCAGCTTCGCAATCCGAAATACAGGGCGACGGAGCCGAATACAACCACAAGCGCGGAGATCACCAGCCAGCGAATCACCTTCGCGCGCCGGTCGTCCGCCACCCCGTACTCTTCGAGAAAGCCGGCCATGCACTACCTAAAAGCTATTTTGCGGGAAAGGCTTTGTCGTACGCCGCCGTTGCATCGGCGGTGAGATCCAGCGCCGGCTTGACATAGAGCGTGCTCGAAACATCCACCACCACGTCCAAGCCGCGCTCCTCGGCGAGCTTCTTCACCACGCCGGCCATGCGCTGGCCGCTCTTCTGCAGAATCTCGTTGCGCTCGGCGTCGAATTCTTCCTGAACGTCCTGAGTCATCCGCTGCAAGTCGCGCTGTTTCCGCTGGCCTTCCACATTGAGATCGTTCTGGGCCTGCGGCGTGAGCTTGCCCTCACCGGCCTGGAGCTTCTGCTGGATTCCGGTGAGATCGGTCCGCAGTTTCTCCATTTCGGTCTGCTTCGGCTTGTATTTCGCTTCCAGGGCCGCCGAAGCTTGCTTGATCTCGGCCGTTTGTAGAACCGCCGATTGCAGATTGACGACGGCGACCTTCATTTGTGCCGCGGCCGTGCCTGCGAAAACGACCGCAGCAGCGGCCATCATTGCTATGCGCGTGGAGGTGTTTCGAAACATCGGTAAAAATTCCTTTTCGGGAATTGCATTTTCAAGATTAACACAAGGGCTGGAATGGAAACTTCCGGCGGAGGCGGACCTGAGCCCGCCCCCGCGTCTGACTACTTGTTGGTGAAGACCCCGAGGATTTCGTCTTCGCGGACGATCAGAAACTCCTCGCCTTCGATCTTGATCTCGGAGCCCGAATACTTGCCGAACAGGATACGGTCCCCGGCTTTGACGTCGAGCGCAACCCGCTCTCCGCTGTCCAGCATCTTGCCGTTGCCTACCCCGATCACCTCGCCCTGCTGCGGCTTCTCCTTGGCGGTATCCGGGATGATGATGCCTCCGATTTGGCTTTCCGATTCTTCAATGCGCTTCACCAAAACACGGTCGTGAAGTGGACGAATATTCATGGGTTTGTGCTCCTTCCGCTATCGACCCCATTATAGGGGGTGCGCGACATTTCTGTGCATGCCCGAAATCTAGGGTTTGAGTATGATAATCAGCTTTGTATCAGGGCATGGCTTTAGCCGTGCCGCAGCGTCATGAGAAGGCCCGGGCTTTAGCCCCTGTTTATGGCAATACCCAAGCGCAATGCCGATCCGGACAAGATTGTGAGTGCGGCACGCACGTTCTTCGCCACTACGAAAGACGAGCCAAGGACGACGATACGTCGCGGCCGGGAAGCTCCGGTTGCATGACCTTGTAGTCATGCCGGACCGCGTGCATACTTGGCCGCGAGAAAGGCAGCGGGGGCTAAAGCCCTGTGATGGTGGCGCCCTACGGCACGGCTGAAGCCATGCCCTGATACGGAAGATTTAGGACTGTAGGGTCATCCCGTCCGCATTGGGAGCGGCATGCTATATCAGTAGGGGCGGGTCTACACAGGCACCCGCCGGAGGGAACTTGTCGAAAATTCGTGTTGCCGTGGTGGGCGCCGGGCAGTTCGGGCGGAATCACATGCGGGTGGTGCACCAGTCCGGGGGCGCCGAACTGGCCGCGGTCGTCGATACCGATCCCACGCGGGCGGCGGAGGCCGCCCGGGAGTTCGAGTGCGCGGCCGTGGACCTGGCGGACCTCGCCGGCCGCGTGGACGCCGCCATCGTCGCGGTCCCCACGGTCGCTCACTGCGCCGTGGGCTGCGCCCTGCTCGAAGCCGGAATCGATGTCCTGGTGGAAAAACCCATCGCCCCGGATCTCCCTTCCGCGCGCCGCCTCATCGACACCGCGCGCGCGCACTCGCGCATTTTGCAGGTAGGCCACCTGGAGCGGTTCAACCCCGGCGTCGCCGCCCTGCGCGGGGCAGCCGGCCTGCCCCTGTTCTTCGAAGTCCACAGGATGAGCGTATTTACACCGCGCAGCCTCGATATCGACGTCGTCCTCGACCTCATGATTCACGACCTCGATATCGTGCTGAACCTTGTGGGCCGGCGCCCCGAGGAGATACGCGCCGCCGGCATCTCGATCCTTTCCCCTAAGGTCGATATCGCGAACGTGCGCCTCGCCTTCCCGGGCGGCTGCGTGGCCAATCTCACTGCCAGCCGCGTTTCAACCGAACGCGTCCGGAAACTCCGGCTGTTCCAGCCTCGTCAATACATTTCGCTCGACTACGCGCGGCAGGAAGCGGCCGTGTTCGAAGTGGGCGGAAACCGGCAGATCGGGTTCCGAATGCTGCCGGCGGAGAAGGCGGAGCCGCTAAGCCTCGAACTGGAGTCGTTCTTCGAGGCTGTCGAAACACGCCGGCAGCCGCTGGTGACGGGCGAAGACGCGTACGCAGCCCTGGAGGTCGCTTTGGCCATTCTTGATAAAATCGAGGAACACTCCCGGCAGGTTGAGCAGTCCATGGCGGCGTGGAAGTAGGCGGATGGAAGCATTGGTGGGCCCTGGGGCAATCGACAATGAACTGCGGCTCCTGGTGGAACTTCCAGCCGAGCGCCCGCGGACCGGCGTATGGGTGGTCTCCCTGCTCGTCCACGCGGCCGGCATTGCCGCCGTCCTCCTCGCTCCGGCCGGCACGTTCCAATCCGTGGCGCCGCCGCCCGAGCGGCGCAGCGTCACCACGCTGGTGGCCCCGCCCGGCATCCTGACCCAGCGCGCACCCAACCAGGGGAAGGTGAGCCAGGAGGTCAGTCTGGAGAACCTGCTGCCCCGGCGCCGCATCTTCGTCCCGCCCGGCGCTCCCGCGCTTCGACGGATGCAGACCCGCGAGGCGGCGGCGCCCGAGCCCAAGCCGGTTGCGCTCCCAGAGCCGCCCAAGCTGGAAACATCCGAACTGGCGAGCAATCGAACGCTCCCGCCCGGCTCGGGCGCTCAACCGCTCGCGCCGCCTCCTCCACCGCAGATGCAGCCGGAGGAAAGACCGAAGCTGGCGTTTGAGCGGCCCGGCGCGCAGAGCCCCATTCCCCGCCCGGCCGGACTCGCTCCCGGGCGTATCGCGCCGCCGAGCGCGTCGGTCGAGGAAGCCACCCGCGCGGCCATCCGCGGCCAGGGCGGCGGCAGTCAAACGGTCGGCGATGTCGATCTGCCCGGCACCGGCGGCCTCGGGCGCGGCCTCAGCCAGCCCGGCTCACCCGGACGCACAGCCAGTTCGCTCGAACTGCTGAGCGATCCCCTGGGCGTGGATTTCAAGCCCTACCTGATCCGCATCCTCGCCGCCGTCAAGCGCAACTGGATGGTTATCATCCCCGAAAGCGCCCGTATGGGCCGCACCGGCCGCGTCCAGATTCAGTTCGCTATTTCGCGCGACGGCAGCGTCCCCAAACTCGTGATCGCCATGCCTTCGGGAACCGATGCCCTCGACCGCGCCGCCGTGGCCGGCATCAGCGCCTCCACACCCTTCCCGCCGCTTCCGGCGGAGTTCCGCGGCCCGCAGGTACGCCTGCAATTCACCTTCACCTACAACATGCAGAACCGGATCGAGTAACGTCAAGCGGCCGGTTTCATTTGCACAAGAGCAAGATGTGCCGGGGGCTGGCGCAGCGTCAGTATGAGATTTACCGAGAACAAAGTGACGGCGGCCATCTCGATCAGCGCGGAAACCGGCAGCAGCGGCCAGAGCGACGGCACATACCCTTCGTAAGCTCCGATCTCCGACGCTACCCTCAGCGCACACCCTGCCGTCAGCATCGCGAGTGCCGCGAACATCAGTTTCGGGCTGAACAGCACGCGCATGCCGCAGAACGCGGGTAGGACACGCTGCCCGATGGCAAACACCATGGTCGAGATGAACCCGACCGTCAGAGCGTGCCGCGAGGCTCCCCACAGCCCGCCCGAGCGGTCCCACAGCGCCGCCGCAACGGAGATGGCTCCCGCAATCGACAGCCAGACGTAGGCGATACGCACGAAGGCCGGAAAAGTCCAGTGGACTCCCGTGGTCTTGGGTGGCTGCTCGGCCCGCGTGAAAACCCGCAACGCCGCAATGGACACCACCGCCCCGAGGACGAACAGGCATGAAGCAGCTACCCACCACTGTCCGGCCGCTGTGCCGATCGCCGCCGCATCCAGGACCAGTGCGAACATCAGCAGGCGGCCGCCCGGCTTCCGCAGTCCCAAAAAGACGGGCAGCCACCGCGCGCTGAATCCCCAAATCGTCAGCACCGGGAAACCCCACACGAACAGGGCCAGCAGAACCTGATTCTCCACATGCGGGATGGCCGGCCCGTCTGCCCGCACGGAGCCCTGAACCGCGGCGCCCAGGTTCGCGAACAGCGCCAGCATGAACGCAACACTCCCGGCGATCACAAGCCGCATCCACATCTCCATCGGCGCCTTGGTCTCGCCCTCGACTTTGTGGCCCCGAACCGTCAGGAAGAACCGCAGAAAGCCGGCCACTTCCAGAACAGCCGAGAGCGGCAGCATCCAACGCCACTCCCATTGCCACAGGTTCGTCGCCCAGCGCAGCGTCACGCCCGATGTCCACAGGGCCCAACTCTCCCACGAGTACCTGACCGCGATCCGGCCGGCACGCGCCATCTTGGACAATGAATAGAAGCCGATCCCCAGGATGAACGAGCCGATCCAGCCGAACAACTGCGCGTGGCCGTGTGCCTGAATCCAGGCCGGATCAATGTTTTCAGCCGTGTGCCGGCCCGTGATGGCGATCAGGTTCCAGACGCCCAGAAACGTGCCGGGCAGAAGCAGGAAAGCCAAACCCGAAACGATCCAGGCGGTTACCGACCGCTGGAGCGCAAGCTCGTGTTCCCTCGGTGTCTCCAGTCCCCTCATCCCGATACCAGTATCGAGCGCCGCGGGAGCTTCGTCCGTGACGCTGGTCACGCGACCAGGGGGCAGAGGTTACTTTGTGGCCGTGGTGATATCGAGCAGCTCGATTTCGAAGATGAGCGTGGCGCCGCCGGGGATGGTCGGGCGGCCCGCATCTCCGTAGGCAAGGTCCGACGGGCAGGCCAGGAGCGACTTGCCCCCGACTTTCATCTTCTGCACACCCTCGGTCCAGCACCGGATCACCTGGTTCAGCGCGAACTCCGCGGGCTCGTTGCGCTTGTACGAGCTATCGAACTCCGTGCCGTTGATCAGAGTGCCGCGGTAGTTTACCTTCACGGTATCCGTGGCCTTCGGCGATGCCCCAGTGCCCGGCGTCAACTCGCGGTAAACCAGCCCGGATTCGGTCTTCACCGCACCGGGTTCGGCCGCGGCCTTTTCGAGGTAAGCCCTCGACGCCGCTTTCTCCCGTTCCGCCGCCCGCCCCGCCCGCGCATGCGCGAGACCGTCGATCTTCGGGCCCCACTCGTCCAAATCGACCGCAGGTTTGTTCGCGAGGCCGTCCGCAATCGCGCGCTGCACGAGCGCGATCTCGTTCGGAGACAGTTCGAGCCGCGCGAGCGAACGGGAAATCGAAAGGCCGACCGAGTAGACCGTCTTCTCCTCATCGGTCACCGGTCCGGGCGCCGCGGCCGGCTGCGGTTTCGGCTTAGCCTTTGCCGCCGCCGCGGGCTTGGGAGCAGCGGACCGCACCGCCGGCTTCGGCTTGGCGGCCTGAGGCTTCGGCGCGGGCGCCTGAGCCATCAACACCACCGGCAGAAAAAACAAAACAGCACGCATTCTTCAAGGCTAACATTCGCCGCGCCGCTATTTCGGCAACAGCGACAAAACGCCCTGGCTCGGACTGGGGATGACGTGCGCGGCAATCAGTTTGCCGAGCCCTTCCACCTTGGCTTTCCCGGCGTCGATGGCGGCCCGCACCGCGGCCACGTCGCCCTTGATCAGCACGGTGATGTAGCCGCCGCCCAGCTTCTCCCGGGCCAGCACCTCCACGGCGGCGGTCTTCAACGCCGTGTCTATCGCCTCGAATACGGCGGTGAATCCCTGCGTTTCGATCAGGCCTACAGCGAAGGATGCCTGTCGTTCGTCGTTCATACTCTTCTCCGGTTTCCTCACGGCTGACTGCTCGATCAGCGGATTGTAATCGGGCGCGGCCTCATACGCCGCGCGCGCGAGCGGCGATGGTCCTGGTATCACGTGCGCGATGATGCTGGTCTGCATGGCCTGCGCGATGTCTTCGGCCGCGCGCGCCGCCGCCTCCACATCGCCCACCGGTCCGTGCAGTTTCAGGCACACTCCCGGGCGGTCATTCAGCTCGGTCTGAAGCAGTGTAACGCCGGCGGTCTTCTCCATCGCGTCAAGCACGACCATGCCCGGCGACCACCCGCCGATCTCTATCAGCGCCAGCGCCTGGTTCAGAACACACCCCGCTTCTCGAGCAGGTGCATCACTTCGAATACGACCTGTTCGACCTTGTCGCGCTGCGGCTGCCCGATGCGTGGCGCACAGCCGGCCTCAGGGCGGTCCACCAGTTCGAAATCGGCCAGGATGCACTGGAGCACCGAGGCCAGCGCGGCGCTCTCGGACTGCTGCGCGCCGGTCAGCGGCTGCCGCCCGCGGCCGAACCGGAAACCCCGCAGCTCAATGCCGGCGCGGAAGCCGTCCGGAAACTCGAACGGGTAGAGCATCACGTCGAACAGTTCGAGGATGCGGTACTGCCACGTCATCGCTTCCTCGAATTTCCCGGCCCGGCAGAGGTCGTAGATGCGGCGCGTGACTTCCGGCACCACGTTGCTGCTCGCGTTCGTGCCGCCGTCGCAGCCGATCATGAGCATGGGCGCGAGCACGGCTTCCCATCCCGTGAGAAACGAAAAGTCGGGACGGATCGGGCGCACGGCGGCGATCATCCGCATCATGAACGCGAGGTCGCCCGAGGAGTCCTTGATGCCGACGATGCGGGGAAACTCGCCCGCCAGCCGCCGGATCGTCGGGACATCGATCGGGCTCGCGAACATCGGGATGTTGTAGAGCGTGACGTCCAGCGGCGTGTTGCGCCCGATCTCTGCGAAGTAGGCGTAGACGGATTCCGGGCTGAGCTTGTAATAGAACGGGGACACGATGGCCGCGGCCCTCGCGCCCATTGCGGCGTAAGCCTCGCAGGCCGCGAGTGTTTCCTTTACATTGGCCTCGGCCGCCCCGGCCAGGATGGGCACGCGCCCCCGCGCCTCGTCGCACGTGATCTGCGTAATCCGGCGGCGCTCCTCGGCGGTGAACCGGATGAACTCGCCGCAAGAGCCGTTCGGATACAGCCCGTGGACCCCGCGCTCGATCACCCAGGAAATGAACCGTCGCAGTTCCCCCTCGTTGATCTGCCCGCGCTCATCCAACGGGACCAGGGTCGGCACAAAAAGTCCTTCGAGCTTAGCTGCCATCAAGAACTCCGGCTCAGCGAACTCTTAAGTCTACAGGATTGGGGGGCGGACGGACGGCTCTCGGTAGAACGCGGCAACACGTGGGTCGCTCCCACGCTCTCTGAAAGCGCCTCAGAAACGAGTTACGGTAAGTTTCAGGTGCGCGCCCGGTTCAATCCAGCTCCGGTATATACTTGTGCTCGTGCCGCTTGACATTCCAGCGTTTACTCTGGCCGGTGTCTTGCCTCCATTCGTAGGTGGGGACCCGGTCGACGGTGCCAGCATGTCGCCATTCAAGACAACGGTTCTGAAGCTGGTGCAGCGGTACGCGACATCTCCCACTCGGGTGAAGCTCCTGTCAGGCTTGGTTGCATACAGGCAGGCGCTGTGCGGCATCGGGTTAGTAGACGGGTTTCAGTGGCTCGACGGGAGCTTCATTGAGGACATTGAGACTTCGGAGGCGCGTTCACCACGCGACATCGACGTGGTTACCTTCTTCAGGCGTCCTCCCATGCTCCGCGATACTGCCGCTTTCCGGGCATTCACCGCTGCGAATCTTTCACTCTTTCGACCGAATCTGACTAAGCTGCAGTACAACTGCGACGCTTACTTCGTGGACCTCGACGTCAGCAACCCGTTCACAATTGTGGAGCGGACCCGCTACTTCTTCGGGCTGTTCTCGCACCGACGGTCAACTCATCTCTGGAAAGGTATCGTTGAACTGCCCCTCCATCTTGGAAAGGACGACACTGATGCCTTAGTGCATCTTCGTGCGAACGGTGCCCCATGAACATTCGATTGGAGAGGACAGCGGTTCAGGCTGAGGTCGCCGAACTGGAAGAACTGCTCGCCTCGGTTCCCGAGGATGATGTTGTGGGCCGAATCGGGCTTGAGGCGCGCCGAGATGAACTCCAGGCACTTCTCGAACAACTCGGACAACGCGAACAGCGAACCGCCAGTGTCGCCCTGTACTTCGGCGGAAAACCCGTTGTTGGTACGGTTGGCATTCAGGCGGAGTTCGCGGGCGAAATGATTGCAACCTATCAGGATCTCATCACTAAAGTATGGGCGTCAGCAGACACGGATTTAGCGGCCCGCGGGCCGGTGCCGTTCAAGAGAGGCGCTGATCTTCACGTCACGGGCATTGTGCACGGCTCCGTGGGGTTCCTCTTGGAAGAGATCGACGAGGCAGGTGAGCCGTTGTTTGAAACGCCTCTCCGACAGGCTGCGGCGGCGGCTACCGACCTACTTCTCCACTTTGCGGATGAGAACGATCGGTCTTTTGAACAAGCGATTGAGACAGTAAGTCCCCGCGTCTTCTCCTCGCTTCGGAGTTTTTTCGAGTTCGTCCATCGTGACGAGGCCGTTCTCCGCGTCGTAGAAGGCGAGCACGACCGACTGTTTGACCGTACTGCCATTGAGCGTGCATATCGCCGGATCGAAGCCTCCAATGTCGATGAGGAAATGTATGCCGCGGAGGGAGAACTGCTGGGCGTGATACCCATCGGCCGCCGGTTTGAATTCCAGACTGCCGAAGGCATCATCTCGGGAAAGGTCGGGCTGAAGTTCAGTCAGAGCTACGTTGAGCGCGTCAGCCAAGAGCAATTCGCAGGACGGCGTTGGCGCGCGCTGTTCCATAGGCGCGAAGTACAGAAACTCGGCCGCAAGACGATTAGCTACGTTCTGGAAAACCTTGAAGACCTCTCCGCACAGAAATAACTGGCCGAACAATCAGAGGACGTAAGCTGGGATCGGGTTATTTTCGATTTCGGCGTGAGAGCCATGCCTTGAAGTGGTGCGCCCGGAGTGATTCGAACACCCGACCTTCTGGTTCGTAGCCAGACCAGCCTGGGCCAAGCCATTCAAAATTCAGCGTCACATACAGCACTTGGCAGCGTTTTCGGCTGCAATTTTGCGCGATCTGAACAGGTAATTGAACAGGTCGCCTCTGAGGGGGTGCGGCGTGGCTGAGCGCACCCCCTACATGGAAACCACCCAGATCCAGGCGCAGCTCTCGCTGATCGAGACTGGGATGGTCGAGGCCGGCGAGGTGTTCATGCCGTACGTAATTTCACGCTCCGGCCGGACGATGTTTCAGGAGTTCCGCGAGAGCGGCGTCAAGATGCTCGCGGCGCCGGGAGGGCGCCAGTCCGAGTAACTTGATCCGGCCAACGCTCGCATTCGGTTTCCTAGGCCCACGCGAGCGCCAGCCGGCGAGATCACAGAGCGATCACACATGCAGAATACTTCAAATCCATCATCGGATTGCGCTCAGGGTCAGGAACTGCCTGATAACAAGGCGCATTCATCGGCCATACATCCGAATGCCCCGGGACTCAGCGCGCCCGAGCCGCCGCCAATACCGAATGCCAGCGTGCCTATTTGGAACCTCGTTATCGAGGACATGCGGACGCGCGACAACTCCGGCCGGCAAAAGTACAGGACCCCGCTCCAGGCGCACAACGGGCGCGATGCCTGCGTGGACGCCTACCAGGAGGCTCTAGACCTCGTTGTCTACATGCGGCAGTTGATCGCGGAACGCAAGGATGAGCGGTCCGAACTGGAGCGTATCCACTCGCGCGTGGCGGAGTTGGAAGCCGAGAACAAGCGGCTAACTGGGCGTACGAACTCACTCTCAGAGCAGCTCGCAGACGAACTTGTGGACCACCAGCGGATGTTTAGCGAGGGGAAGCAGTTACGCTCGCGCGTGACAGAACTGGAGGACCAATCTGCTGCCGTTGAGGACGCGCTGGCGATGGCTGGAGTTTGGGGACACGTGGAGTGCGAGGCCCCGACGTTCGCAGAGGCCGTTGAACTTCTGAGTCAGCGCATCACCGACCTCGAATCCGAGAACAAGGCGCTGGTGGAGGACTTAGGCTGGCTGGAAAAGCAGATCATCTACGTCCGCGACTCCGAGGACAAACTGTTGTTCGCCCGTGCGCCGGGCGCTAATTCCATGCGCTCATATATCAGCGAGACTCGCGCCGCTATCGCAGTTGCCCAGGCGGCTGCCTCGGAGGCCGCCCGTGGCTGATCGCGAAATCGAGCGCAAACTGAAGCGCGCGCAGGAAATCCTCGCGAAGATGCCGGGCGTATCGCGCGAGGCCATCATCGTGGGCGTCATTGAAGCCGCATGCCTGTTCCCGGTTGATGAGCTTGTGCTTGAGGCGCGGAGATTCGAAATGACGAAGCGGTGGCGGGACGCGGAGCAGGAGTACAGCCGGCTAAGGGCGCAAGAGGATGCGGCGTTCGAGAAAGTTCAGGCGTTAGAGGTAAATGATCCGAAGACACCTGCTGGACCGTGGGTCGCGGCATGGAAGAAGTACCGGGAACTCGAAGCGATGACCAGGAAGGCTTGGGATAGATCGCAGCGAGCGTACGGGGCGCTCCAGGCGCTGTGGGATGAGCGCCACGCCGCCGATGATGCCGCCCGGAGGCCAGCATGAAGGTCTGGAAAGGCACCGACGGAATGACCGCGCCTGAAGAGCGCGAGTGCGAGAAGTTCGGCTGGCCGAACCGCGACTCCGCTGGCGAGGAGATGTTTAGGAACACGCACTTTCGCACGGAAGCGGAGGCGTGGGAGAGCATCCGGGCCAGCGTCGAGGCTGGGGTCAGCCTGTCTGGGCACCGCGTAAACGATGCCAGAGAGCAACTCAGGCGAATCGAGCAACAGGCCGCTGATGCTGCTTCCGAGTACGCCACCGCAATGGATGGATACCGCAGATTCCAGCGGGATACTGCTGAGGCTCCCGCCTCGGAGGTCGACCTTGGCTGACATCTTCGCACCTCGCGCCGCCCGCCACCGCCTGCCCGACGAGCGCGTCAGCATTACCCACAAGTTCTCGATCGCAGGGCACGAGGGCTACATCACCGTCGGACTCTACGAAGACGGCACCCCGGGGGAGTTGTTCATCGTGCTCAGTAAGCAGGGTTCGACGCTCCGCGGGCTCCTCCACGCCGTAGGACTGCTCACGTCGATCGCGCTACAGAGCGGTGTGACAGTGTCCGAGCTGTCCGCGAAGTTTGCCGAGACCAAGTTTGAGCCCGCCGGGCACAGCACCAATCCGGAGGTAGGCTACGCACATTCGGTCCTGGATTACATCTTCCGGTGGATGGAGATGCGCTTCGGCGGCGGGAACAAATCTGCTGCCACGTCTGAGGCGCTCCGCTGATGCCCGTCGTCCTCCGCGACTACCAGACCCAGGCCATCGAAGGCCTGCGGCAGGAGATCCGCAAAGGCAATCGATCCATCGTGCTCGTCTCGCCGACAGGGTGCCATGCCGCCGGGCAGATGGTAATGATGTTCGACGGGACGTCGCGGCTGGTCGAGTCCATCCTGCCCGGCGACGAGCTGATGGGGCCCGACAGCCAGCCGCGGCGGGTGCTCAGCCTGTGCCACGGCGTTGGAACGATGATCCGCATCGTGCCGGTAAAGGGAACTTCCTTTGTGGTGAACGAGGATCACGTTCTAACCCTGGTGCGAACCAACGACGGATGGAGCAAGTCGGGATCAATTGTCGACCTTTCAGTCCGAGAGTATCTCACCCGCTCCAAGACCTTTCGTCACATCCATAAACTGTTTCGTGTCCCGATTGAGTTTCAGGCTGCCGGGGCACTCCCTTTAGATCCGTACTTCCTAGGCGTCCTGCTCGGAGATGGAGAGTTTAACGGTTCTGTTTCGGTGTGCAAGCCCGACGCCGAAATCCACCAGGAGCTCGAAGCGCAGGCCGCTCAGTTTGGGCTCTGTGTGAAGGCTTTCGGAGTAGGAACATCGCAAGTCTATCGACTCACGAGCGGGATGCGCGGCGGCGCCACCAACCCCCTTCTGGAAATCCTGAACCGGCTGAACTTGCGACACAAGGGCTCGGCCGAGAAGTTCGTCCCAGAAATGTACAAAACCGCCTGCCGGGAGTCACGGCTTGCGCTGCTTGCTGGATTGATGGATACGGACGGATCTCGCGCCCCGGGTGGGTATGATTTCATATCGAAATCCCCTCAACTCTCGGCGGATGTGGCGTTCTTGGCCCGCAGCGTCGGTCTGGCAGCCTACGTCGCTGAATGTACAAAGAGCTGCCAAGGTGGGTTCACTGGGACGTACTATCGGGTCTCTATCTCGGGCGATGCACGAATTATTCCCTGCCGCATCGAGCGCAAGCGCCACGCCGAGCCACGGAGGCAGGTTAAGGATGTGCTGCGGACTGGCTTCAGCATCGAAACCGTGGGCAACGGCGAATACTTTGGCTTCACGCTGGACGGCGATGGCCGCTATCTGCTCGACGATTTCACGGTCACTCACAACAGCGGTAAAACGACCATTGCGGGCGAGATGATCCGGAGCGCCGCGGCACGCGATAAGCGCATCCTCTTCCTCGCTCACCGGAAGGAACTCATCAGCCAGTGCTCGCGGCGCCTGGCGGACATGGGCGTCGATCACGGAATCATCAGGGCAAACGATTCGCGCCGCCGGCCGTGGTTGCGAGTGCACGTATGTTCCGTCCCGACGTTGATCCGGCGCAACCCTCTTCCTCCTGCCGACCTCATCTTCATCGACGAGGCGCACCGGGCCCGCGGAGCCAGCTACGAGCAGATCCTCAAACAGTACCCGCAGGCGGTCTGCATCGGGCTGACAGCCACACCGGCCCGCAGTGACGGCCGCGGGATGGGCAGGTTGTTCAGCTCGATGGTGGAGTGCCCTTCGCTGGGCGAACTCACCGAAATGGGACACCTGGTTCCAACGCGAGTATTCGCGCCG
The DNA here is from genome assembly GCA_023436715.1 of Acidobacteriota bacterium. Lineage (GTDB taxonomy): Bacteria > Acidobacteriota > Terriglobia > Bryobacterales > Bryobacteraceae > Fen-330. The sequence continues at coordinate 24,479 of JAEZIJ010000173.1, forward strand.
GCGAGGCCAGACCTCACCGGAGTCCACACCACGGCCGGCGATTACAAGAAGGACGAACTGGCGCGCGCGGTGGACAAACCCAAGCTGGTGGGCGATGTCGTATCTCACTGGATGAAGTATGCCCGCGAGCGACTGACTGTGGTGTTCGCCGTGTCGATCGCGCACTCGCGCCACCTGCGGGACGAGTTTTTGCAGGCCCGAATCGCTGCCGAGCACCTCGACGGCGAGACGCCAGAGCGGGAGCGCGATGCCATTCTTGAGCGGCTCTCCTCCGGCCGTACGCAGGTCCTGTGCAACGTCGGAGTGCTCACCGAAGGGTGGGATTGTCCGGCAACGTCGTGCGCGATCCTCGCGCGCCCAACGCAGAGCGTGGGCTTATACCTTCAGATGGCCGGCAGGATTCTGCGGCCGCATCCAGGGAAACTCGACGCCCTGATCCTCGACCACGCCGGCTGCACTCTCCAGCACGGGTTTATCGACGAGGAGCGCGTGCGGAGACATCCCGCCGGCGGAAGTCAGCCTGCAGAACTGGACGCACGCTGTATGTGGCGGCAAGGTCAAGCGGATTTACAGAGTCAAGAAACTCAGCGCGGACCCGGAGATCGCGCGGCTGCAGAAGATCGCCGAGGAGCGTGGATTCCGACCAGGCTGGGTATGGTTTCAGCGTAAACGCATGCGCGAGCAGGAGCAAAGGAGGGCAGTCGGAGCATGACTTGGAAATGCCAAATATGCGGAGAGCGCGCCGAAGTGGACAAAAACGGCCACTGCTGGGCCTGCGCAGTGCTTGTGAAATCGTACCCAAAGGGCAGCACTATCGAGGTACACCGGGATGCGGAAGGCAAAGTCACCAGGGCGGCGACCATATGCCGAAAATGACCAGCGGCCAAATCACGAGCCGGCTCCTGCTCGAATTGCCGAAACGCTTCCCCTGTAGAGCCTGGCGGCAGAACACTGGCGCCGCGGTGGGTGCCAGCGGGCGCATGATCCGCTTCGGCGTGCGGGGCCAGGCCGACATCACCGGCATCATCGATGTCTCCGGCTGCGGCGTCCGCCTCGAAATTGAGGTGAAGGCCGGGCGCGACCAGCCGTCCGAGCAACAGGTGAACTTCGGGGCCATGATCGAACGCATGGGCGGAATTTACGTGCTCGCACGGGACGTTGAAGGCGCCCTGGATGCCATCGAGCAGTGGCGCTCCAGAATCGGAGGACAGCAACAGTGAGACAGCCTAAGCTATTCGACACTCGGCCGTTCCGCACCAAAGCCGAAATGCTGGCCTACATCCGCGCGAAAATCGAAATCGGCGCGATCCGCCGGCGCGCCAGGAAGCTGTCCAGAAAGCGGCGTACCCCCCCGATTCGGCCGGCGCAGCTCAGCTTCTTTTGATTTCTGAGAACTCCATCTGAATGCTCGATACGGATCTCATTCGCCGCTCGGCTGACCTGGTCGCGATCGCTCGGCAGTACGGGATGCCGGTTCATAAGTCCGGCTTTCAATTCACGGCGCCCTGCCCGTTCCATCAAGAGAAGACGCCCGGGGCGTTCGTGATTCATCCCCGCAAGCAGGTATTCACGTGCCACTCCTGCCAGGTGTCTGGAGATGTTTTTACGCTGGTCAAATACATGGAGTCCCTGCCGGACTTCCCATCCACAGCTCGGCGCGTCGCCGAGCTCGCCGGCGTGCCGCTCACCGATGAGCCTTGGACGAAGGAACAGCGCCGTCAATATGCCATACAACGTGCCCAGGCTCAGCAGGTCGCGATTGAGGCAGCGCAGTTCTGGCGTGACATCCGGTTCCACCTGTCACGCCTCGTCGCTGAGACCTTCGTGCTGGACCGTCTGGCGACTCAGTGGTGCCGAGAGCACTGGGATGATCCGGGCTTCGACACCGCCGCCGACGAGCGTGCCTGGATCATCTTCACCTGCCTCGTGCCGGCTGCCGAGGTAATCGAGCACCAAATCGAACGAATTGACGCCGCCAAACCAGAGAGTCTTGTCCAGGTCTACCTTGAATACCGCGCGGATCATCCGAGCGTAGTTCACAAGATGCAGGCGCGCCGCGATGCCGACCTGCGCTTCGGTGCCGCCATTATTGCAATGCTGGCTTCTTCTAAGGCTTCTTCTACCATCACACACTCATGCTGACCACACGAGATCCGGAACAACTGATTGGCGCCGCCATGCGGGTGATTCAGGGAGGAAACGCGCCCGCCTCGGCCGAGGAACTCGAGTTTCACCTGGATGCCGCAATCGAGATGCACGACCAGGTGAAGGTGTACGAGCTGGTTCCGCAGATCGCCAAGCTGTCCATCACGGAATTGTCAGTGATCCGGGCGCGGCTGCAGGCAGCGTTCGGGCGGGACTTCTCCAAGCGGGATTTTGATAAAGCGATCAGAGACGCTCAGGCTTCAGCAAGAACGCGGGCCCGCGGACCGCTTCCTGAAATTCGTGTCAGCAACCGAGCCCTGCGGGATATTTCGAGGGACGCCCTTGGGGCGCTGCACAAGGCGAACAACCCGCCAACCCTATTCGTACGGTCCGGAGAGATGGTCTACGTCGGTTCGGACGAACTCGGCAGACCCTCCATCAAGACCGTAACCGAATCCCACCTACGTGGCCGCCTGGACCGCAGCGCAAACTATCTTCGCTCCACGATGAACGGGGAAAATCCGACACCGCCACCACTGGACGTGGTTAAAGACATCATGGCATTGAGCGCAGACCAGTGGGGGCTGCCTCCCCTTTCATGTGTCGTGGAAACGCCCACCCTGCGACCGGAGGGGACGGTGCTCGATAAGCCTGGCTACGACGCCGAGAGCCACATGTACTACCAGCCGGCTCCAGGACTCGAGGTGCTGCCGGTCCCAGATGATCCAATGAGTGACGATATCGAGGCTGCTCGGAATCTGATCAATGAGGCCATTGGCGAGTTTCCCTACGCTGATGAAGCCAGCCGGGCGAATATCTACGGGCTGCTGCTAACACCCATCCTGAGGCCCGCCTACTGCGGCTGCACGCCCATCGCTCTTATAGATGCCCCAAAGGCGGGCACGGGGAAGTCTCTGCTCGTTGATACCGTTTCGACGATCGCAACCGGTCGCCCCAGCGCAATGACACCATTCCCAGCGGCCGTCCGGTTATCTGCTTCGACAACCTTGAGGGCGTGCTCTCTTCACCAGCGCTCGCTCTTGTCCTCACCGCCAAAGAATACGAGTCGCGCATTCTGGGGGCTTCTGAAAACATCAGTTTGCCGAATCATGCCACATGGGTGGTGACTGGCAACAACATTCGGCCGAGCGGAGACATGCCGCGGCGCTGTTACCACATCCGACTCGATGCGAAAATGAGCAATCCCTTCAAGGGGCGTGAATTTAAGCATCCGGACCTGCTCCAGTGGACTATGGAAAACCGTGGCCGCCTGCTCCATGCCCTTCTTGTTATGGCGCGCGCCTGGTATTCTGCCGGACGCAAAAAGAAGGTCAAGGACGCGCTCGGCTCGTTTGAGGCATGGCACCAGACGGTTGGCTCAATTCTGGCGTACTGCGGCGTTGAAGGTTTTCTGGGCAACATGAATCGGTTCCTGGAAGAAGCAGACGATACAGCGAACCAGTGGGAAGCCTTCTTGCTGACGATCGCTGACCACTATCCAAAGGCACGCGAGTTTACCGTCGCTGAGCTTGTCGAACGAATGACCCAGTCGGAGCCCCTCAGGTTATCCCTGCCGGACGCCTTGTCTGATGATCGCAAGGGGCTGGACCTCAGAAAACGGATCGGAAATGCTTTCTCGCGGCGCCGCGATCAGCGCTTTGGCGACCTCGGCGTGTATCTTAAACGCGGGGTCTTGGAAGGGCACAAAAAAATCGCGAATTGGAAAGTGATCGTGCCTGCCATTGATGGTGAAGAAGTGACATAGACAAAACAAAAGAGTTCTGACAAACTTAGTTGTTTCAAGAGACACCTTGCGAGGGGTGTCTCATTTTTCTGGTTGGTTAGGATTTGCGGGGTCTGCGGGGTCTGCGGGGTCTGTTTCGCCCTAACGCGCGAGAATCGAATTTGTCACATGTGCGGAAAATTCGAATGGCTGCTCGAATCGTCCGAAACAGGTCACGCAGACCCCGCAGACCCCGCAACCAAGGTATAGAATTGCTCGGAGGCCTCTAATGTTCTTCACATTCGATATTCAGAAGGGACGGCTCGTCTCGGAGGAATACAGCTTGCTCGATTATCAGTGGGCGTCCTGGGACGCAGCGATCGAGTTGGCGGGTTACGGTGAGTCGGCCATGTACGGCATTGAAGATGGCGTTCACGTTGCTGTGTTCTCTCCACGCGGGAATCAAGACGCTCTTCCGACGCACTGGCGCTTTGCGTACATTTGTAGATTCAGCCTAGACTACGATTCCTTCAATTGCATTTATCTCCGTGATTTACCGGAGCTCCTCGAGTTCCTGCGATACCTTGCGCCGGTGTTGCAGATGGCATGGAAGTCCGATGACATTAGAGAAGAACTCGAGCGCGCGGAAGAGGAGAAGAAACGCAATGATCCAAACGCGTGGAGTATTGAGCGGGAACGAAGAAAGAAGGCTGCGGCGGAGCAAAAACTCGCGCGAAAAGCCGAATTCGAGACAACTCGCGAGGCTTGGATAGAGCACCTAAGAGAAGGGTCTGTTCAGATCGGGATTACTCTTCCCTGCCTCTAGTAACTCCAACATAAACGGGCTTGACTAATGCATCAGGCCCGTTTATCCTGGTCTTGTTCTACCCTCCGGCGGGTCACTAACCGGCTCTCATTCAGTTGCACCCTCGTCTCTAAACACAGATCTGGCTATGAACTTCGCTCCTCGTGTGATGGTTCTGTCCGCGTCCGGCTCATTCGTCTTTCGAACTCATCCGGAGCGCGCCGCCGCCATGGTTCGTGATGGCGAGGCTCGTATTCCCAAGGGCGAGCGCCGCAAGCGCATCCGTCACATCGAACTTCTCAATACCACGGACTGCCTGCCGCGGCAGCACGTAACCGAGCCCAACCTGCGCGCCTACATGGGGCAGGCCTACACTTTCCGCGAGCGCATCAAAAACGACTCCGGCGATGTGGTAGCCACTGTCACGCAACTGAAGCACATCGACACCCGAGACCATCGTGTCTTCGTCCAGTCGGTCCTGGATTGCCTCTCCAGCCCGAACCGTGAACAGGCGGAGGCCGCGCTCCGTGCGGAGTGCGATCGCTCCCGTCGCAATTAGCCAAGTCCGCCTGTGGTCGCCCCTCCTAGGCCCACGACCGGGTCGGTTTGGCGGCGCGCACAGATGAGCGCTCAAACGATTGTCATTCTGGCCGCGCTATGCGGCTGCACGGTCGAGGAGTTCTCCCGCCGCTATGAGTGAACCGTCCCTCATCCTGTCCTGGCAGGCTGCCGGTGTTGGCTGCACGATCATCGGCGGTGTGATTGTCTGGAGCGTCTGGAGCCTGAAGGCGACCATCAAGATCGCCATCGCCGAAGCTGTGGACAAGATCACGGCCAAAATGGAGCACGATTACGTTCCTGTCCGCCTCTGCCACGAGCGGCATTGTGCGATCGAAAAGCGGATAGGAGCACTGGAAGGCCGATGAGCAGCTTCGCTGTCCGCATTGCTGTGGACACATCCGCAGCGATACATGCGCTGGATGCGCTGCACCATCGGCAGATTCCGTTTGCCGCCGCGCTTGCGCTCACACGCACGGCGCAGGATTCGCAGGCTGAGGTCCGAAAACAGCTTCCCTCCCGCTTCTCCGGCAGCAAGAGCGGCCTTCGCTGGATTGCCCAAGGCATCCGCGTCGAGCGAGCGACAAAGCACAACCTCGAAGCCACCGTCTACAGCCGCGACTGGTTCATGTTTTTCCAGGAGGAAGGCGGCACAAAGCGGCCATTGACAGCGCTTCAGATGGCCATCCCCCACGGCCCGATCAAGAGTCTGAAGGGAGCCTTCCGTCCGAAGCCGACAGAGGTATTGAGCCAGCCGCGGACGTTCGTCAACAGGGCCTGGAACTGGGGAGGATCAACGACGACGGAGTTTATCGGCCAGCGCATCGGTAATGAGCGCTATCCGTTCGCCATCCTGTATATCCTCAAGCCACAGGTGGACGTGAAGCCTGCATGGGGAATGGAAGACACGGTGCGCGATGTAGTGGCCCAGAAGTTCAGCGGAGAGTTCCAGCAGGCCCTCGGGGAGGCGGTACAGACTGCGCGATGACGGAGGTAAATAAATCCTGTGTTTTCAACAGCGGGTCCTTCCAGCCCACCGGCAAGTTACGGGTACCGCCAGCGCTCGGCATCGCTAGCGTCCGGTTTTTCGGTGGGTAGTCAGCATCTGCCACCCCGCCAAGGTGTATGTGGCATGGAAGGCCGAAATCACGGCCTTGTGGCGCAGTTCGGCGTGCTGGTGGTCAGGTAGTCGGGCGTGGTAGTCACCTATGAAGTCCGGTAGTCGCCTCAGCCAGCGCGCCTATGCTGCCCACCGGAAGGAAAGAGGCTTGCCGGGTGCAACGCTCGGCGCCGTACAGAAGGCACTGAAAGCCCGGCGGATTACGCTGGAACCGGATGGCCTGATCGATCCGGCCAAGGCGGATGCAGCTTGGGCCAGCCGAACGGACCCGGCAAAGCAAACCGGCCAGGTCAAGGCCGAAGGGCCGAGAAATCTGAAGGTCATGCCCCCGCCGAAGCAAAAGGAGACCACGGCGGGTGGTGGCGACGGCGCGCCGCAGCCCAAGCAAGACGACTATTGGGCGTCGAAGGCTGCACGCGAGTATTACGAGGCCGAACTGGCCCGGATGAAGTGCGAGGAAAGGTCCGGCGCCCTCGTACCGCCTGATACGGTCCGACGCGCTCTGTTCGACGCCGGGCGTATCGTTCGCAACGGTCATGAAGATCTGGTCGTCTCGCTCGCTCCGCAATTGGCCGGACTCACTGACCTCGATCCGATTGAGCAGCTTCTCCGTAAAGAGTTCCGCGCGCTCGATGAGCGCTTCGCTCAGCAAGTCGAAAAACAAGATGCTGGTAATGATCCTACTGACAGCGGCACAGATCTGTAACCAGGCGCTGGCTGCTGGTATCCGGCCGGAGCCGGACCTGCTCGTGTCCGAATGGGCAGACCGTTACCGGATCCTGACGCAGGTCTCTTCCGCCGAGCCTGGCCGTTGGAGCACCGATCGCACGCCGTATCTGCGGGAGATCATGGACAATCTCTCGCCTTCTTCGCCGGTGTTCGACACCACGGTGATGAAGGGCGCCCAGACGGGCGGCACCGAGGCGGGCAACAACTGGGTAGGCTACGTCATTCACCAGGCGCCGGGGCCGATGCTGTACGTCCAGCCCACAGTGGAGTCGGTAAAGAAGTACTCGAAGATGCGGATCGCGCCCATGTTCGAGGGCACGCCGGTGCTGGCCGAGCGTATCAAGAGCGCCCGAAAGCGCGACTCTGGCAACACGCTGCTGATGAAGGAATTCAGCGGCGGCGTGCTCATCCTGACGGGTGCTAATTCCGGTGTCGGACTGCGGTCCATGCCGGCTCGGTTCCTCTTCGAGGATGAAATCGATGCCTATCCGCAGGACGTGGACGGCGAGGGTGGTCCGCTTGAACTCGCCGAGAAGCGCACCAGCACGTTCCGCAACCGCAAAATCTACCGCGTTTCGACGCCGACGATCCTCGAACTCTCGCCGATCTACGACAAGTATCTGGCGGGCGATCAGCGTAAGTACTTCGTCCCGTGCCCGTACTGCGAAGAGATGCAGTTTCTGGTGTGGCGGATGGAGGACGGCGAGCCGGGAGGCATCGTCTGGCCGCAGGAACGGCCGCAGGAGGCGAAATATCAGTGTCGCCACTGCGGAAAGCTGATTGACGAGTACCGCAAGACGTGGATGTTTGCGAACGGGGAATGGCGCCCACAGGCGACCTGCGATCCTCGCGTGCGCAGCTATCACCTGCCCTCGTACTATTCGCCGTACGGTTGGCCGGGCAGCTCGTGGCCGGCGCTGTCCGAAAAGTGGATGCGCGGCCACAAGAATCCGACCAAGCTCAAGGTGTTCATGAACACCGAGATGGGCTGGCCGTTCGAGGATCGCAGCGCCCGGCGCGTAGATGAGCATATCCTGCTCAACCGCAAAGAGGCCTACGGCGCGTTCGTGCCGAATAATGTTGCGGCGATCACGCTGGGCGCCGACGTTCAGGGCGATCGCATAGAGTGCGAACTGGTGGGATGGGGCCGCGACGAGGAGTCCTGGTCCCTCGGCTACTACGTTCTGACCGGAGACGCCACTCGGCCGGAGGTCTGGGCCCGCTTCGACAAAATTCTCACGGAGCAGTACGAGAACGAAGCCGGCATCTCGCTGCCCGTCAAGGCAGCGTGCGTAGACGCGAACTTCTCGACGCAGGCGGTGGTGACGTTCTGCGGGCAGCGCTTCAACCGGCGCGTGTGGGCCTGTCGCGGCATGGCCGGGCAGCGCCCGATCTGGCCCCACAAGCCCGGCAAGTCGAAGTACAACAATCAGCCGTTGTTCACGCTCGGCGTCGATGCGGCAAAGTCCGTCATCTACGCCCGGCTGAAGGTTGACAAGCCCGGGCCCAGCTACTGCCACTTTCCGCTGCGTGAGGAATACGATCGCGATCACTTCGAGCAACTCACCGCCGAAGTCTGCGTCACGGTTTACGACAAGGCCTTGCCGCGGAACGTATGGAAAAAGAAAAACGCCGGCGCGCGAAATGAGGCGCTGGATTGTCGCGGATACGCCTACGCTGCGCTGTGCGGACTTCAGGCGGGAGGATTCCGGCTGAATCGTGAGGCCGACCGCATGCAGGAGCTCGTCGAGGCTTCGGCCGGAGAGCCGAGGAAGGTCCGCGCAGCTCTGGGCAGCCTGAGACTGCCGGGCCCGGCACCCGTTTATTCCTCCGATCCGTACTTGTCGTAGATCCATGGCTGATACTGCAACGATTCAGGCTCGCCTCGCCGAGGCAGAGGAGGCGCTGCACGCGCTCATGACCGGATCGCGCGAGGAAGAGGTCGTCTGGGCGGACGGGCGCAGAAGCAAGTACACGACCGCAACGCTGCCGCAGCTCCAGGCCTACATCGCCGACCTGAAGGCTCAGTTGATTCCGCGGAGACCGATTTTCTTCGACTTCGGACGATGAGTTACCCCACTCGCAGATTGCGCGCCATTGTCGAGCGCGGCGGTGTTTCGGCATCATACCCTTACGGCGATCCGCCGCACATGGGCGCGTCGCTGACCTCGCGAGAGCTCGGCTCTTGGCAGCCTGCTCAGGGCTCGGCCGACGCCGATTTGCTACCGGACCTGCCGGTCCTGATGGCGCGATCGCGCGACCTGTTCCGGAACCACGGGATTGCCGCCGGCGCCAACCAGACGTTGGTAGACAACGTCGTCGGGACTGGACCGCGCCTGTCTTCGACTCCGGATTACCTGGCACTCGGGAAGAGCAAGGATTGGGCGGAAGAGTGGAGTAACCGAGTTGAGCGGTTGGTGTGGCGTCCGTGGGCGAACACCACAGCATGCGATGCTGCGTACTCGCTGACCTTCGGCGGAATGACCCAGCAGGTATTCCGCTCAGCGCTTCAAAACGGCGAAGCGCTCGCACTCCCGTTGTGGATTCCGGATGCCCGGTCCACGTTCGGCACCCGGATACAGGTCATCGAATCTGATCGTCTCGGAAATCCCTTAGGCCGGGTGGACACTAAGCACCTGCGGTCTGGAATCGAGATCGACGACTACGGTCGGCCGCTCGCGTACTGGATTCGCAAGGGGCACCCCGGAGACGCCTATATCGGATACATCGCCGACGCGATGCAATGGGAGCAGATTTCCGCTGAGACATCGTGGGGCCGAAAGCGCGTCATCCACGTACACGAAAAGGAGCGGACCGGGCAGAGCCGCGGGAAACCGATTCTGGCGCCGGTACTCCAGCAGTTTAAGATGCTGGATCACTACCAGCGTACGGAGTTGCAGGCCGCAATCGTCAATGCTCTGGTGGCGATGACGATTGAGACGCCACTCGACAGCCAGACCGTTGCGCAGATGTTCGGCGGTGATCTCGAGGATCCGCGCTTCCAGGCGTACCTCGCCGCGAAGAACGAATACCGAGTGGCCCTCAAGGGTGGCGCGGTGCTGCCGCTGTTCCCGGGCGACAAAGCGCAACCGTTCACCCCGGCGCGCCCGGCATCACAGTACGGCGCTTTCGTCGAGGTAGTGTTGCGTCACATCGGCGCCGCCCTCGGCCTGCCCTACGAACTGCTGCTGAAGGATTTCAGCAAGACGAACTACTCCAGTGCGCGCGCCGCGCTCTTGGAAGCGTGGCGGTTCTTCAACGGCCGGCGTCACTGGCTTACCACCTACTGGTGCACTCCGGTGTACGAGCTCGTGCTCGAGGAAGCGGTCAACGCCGGCATCATCGAAGCGCCCGGCTTCTACGAGAACCGCTATGCCTACTCGAAGTGCTTGTGGGTGGGCGACGGCCGCGGATGGATTGATCCGGTCAAGGAAGCGCAGGCTGCAAAGATCCGGATGGATAACAACCTTTCTACGCTCGAGCGGGAATGCGCCGAGCAGGGTCTCGACTGGGAAGAGGTGCTTGAGCAGCGGGCCGCCGAGATCGCGCGGATTCGTGAGCTTGGACTGCCCGAGGCGGCGCCAATCACGCTCCGACCAGACCAGACGGAGAACAACGACGAGAGGCAGGCCGCATGAGAGCTTTCGATTTCGCCGCCAAGCAACATTGGGCGATTCGGGCCGAGCATGACGCCGATGACGGTGTTCAAGCGCCGAAACTGAAGCGCATCCTAGACATCGCCGCGCGGGCCCACGAGCCCGACTTCGAGGCTGTCGCACAAAAACTGGCGGATCGGTCCGACGATGAGGGCATCCTCGACGTGCGCGGGAACGTCGCTGTGTTGAACATTATCGGACCGATCTTCCGGTACGCCAACCTCTTCACCTGGATTTCCGGCGCGACGTCGGTCGAGATGCTGGCGAAGCGTTTTGCTGAGGTACGGGACGATCCAGCGATCAGCGCGATCGTGCTCAATATCGACTCGCCGGGAGGTGAGGTGGCCGGCATCAGCGAGCTTTCCAAAGCTATCTACGATGCGCGCGAAAAGAAGACCATCGTAGCGTATGCCGACGACCTTACCGCCTCTGGCGCCTACTGGCTGGCGAGCGCGGCGTCCAAGATCGTCGCCAGTGATACGGCCGAACTCGGCAGCATCGGGGTGGTGGCTACGATCGTTGATCGCGGGCCGCGCGATGGAGTGAAAAGCTACCAGTTCGTGTCCAGCGTGTCGCCCAAAAAGCGCCCCGATCTGGAAACGGAAGAGGGCCGCGCCACGATGCAGCAGCGCATTGACGACCTAGCGACCGTATTTGTTGCCGCAGTGGCCCGCGGCCGTGGCGTGTCCGAGGACACCGTGGCATCCGACTTTGGCCGCGGTGGCGTGCTGATCGCGTCCAAAGCGGTCGAAGCCGGCATGGCCGACGAAATCGGAACGTTCGAGGGCGTGATCGAGTCGCTCAACACCGGCCGGCCGACCCAAGTTTCTGGCGGTCCCGCCGCCAATTTCAACTCTATAGGAGGTTTAATGTTCAAACCCAACACGGCGGGTGAAAAACCCGCCGAAACCAACACCCAGGCCTCCGCGCAGCAGACGCCTGCGGCTCAGCCGCCCGCGGCCGCCGCGCCGCCGGTGGACTCCGCCGCCGTCGAGTCCAGCGCCAGAAAAACCGAGCGCGAACGCCTGGCCGCCATTCTCGGCGCTCCGGAAGCCAAGGGGCGCGAGGAACTGGCCCGTACGCTGGCAACCGAGACCGACTTGAGCGTGGAAGCTGCCAAGAAGATCCTGGCCGCCGCGCCGGCAGCCGCCGCTCTTGGCGTCAATCCGCTGGCCTCGGCGATGGCTCAGGTTCCCAACCCGACGGTAGGGGCCGACACGGGCTCCGAAAACGACGTAACGGCCGAAGTGCAGCGCATCGTTGCCTTCGCCGGACGCGGCAACTCCGCGAAGGGGGACAAGTAAATGTCGCTGAGCGCCAGCTTCTCTTCTGCTTCGTTCACTCCGGACCGGCTGGTCATCTCTCTCGATGACGTTGTGTCCCGGAAGGTCACCATTGCGGCCGGCCAGAATCTGGTCCGCGGGGCGGTGATCGGCAAGATCACGACTGGCGGAAAATATTCGCTGTCGGCCTCGGCGGCCTCCGACGGCTCCCAGACTCCGGATGCCATTCTGGCAGACGACTGCAACGCGACGGCCGCGGACACGGAAGCGATGGCCTACTTCCGCGTTCAGGTCAATTCCGCAGCGGTCACGCTCGGCGCGGGTCATACGGTCGCATCGATCCGCGAAGGACTGCGCGGCAAAGGCATCGATCTCATCGATACGGTAGGCAACGCCTAACCAGGAGGGGGAAACAATCCATGGACCTTTTTTCTACGAATATTCTCAGGGGTGTGGTGCAAAGCCTGATCGCCCCGTCCAGCTTTCTGCTGGACCGCTTCTTCCCGACTGTCCAAACCGATCAGACCGAAGAAATCCACTTCGATATGATCGACAAAACGCGCCGGCTCGCTCCGTTCGTATCTCCGCTGGTGGAAGGCAAAATCGTCTCCAGCCGTGCTCATTCCACGAAGACCTTCAAGCCCGCCTACATCAAGGACAAGCGAGTGTGGGACGGTAACCGTGCGCTGAAGCGCTCTGCTGGTGAACAGATCGGCGGCAGTCTCACCCCGATGGACCGCATGCGCGCGCTGCTCGCCATGGACCTGGTGGACCAGCTCGAGATGCTGCAACGTCGGCAGGAGTGGATGGCCGCGCAGGCGTTGCGCACCGGCAAGGTGACGGTGGTGGGAGACTCCTATCCCTCCGTCGTGGTGGACTTCGGACGCGATGCCTCGCTCACGATTACGTTGGCCGGTGCCGCGAAGTGGGATCAGACGGGAGTCAACCCGCTCGACAATCTGCGGGCTTGGTCGCTGCTGGTCCTGCAAAAGACCGGCGTCTTCCCGACCGACGTCGTAATGGACGTCGATGCTTGGGTGCTGTTCAGCAACAACCAGGCAGTGAAGGATCGCATCGCTCTGCAGCGGCGTCTCGGAGAGATGCCTACCTTGACACAGGGCGCGCCCCTAACCGAGGGCGGTGTCTACATGGGCAACGTGGACGGCTTCAACATCTGGGTGTACGCCGGCTGGTACCTCGACGACTCCGGAGCTGAACAGCCGATGCTTCCCAGCGGCACGGTGCTCATGACCAGCCCGCAGCTTCAGGGTGTTCGGGCATACGGCGCGATCCGCGACGAGGAGGCGGGCTACCAGGCCATGCCGTACTTCCCGAAATCCTGGGTCGAGAAGGACCCCGCCGTGCGCTACCTGCTCATGCAGTCGGCGCCACTGATGGTGCCGACCAGGCCGAACGCGAGCCTGTGCGCCACCGTGAAGTAGGGAGGTGATTATCGATGAAGTTGAAAGCCACCCACGCGATCCAAAACGGGAAGACGACCATCGCTCCCGGAACCGTGTTTGACGGCGGTGATGAAACCGAGCGCCTCATCGCGATCGGCGCCGCTGTTCCGCTCAAAGCTCCGGCCGAGGAACCGGACGCCGATACATCCGAGAAGAAGGCTCGGAAGTAATTCCCCCGCAAGCGCAACGCAAGGCGGCCGGGCTGCGGTCCGGCCGCTACCACCTGAATCATGACTTCCTGGGATCGGCTCAATGCCTCGTGCCTGAAGCGCTTTTCTGAGGGTGCGTTGTTCGCTCTGCGGTCCGGCGCAGAATTCTCGGCGGCAGGGATTTTTAGCGCGCCACATCGGAAATTCGATCTAGCTCCTGGGCTACCCCTTGACGTCAGCACGGTGTCACCTGAGTTGTGGGTTAGGATCGCCGATTGCCCGGTCCAGCCGGATCAGGGCGACTTTGTGACGGTGAGAGGGGTCCGGTACGTGATCACCGATCCGAGACCGGATGGCATAGGAGGGATAACCCTCTCGCTGAGGCAGGCAGAATGAGCACAGAGCAAGTACATCCGCGAACGGAGATCCGGCGCGCAGTAGTCTCGACCTTGGCGCGCGCGACCGGGACGCCGGCAGTATATCCGACTGACTGCGCGGACCGCGTGTTCGCCTCTCGGGCAGATCCGCTACTGCTGAAGACGCTGCCGGCCCTATCGATCTATACGCCGGACGAGCCGGTCGATCAAAGAGAGTCGTGCATCTGGCCAGACCCGGCCAACCCTGGCACCCAGAAGCGCACGCTTCGCCTCGCAATCGAGATCATTGCGCCGGGCATACAGTGCGATGATCTGCTTGACCGGATTGCCCTCCAGGTCGAGACCGCGATGGCCGCCGACCCAAGCATTGGTCGTCGGGCCGAGTCGCTCGCGCTGGAGGAGACGGAGATCGCCTTTTTCCCGGACGGGGAGCGCCTTATCGCGGCGGCGCGCCTCACGTATGCAATCGTGTACCGGACGAAGACAGTCACCGCGCCGGCGGCCCCGGGAATCGTGGCAACTCACATCATGGGCTCGTGGGCTCCGGACATCGGCCGCGCGCACGTTGACGACTACATTGAGATCACCGCCGGGGGAGTTCCGCCGCTCTCATGATCGATTTCTCCTTGACCCGCTCGGCCGCCACCGGCGACACCGGGGATCCGGACACCTCGGATGCCCAGCGCCGCATCGCGAGCATGATTCGCTTTGGTCAGGTCAAGGAAGTGGACTACGCCAAGGCTCGCGTGCGGGTCCAGATTGGACCAATGCTGACGGCCTGGCTGCCGTGGATCACCGGGCGCGCCGGCGGAGATCGGACCTGGTGGGCGCCGGAGATCGGAGAACAGGTAGCCTGCCTCGCGCAATCCGGCAATCTGGCACAAGCGGTAGTGCTCGGCGCTATCTACCAGAACGCTTTTCCAGCGCCAGCAGAGAGTGCCAGCGTGCACACCGTGGTCTACAAGGACGGCACCGTCATCAGCTACGACCGGGACGCGCACAAGCTGATGGTTGACTGCAATGGCGACGTGGAGATCACTGCCGCGCAAAACGTCACCATCAAGGCCGCAGCGATCGCCGTCAGCGGCCCAGTGAAGATCGACGGGGCCGTCGAGATCACCGGTGAGACGAAGATCGGAGCCAATGTCACCGTGAGTGGCGACGTGAACGCCTCCGGCAAGGTGATGGACAGCGCCGGCAATTCGAACCACCACGTACACCCGTAATGCAAGGAATGAGCAATACCACCGGCCAGCATCTGGACGGGCTTAGCCACCTGCGGCAGTCGATCCAGGACATCCTTCTCACGCCGATCGGCTCGCGCCCGATGCTGCGGGACTACGGCTCCCGGCTGTTCGAACTGATTGACGCTCCGCTGAACGCAGAGACGCGGCTCGAGATTCATGCCGCGGTGGTGGACGCGCTCCAGAAGTGGGAGCCACGGATCCAGGTCCAACGTGTTGATGTGGTCAACGCCGGCGCCGGGACGTTCGAGCTGAACCTGATCGCCATGTACCTGCCGGACGGCAAGCAAATAACCATGGAGGGCATCACGGCATGAGCCGCTTTTCGATGATCGACCTGTCCAGCCTGCCCACGCCGGCCGTGGTGGAGACGATCGACTTCGAATCGATCAAGGCCGGGATGATCGCGGACCTGATCGCGCGCGATCCGTCATTTTCGGCACTGCTCGAATCTGACCCAGCCGTCAAGGTCATCGAGGTTGCCGCGTACCGGGAGATGCTGATCAGGCAGCGGGTAAACGATGCGGCCCGGGCCTCCATGCTGGCCTCGGCGATGGGCAGCGACCTGGATAATCTGGCTGCGCTGGTGGGCGTGCAACGCATCACCGCGACCGATGCCCAGGGCAACATCGTCAGCGAGGATGATACCCGGCTGCGAATGCGCGCGCAGCTTGCGCTGGACGCTTTTTCGACCGCGGGCCCCGAGGGCGCGTATGGAACGCCAAGTTATCTTTCGCGACAAGCAGGAATTTCAAGCGGCGGATTTGAACAACGCACAGTCGTTCGTTTCCGACAGCATCGGGGACATCGTTTCCGATGCGGTGTCGAACCAGCGCCACTATGCCGGGTTCGCTGTGACTCAGGAGAGCGCAACATCGGTCAAGGTGGCGCCAGGCCGCCTGTATCAGGCGGGCGCAGTCTACATCAGCCCGGATGAACAGTCCCTCAACCTGTTCGCCTACCTTCCGCTGGTAACGAAAAAGAAGCTGGCCGTAGTCGCGTGGGGGCAGGAAATCGACACCGATGTGCAGCCGAGGGATTTCCTCATCGACCTGACGAGTGGCGCTACCGAGCCGCAAGCGGTTGCAATGGAGCACCGGCGCGCCGCGCAGGTCAACGTGGTTGCCGGAGTGGAGTCCCCGGACCCACAAGCGCCCCTCCAGGCGGATAACACCGTTTTGGTGGCGCTGATCACCATGACGCCGACCGGCATTGAGACGATCGAGATGCAGGGCGCCGCGAAGCTGCCCCAGCTTCTCGATCACCAAGGACGCGTCATCACCCTCGAAGCTTGGAAGCGAGCTGCAGAGCCGCGCATCAGCTCGATCGCGACCGACCTTTCGGCGCTTGCCTCGAAGACGGACGGGCTCGCCAGCAAACAGAACCTGGTCGAAATGGCCTCCGACCTGGCGCGGGTAAAGGCCAAACTGAACCTGCCAGCGACGTACGCGAGCTACGAGAGCGATTACTTCGGCGACGAATCGAAGTCCGACAAAACCGTCGCGGGTTATGCGGCCAACGTGAAGAACGGGCTGCTGTTTCCTTACGCCGGCCGGGCTACCGCTCCGCTCGCGCTCTTCAACCCGTACGACGCGTCGATTATTCGCTCTTCGCGGGATCTGGTGCTGCCGAAGTACATCTCCGTCCCGCGAATCCAGACCAGCGGCTATTCCGGCGACGTGAGCCTGTCGCAATACCAGGTGCAGACGCAGACCATCCGCCAGTACACGGAGACGGTCTGGGATTACGTCTATGGCTGGAACTGGAACTACAGCCCCTATTGGTACAACTCATATTATTGGTATTACTACGGTTATTACTACGGCTACTACAGTTACTACGGCTACTGGACCAGTCACCAGGAGACCCGCTATGCGCTCGAAACGGCCACGACCAGTATCAACGGCACCATCGTTGCGCAGACCGTGCTCGTTCCGAACGCAATGTGGCTCACCCAGCTCGGGCTCTTCTTCACCCAGGCGGGGGCGTCGGGCGATGTTACGGTCGTGATTTGCGAAACGGATGGCGGAAAGCCGAACCTTCAGAAGACCCTCGCCTCGGTCACCGTGCCGGTTGCAAACCTGAAAAGGTACCCCACCGAAACGCAGATTCCGATTCCGGCCGTGCTGCTCTCGGCTGGGACGCGGTACGCGATCTGCATCATTACGCAGGGCAACCATCGCGTTGCGACGGTCAGCGGCAACAACTACACTCAGGGAACGTTGTTCTTCGGCACGGACGGCGACTACTTCACCGGCGACCTGACGAAGGACCTGATGTTCAGCTTGTACGGTGCGCAATTCGCTGTGGCGCGCACCGAGGTTCAGCTTCAGCCGGTCTCGCTCGCGGGCGGCATCACGGACCTGGCGATCTCGGCTCAGCAGGTCGTTCCGGATGGGTGCGAGCTGCAATACGAGATTCAGGTGGGCGGGAAGTGGTACGCCCTCGGCGACCAGGCTCTAGTGCTGCAATCGGCGCCGGACATTGTGCCGCTGCGCGCTGTACTGCTCGGCACGTCGGACTTGGCCGGCGTTCATCCTGAACGCGGCCTGCGTTTTGGGCAGCCGGCCAGAGCTCTCGATTTCCCACTACAGCAAGGTGCGGAACCTCGCGACGGCGAGCACGAGCATCACGGTACAGGTGGTGGTCTCGAACTGGAACGCCGCTAAGCATACGCTGGCCTGCACCTTGGTCAGCGGCTCGAACACCTACACCCCAGCGCTGACGAGCTCGTCCCTGGAGCCGGACGGTCAGTCCACCCGGTACAAGTTCACGTTTAATCCTAGCCCGGGCATCAACACGTACCGGGTTCACATCTCCGGCACCCGCACCGCGGACGCTGCTCCGTTCGCGATCCTCGAGCGGACCGACGTTGCCGCGTAAGGAGAAACTCATGCAAATCAAGGATGAGGCCCAATACCAGGTTGCTCTCTCCGATCGCGCCGAACTGCTCGGCGAGAAGCTGTACCCCGGCCGCGAGTACATCATTCGCGGCGACATGCTGAAGACCATCCAGGACAAGGTGGCCAGTGCCGTCGAAATTCGATAAGTACCGGATGGTGGACGGCAAGACGCCGCTCGCCGGAAGCTACTTCAACCCGATCCTACAGGACCTCGACCTGCGGGTTGCGGACCTGGAAGGCCTGCGGCTGGCGTGGGATGCGGTTGTCCAGCTCGTGACGGATCAGGGCCTCGTGAGAATCAACGAGGTCCTGGCGCCGGCCTTCGACGCGCTCGACCAGGAGTTGACCGACGCGACGGCAAAGACGGCTGAGATCGAGTCCAAACGTCAAGCCGCGATCGCGGCTATCCAGGGAATGCAGGCCGCCTTGGACAGCTACGAGGCCGCCACTGAAGCATCGATCGGCGAATGGAAGGCGACGATTCAAGCCGCGTTGACCACATGGCAGGCCGCCCTCGCGGGGCACCTCCAGCCCGCGGAATCGGCGACGTATACCTATGAGACGCCGGCGGGAGGTGCGCCCAGGATAAAGAGCGCTTCCGAGGTGATTTTCGGCCAGATTCGAAGTACGGTGGTCAGCTACAACGCCGATGGCACAGTTGCAGCGTTGGCGGTGACCTACGGCGGCAAGACCCGTACCGAGACCTATCAGTACACGTCAGGCTTGCTCTCCGGCGTGACGACAACGGAGTCATAGATGAATTTTGACCCAATCACGTATGCAGCGGTACAGAAACTGCCCTCGCAGTTCCCACAGCCCCCGCAGCCCCGAATCCAAAAGCAACAGATCTTTACTTCATCCGGAACGTTCACCCCTAGTGCTGCGCTCCTTGCGGCGGGTGGCTGGGTCGAGGTCGTGCTGGTCGGCGGTGGCGGCGCTGGTGGTGGCGGGACCAACGTGACAACGTGCGGCGGCGGAGGTGGTGGCGGCGAGTTCCGGCATGCAGTCGTACAGGTGTCCGGTCCCACTACCGTGTCGATCGGCGCCGGAGGAGCTGGTGGGCCCGGTGTCAGTGGCCAACGCGCTAATGGTGGCGGTGCCTCGACCTTTGGCAGTCTTCTGGCGGCGAACGGCGGTTCCGGCGGGATGTCGTCAGATACTGCTCCTCAAGGCGGAAACTGCGGTAATGGTAGCGGGGGTGCTGCGGGATATATCGGCGGTGGTGTTAGCAGAGCCGGTGGTGGTGGCGGTGGCGCGGGTGGCGCTGGGTTTCCGGCGTTTCCGTACTCCTCGTCGTCGACTGTCGTTATGGCTGGTGTCGGCGGGCCCGGATTGGATGGCAAGGCCGGCGGTGGTGGCGGTACAGGCGCCCCTGGTAGCTGCGGTGGCGGAAACGGCGGCGATTCTGCCACCCACAAGGACGGCTATAACGCTATCCCGAACACCGGTTCGGGTGGCGGTGGGGCATCAATTCCGGGCACCGATGGGCAAACAACCTTGGGCGGCAACGGAGGTTCAGGTATTTGTATCGCGACCTGGTGGGAGTAACGAGCATGGAACGACTTTACGCCCTCATTGAAAATGGAACGGTCGTCAACGTGATTGTGGCTGACGATGAATTCGTTTCCACGCACCATCCCAGCGCTATTCGGGTTGATGCCCTGATTCCGACTCCGGGGATCGGCTGGACGTATGCCGACGGGGGCTTCCAGGCTCCCTGTCCAACCCGTCCCGAACCATCCGAACCTTCTGTATCCGAGAGGACGTTCACCAAACTGGAATTCCGGCGGCTGTTCTCGATGTACGAACTCGTCGCTATCGACAACTTCGCGGCAAATACAGTCCTGTCAGCGGACCAGAAAGCCACCATGACGACGATCATGCACAACTTCGACGTGGCGAGTGAGATCAATGTCTCAGACCCGCTGACCCAGCAGGGCGTCAATTACATTGAATCCATCGGCTTGATCGCATCCGGCCGCGCATCTCAGATCCTATCCGGTCAGCAGCCGGCATAAATTCCCCCGGGCCCACTCAGGGCTCTTTCCGCCAGAAAACAACACAGGAGGCTTCCGAAATGGAGCAGTATCTTCATGGGGCTGAAGTTGTGCAAATCGATTCCGGTCCCCGCACTATCACTACGACCAGTTCGAGCGTGATCGGCCTAGTCGGCGTCGCGCCCAAGGGCCCGGTGAACACGCCAGTATTGATCCACGGCTCGAAGCGCGAGGCTGTGGACCTGTTCGGCTCGCCAGGCTACGGCTTCTCAATCCCCGACGCACTCGACGGTATTTTCGACCAGTGCGGCGCGCTCGTGGTCGTGATCAACGTCGCCGATCCGGACGACGAAACCCAGAAGACAATCGTCGCTGCGGCGCCCATGGCGTTTAGCGCAGCCGGAAAAATCCAGCTTCCGAAGGTCGCCATCTCCGCGGTGGCGCTGACCGGTCCGGTTACCGCTCCGATGTACTTCTCGGGCGACACGCTGGCCCTGCCGGAGGCTGCGACAGCGCCCGTCATCAAGAGCGCGGACGGCGCCACCACTTACGTGCTGGACACCGATTACACGCTCGCCGACACGACCATCACGATAAAGGCCGGGGGCGCGATTGTGGCGAATCAGCAGGTCCTGGTGACCTACACCGTTGCCGGCATCACCGCGGACGTGGACTTCACGGTGGACGCCGACAACGGCATCATCACCCAGATCGCTGGCGGCAAGCTCGTCCCGTCCTGCGCGATGAACGTGGCCTACTCCTACCTGGATCCCACAAAGGTGGAAATCACGAAGGTCGTCGGCGGCGTGGACGGAGTTACCGGCCAGTACACCGGAGTGCATGCGCTCCTGTCGGCCGCATCCGCGGTCGCCGTGACGCCGCGCATCTTGGCGGCCCCGGGCTTCACGCACCAGCGGACGGGCGGATCGAACCCGGTCGTGGCCGAACTGCTCGGCATTGCCGAGAAGCTGCGCGCCGCGATCATCGCGGACGGGCCGAATGCCACCGATGCCGCGGCCATCTCGTACCGTCAGGACTTTGGTTCCGCCCGCGTGTACCCGGTCGATCCATGGGTGCGGGTGCTCAACCCAGTGACGGGAGCGACCGAGGATCAACCGGCATCAGCCCGCGTGGCCGGCCTGATCGCCAAGTCCGACAACGACAGGGGCTTCTGGTGGTCGCCGTCAAACCAGGAAATCGCCGGCATCGTCGGCACTTCGCGGCCTGTCGAGTTCGCCATGGGCGACGTTTCCTGCCGGGCGAACGTCCTGAACGCCAACCAGGTCGCCACCATCATCTACCAGGGTGGATACCGGCTCTGGGGAAACCGCTCCTGCTCGATTGACCCGAAGTGGGCCTTCCTGTCCGTGCGGCGCACCGCGGACATGATCAACGATTCGCTGCTCCGGGCGCACCTCTGGGCGGTCGACCGGGCCATCACGAAGACGTATCTGTCCGATGTGCTGGAGGGCGTGAACGAGTACATCCGGCATCTGACCGCCATCGGCGCCGTTCTGGGCGGCAGGGCGTGGGCGGATCCGGAGCTGAACACTCCGGACCAGATTGCAGACGGCAAGGTGTACATCGACTTCGATTTCACCCCGCCGTTCCCGGCCGAGCACATCATCTTCCGGTCGCACCTGGTTAACGACTACATCACGGAGGTGTTCAAATGATTCCGCAGATTCTGCGCAATTTCGCCCTGTTTGTGGACGGCAAGGGTTACGCCGGCCGGGCTGAAGAGGTCAACCTGCCCAAGCTGACCCTGAAGACAGAAGAGTACCGCGGCGGCGGCATGGACGCGCCGTTCGAGGTAGACCTGGGCATGGACAAGCTGGAGGCCTCAGCCACACTTACCGAATACAATGCGGACGTGCTGAAGCTGTTCGGCATCATGGCCGGTTCGGCGACCCAGATGACGTTCCGCGGCGCCGCACAGAAGCAGGGGGATGACGCGGCGGCCATCATCGCCACGATCCGGGGCCGGATCAAGGAAATCGATCCCGGCTCGTGGAAGCAGGGCGAAAAAGCCACGCTGAAATTCGCGGTGGCGGTGTCGTACTACAAGCTGAACATCGCCGGCAGTGACGTCATCGAAATCGACGTGGAGAACTGCAAGCGGATCATCGGCGGCACCGACCAACTCGCCAGCGTCCGCACGGCGCTGGGTATTTAGAATTCCGGGCCCGGGGAACCGGGCCCACAACCTCTTCAGGAAAGGGCTACAAATGAACGAGAAAAAGATCAAATTGGCGCACCCGATCAAGACGGCGACCCAGCTCCTCACGGAATTGACCATGCGGCGCCCGAAGGTCCGCGATCGTCTCGCCGTGGACAAGGCGTTCACCAATGACGGCGAGCGCGAGATCAACATGCTCGCCAACCTGTGCTCCGTCACCCCGGACGATATCGCTGAGATGGACCTGGCCGACTACGTCACCCTGCAGCGGGAGTTCCAGGATTTTTTAACGCCGACCCCGGCGCAGTCCGGCAAGGCGTCCTGATCCTGGCCAACGCAACCGGCTGGAGCCGGGCAGAACTTCTCGACATGGATGAAGAGGAGTTCGTTTCCTGGCTGGATTCTCTTCGCGAAGTGCGCAGTTCTCTGCTTCCCAAAGGCATCTAAATGGCTGCTTCCTCCGTCACCGCCCCTGTTTCTGTCGTCATCGGCGCGGCCCTCGCAGGCACCTTCGAGTCGGTCTTTGCCAAGGCGGGCAACTCCGTCGGGCGTATCGGCGATGCGATCCGCAAGCTCGACGCGCAATCCCAGCAGTACACGGCATTCGAAGCAGCCCAGACGAAGGCAGGGGAGAGCGTAAAAGAGCTGGAGGCCCGGCTCGCGTCACAAACGCAGGCGCTGAGCCGGGCCGAACAGCGCATAGTTTCCCTGCGCGAGAAGATCGCGTCCACCGGCGACCCCACCGGCAAGTTCGCGGTCCGGCTGGACTCGGCGGAGCAAGCCGCGGAGCGCGCGCGGACGGCGATCGCGGCGACAGACGGCACCCTCGTCAATGCGCGTTCGGATTTCGATGCTGCTTCCGCCTCGGCCGCGAAGTACGCCCAAGAAAACCAAAAAGTGGCCGGAACGCTCGGCGTGATGCAGCCGCGGTGGGATGCCTACCAGCGCATGCAGGAGAAGGTCAGCGCCGGTGAGGCGAAGCTTTCGAAGTACCGCCACGGCCTGTTCGGGATGTGGGCGGCCGGGGCGCTCATCCGAAAGACGGTGATGGCGGCGGCCGAGTCGGAGGCCGGGCGGTTCCAGCTCGGCATGGCCCTGAAGACTCAGGGATTCGGGCCGGATGCACTGAACGCTTCTGTAGCCGCAGCGAAAGAACATGCCCGTAGCCACATTCCGACCGTGCAGCAGCAGCTCGACGTCGAGCTCAGCCTCAATCGCACGGGCCTTGACGCACAAACCGCGCGGCTCGCCGCTGGCTTCGTCGCCGACTTCGCGTCCGTAACCGAGCAGGATTTCAAGAGCGCCGGCGTGACGATCGGCGCCGCCTACAACGAGCTCTCCGGGCGCATGCAGGGAACTGCCGAACAAAAGCTGAAGCGCATCGCGGACGTGTTCGCGCGCGCCCGCTTCCGCTTCAACCTCGAGGGGCTCGACGCCGAATCGACAAAGAAGATTATGGCTGCCTCGGTGCGCGCCAACCTGCCGCTCGAGCGAACGGTGGCTCTGATGGGCGAGCTGAGCAAGTCTGGATGGGACGCGGGGTCGAGCAGCGCGGCCCTGACCGGTATCGTCAACAAGTTGACCTCGGCGAGCCAGCAGCTCGGCTTCCAGGTGATCCGAGACAGCCAGGGGAACCTCGACATGGCGGCTACACTCCGCTCACTGCGGGGTGCCGTGGCGAAGCATTTCGGAAGCCTGGAGCGCGGTCGCGATGCGATCACCAAGGCGTTCGGGCCGCGCGCCGTGGACGCGCTTACGATCCTCTTCAACAAGACCGAGCAGCTTCGTCAGTCCGAAGAAGACCTGGCGCGCAATTCTGCGGGGACGGTCGCGGATGCCGAGAAGAAGAAGCGCGAAGAGGCAGCCGGCACATTGGAGATGCTGCGGAAGAATATAAAGTCGATTCTCTCGCCACTCGGCGCCGCGTTGCTTCCCGGGTTCAAGACTGTGCTCACGCCCATCGCCATGCTCGGCACCGCACTGGCCGAACTCGCGAGCCGCCACAAGGGGCTGACCACCGTCATTGGCACGACCATGGCGATCGCCCTTACTCTAGGCGCAGCGTTCTACGTTGTCGGCTACGCGAGCACGTACTGCAAGCTGACGGTGGACCGGCTTGCACTCGGCATTGAGAAGATGGGCATAAAGGCGCTCGCCGGCCGGCTGGGTCTGCTCAGCTTGGGCACTGCCGCGCCAGCTGCGGCCGCAGGCATGGATACCGCCGGAGTGGCCGCCGGAGTCGCCAGTGCTGGATTCTGGTCGTTGACCGCATCCATGTGGCCGGTAATTGCGGCAGTTGCTGCGGTTGCTGTAGTTGGTCTGCTTATCTGGAAATTCTGGAAACCGCTGAAAGCGTTCTTTGGTGGTTTCTGGGAAGGATTCGTACAGGCTCTGGCACCAGTGGGTGGCGCACTTCGGTCTGCATTTGCGCCGCTGAAGCCTGTTTGGGATTGGCTCCGCGCCGCGTTCTCCTGGCTGTTTACCCAAACCGGTCTGACCAGCGAAGGATTTGCAAAGTGCTTCGCGTCGGGGATCTGGTGGGGGCAAAAGATCGGGGCGGTGCTTGGCGTCGTGTTCACGACGATAGGCGTCGCAATCGGAACCGTAATACAGTCCATCGTTTTTCTTGCGAAGTCAATCGGCAATCTCGCGTCTGTCAAGCCTCGTTAGAAATGTCCCCATTCTTAACTCGTTAGAACTGTCCCTTTTCTCAGTTCCTTGCTTTTCTGTTCTTGGGGCTTCCGTCGTAGCGGAGCCCTGCGCCGCCGCAGGC
>JAEZIJ010000181.1 GCA_023436715.1 Acidobacteriota bacterium
TTGGTACCTCGCAAAGGCCAAGGCCCTGTCTGTGGGGCTCTCGAATGTGTACTTCAACTCGCTGGGGCTTCCGTCATTATTCGAAGAGTGTTAGCGTAACCGACTCGAACCGCCGTATACGGACCCGTACGTACGGTGGTGTGGCAGGGGTCGGCGGGTGACCGCCGCCCCTATGCCGATCCGCACTCCGCGGTTGCCGTGCTACACTCAGGGCGTAAGCTGGGGAAGGCAGCGCAAGGCCCGCACCGGAAGGCCGGTGACGGGTGACGAGGCCGAGGGTTCCTGCCTGTCGCGGGCAGGTTAACCGGGGCGGAATCGCGCTCCGGGAAAATCGAAAGTTCAGCGGATGCCCTCGCGGGTGCTCCACCACCCGATTCTTTCCCTCCAACAGACGCCGCGGAGCAACGCCGCCCGGGTAACCGGCCGGACAAAGCCGCAGCGAGTGGAACGGCGCAACGCCGGAGACGGTTATATACACAGCCAAACGGAGGGATTCCTCATGTGCGGAATCGTGGGATACGTCGGCCCTCAGGATGCCACACCAATCATTCTGAACGGGCTTCGAAGGCTCGAATACCGCGGTTATGATTCGGCCGGACTCGCCGTGCTCGAAGACGGGTGCATACAGGTGCGCCGCGACGCCGGCAAGCTCGCCCGCCTTGCCTCGCTCGTCGAGAGTTCACCCGTCCACGGCGCAATCGGCATCGGCCACACCCGCTGGGCCACCCACGGCGTGCCCAGCAGCCGCAATGCCCATCCACACGTAGGCAACACAGGGCAGGTCGTGGTTGTCCACAACGGCATCGTGGAGAACTATCTCGAACTCCGCCAGGAACTCACTGGCGAAGGCGCGGTGTTCCAGTCGGAAACCGACACGGAAACGATCGTCCACCTGATCGAGCGCTACCTGTCGCGAGGGCTGGGGCTGGTCGAGGCGGTTCGCGAAGCACTCGCGCAGCTCAAGGGCGCGCACGGCATCGTCGTGATGTCCGCCCTCGAACCGGACAAGATCGTCGCCGCGCGAATCGGCAACGCGGGCGGCGTGGTTATCGGTTTGGGCGAAGGCGAAATGTTCGTCGCCTCGGACATGCCGGCCATTCTCGACCATACCCGGCGGGTCGTTTTCCTCGAATCGCGCCAGCTCGCCGTCGTCACTCGCGAAGGCCTCGACCTCCAGAACCTCGACGGCAAGCGGCTTCGGTACCAGACGCACAGCGTGGCGTGGGATCCGGTGTCCGCGGAAAAGGGCGAATACCGCCATTTCATGGCCAAGGAGATTCACGAGCAGGTCCGCTCGCTCACGGATACCATTTCCGGCCGGGTCGATTTCGAAGCCGGGCGCATCCGCTTGCCGGAACTCAACCTTACGCCCGAGCTTGCCCGGCGCATCAAGAAGATCATCATTACGGCCTGCGGCACGGCCGCGCACGCGGGCATGGTGGGCCGCATCCTGATCCAGCGAATCGCCCGCATTCCGGTTGAGGTCGAGATTGCGTCGGAGTTCCGCTACGGCGATCCTATTGCCGATCGGGACACGGCAGTACTTGCCATCAGCCAGTCCGGCGAGACGGTGGATACTCTCGCCGCGATGGAGGAGGCCCGCCGTAAGGGCGCTGTTCTGTGGTCCATCGTGAACGCGATCGGCTCCCAGGCGATGCGGCTTGCCGATGGATTCATCTCCATGCAGACCGGGCCTGAGATCGGCGTGGCATCCACCAAAGCCTTCACCGCGCCGCTGGTCGATCTCTACATGCTGGCGGTCCTTCTGGCGGACCTTCGTGGCACCATTGAAGAGGACGACCGCCGCTGCCTGGTCAACCACCTCCGCCTCGTGCCCGACCTCGCCGGCCAGTGCATCGACCGCGAACGCGAGGTTGAGGCCATCGCCCGCGTCCTCAAGGACACTACTCACTGTCTTTACCTCGGCCGCGGCATCAACATGCCGATTGCCTATGAAGGCGCGCTCAAGCTGAAAGAGATTTCCTACATCCACGCGGAAGGCTATCCCGCCGGCGAAATGAAGCACGGTCCGATCGCCCTCATCGACCGCACGATGCCCGCCGTGGTCATCGCGCCGCGCGACCCGTGGTACGAGAAAATGATCAGCCAGATCGAACAGGCAAAGGCGCGCGGCGGACCTGTTGTCGCCGTCGCCACCGAAGGGGACAAGCTCATTCCCGGCCTCGCAACGCACGTCCTCTGGGTGCCCGAAACGTCATGGATGCTGAGCCCGGTTGTAACCGTCATCCCGCTGCAGTTGCTCGCCTACCATATTGCGGCGCTGCGCGGCCTCGACGTGGACCAGCCGCGGAACCTGGCCAAATCCGTAACCGTTGAATGAAACGGTGTAGACTTTTTAAAGGGCTCTGAAATCACCATGCGAACTGAATGGACCGAATGCCGCAAGACTGACAAGATCCGCACGCAGATGCACTACGCCCGTAAAGGCCTGATTACGGGAGAGGTGGAGTTCGTAGCCCGTCACGAGAGTCTGTCGCCCGAATTGGTTCGGTCCGAGGTGGCGCGGGGCCGCATGGTCATCCCAGCCAACGTCCACCACACCAACCTCGAGCCGATGGCTATCGGCATCGCATCGCGCTGCAAAATCAACGCGAACATCGGCAATTCGGCCGTTAGCTCCAACGTGGACGAGGAACTCGAAAAGCTCCGCTACTCGATCAAGTACGGCGCCGACACCGTCATGGATCTGTCCACCGGCGGTGACATACCCGGCATCCGCGCGGCGATCATTCGCAATTCGCCGGTCCCGATCGGCACCGTGCCCATTTACGAGGCGCTCGCGCGCGTCCGCCGCATCGAGGACCTGACGCCCGAAGTCATGCTCGAAGTCATCGAGGAGCAGGCCGCGCAGGGCGTGGATTACATGACCATCCACGCCGGCGTGCTCGTCGAGCATATTCCGCTCGTTACAAGGCGTGTGACCGGAATCGTCAGCCGCGGCGGTTCCATCCTCGCGGAGTGGATGGTGAAGAACCACCGCCAGAATTTCCTTTACGAGCGGTTCGAGGACATCTGCAAGATCTTCCAGAAGTATGACGTGACGTTTTCTCTCGGAGACGGCCTGCGGCCCGGCTCGGTGGCAGACGCCAGCGATGAGGCGCAGTTCGCGGAGTTGAAAACGCTGGGCGAGCTTACCCGCATCGCATGGAAGTACGACGTGCAGACCATGATTGAAGGCCCGGGCCACATCCCGATGGACCAGATCCAGCTCCAGGTGGAGAAGGAGATGGAACTGTGCGACGAGGCGCCCTTCTACACGCTCGGCCCGCTCGTCACCGACATCGCGCCCGGCTACGACCACATCACGTCGGCCATCGGCGCCGCCATGATCGGCTGGTACGGCGCGTCGATGCTCTGCTACGTCACGCCCAAGGAGCACCTCGGGCTGCCCAACCGCGAGGACGTGAAACAGGGCATGATCGCTTACAAGATCGCCGCTCACGCCGCGGATATCGCACGCCGCCGCCCGGGAGCGCGGGACCGCGACGACGAGCTTTCACGCGCACGCTACAATTTCGACTGGAATCGCCAATTCGAGCTCTCGCTCGACCCCGAGACCGCCCGCGCCATGCACGACGAGACGCTGCCTGACGCCGGCTTCAAGGATGCCCATTTCTGCTCCATGTGCGGCCCGAAGTTCTGCTCGATGAACATCTCCGCAAAGGTCGAGACGTTCACGCACGAGGACGCGGCCGCAGTTCTGGCGAAGAAGGACCGGTGAACATAGGCTGAAGGCGGCCCGCCGGCCGGGTGCTGTGCTGGAGCGCGAACAGTGCGCGACTGGAACTGGTGGACGGAGTTCGTATCCGCGCTTCTGCTGGGACTTGCCGCAGTCGGGTCCGGCTGGGCGGCTTACCAGTCCACGCTTTGGAGCAGCAATCAGACTTTCTCGCTCAACGACGCGGAGCGTGCCGAGCGCCGCGCCGCCGCTCTCGAAGTCGAATCCTCGCAACTGCGCGCGCTTGATGTAGGCGTCTTCCTTCAGTATCTGGAGGCGCTGAGCCGAGGGAACAGGCGTCTCGCGGATTTTCTGTATCGGAGGTTCCGGTCGGAGGTGAAGCCGGCGATCGATGCTTGGCTCGCGACCAGACCGCTTTTGAACCCGAGCGCGCCGCTTTCCCCGTTTGTGATCAAAGAGTACCGGCTGAAATCAGACGCCGAGGCCCAAGAGTTCCGACGCTTCCGGGATCGGCATCTCGATGCCGCGCGACTTGCGAACAAGCGGTCGGATACATTCGTACTCATGACCGTACCGTTCGCTATCGTCTCGCTGTTTTGCGGCTTGTCGTCCAAGTTCGGATTGCCGCAGATCAGGACTGCAATTGTCGTGATGGCCCTCGTCGTGTTCGTCGTCGCGTCCGTCGCCTTGGCTTCCATGCCGGTCGCGTAAACGCTTGCTTACACGCGCGAGATTCGAACGCCGCGTTGTTCGGGCTATCTCCTCGCGGGCGCGTCCAGTTCGTTCTGATCGAAGGAGAGCTGGCGGTCGAGCACCATCTCGATCGTGTTGCCCTTGACCAGCATCACCTCTGGTCCGCGCGTGAGCAGCACACCCATCAGCCCGGCCGCCGCTCCTGCCGCCGCGCCCACGCCCGTACCCATTCCGTAACGGCCTGAGGCGCCGCCGGCGATCGCTCCCACCGAGGCGCCGGTCGCCGCCGCCTCGCCAACCGTTTGTGCGTCGCCGGACTTGTTTCCCTCGCTCGATATCTTGCCCTCGGTACGGTCGAATTCGCCGGCGGTCTCGCCGTCAATCGACCCAACGCGCGAGCGGAAGTCGCGAGTGACTCCGTTGGGCAGCGTGAGCGAGTCAAAGCGCAGAAACAGTTCGCCACGGCCCTTCACGCGCCCCGGACGCCGGACGTGCGTCAGCGTTCCCTCTACATAACTGCCCGGCGGAATCACTACCCGGCCGCCCGAGAGAATGGGGAATGCAGTCGAGAGGTATACGCGATCACCCTCTAGAGACTGCTTCGTGCTCACGCTGTTGATCAGCACGAGCGGTATCTTCGTCCCTTCGGGAACCACGTAGCTCAGAAGCTTGGGAGGCGCGCCCGGCGCGGCACGCACAGGGCGCTCGTAAACCAGAGTCGATTCCGATTCGCCTGTTCTGCGGACAATCTGCCGCAGTATCGTGAGCGTCGAGCCGCCGCGCGACAGCTTCCAGCGATCCATCTGCGTGTAGTCGCCGCGCGCGCCGCTCACCAGCGCGTTGATGAGCAGCGCCGATCCCTCCCACTTCAGAATCACATTCGTCTTGACGCCCTCAGACTCATTCCTTACGGACTTGCCGTCCAGAGTCGCCGACCAGGCCAGCGGCGTTTCCGTGCAGCGCAGTTTGCCATCGCGGTGCTCCACTTCGAGCACAGCGGCGGGAGCGACCGGCAGGGCGCCGATCCGGCTCAGTTCGGAATTCAGCTTCCACGATCCGGAAAAATCCGGCTCGGCAGCGGGACGGGCGCACACGGCGAGCGCCGTGGCGAAAATCAGGCAGGCAAATTTCATTTGCGCACCAGGAAAACAGCTACCTCGGCCATCAGGTTGGCCAGAAGCACGCCAACCCGGCTGCCGGAAAGGAAGATTTTCCGTTCGACCGTCCAATTCTGTTCGGCCGTGAGTTCCTCGAAATCGCGAATGGTCAGGAAGTGAATGTTCGGCGAGCCGTACCACTGATGCGGGAAGCAGTGCGTTCGCGGCGCGCGGCCGGTAAGCAGCAGCGAAACGCGAACGGACCAGTGCCCGAAGTTCGGAAACGCGACAACGGCGTACCTGCCGATTCGAAGCATCTCGCGAAGCACTTCGAGCGGGCGGCGCGTTTCCTGTAGCGTTTGGCTGAGGATTACGTAGTCGAACGAGTCGTCCGGATACCCCGCGAGGCCCTCGTCGACGTCGCTCTGGTACACCGAAACGCCGCGCGCGATCGCGCGCTGCACCTTGCGCCCGTCGATCTCGATGCCCCGCGCATCGACGGACTTGTTGCGAGCAAGCCACTCGAGCAGTTCGCCGTCCCCGCAGCCGAGATCGAGCACGCGCGAGTTCGGCTCTATCAGTTCGCTGATGATCGCGTAGTCGCTCCGGCCCAGTATGTCGGTTACGAACGGCCGGCGGCGGGAGTCCGAAGCAGTCGCTGGCATCTTAGCTCCTCGCCCTGAACGTGCTGGCCAGGAAGCCGCGGACGACTTCGGTCTGCTCGCCCACGTCCACCAGAAACGCATCGTGCCCGTAGTTGGAGGGAAGCTCGCAATACGCCACGTCGCGGTTGAGAGCGCGCAGCGCTTGCACGACGTCCAGCGATTGATAACTCGGATACAGCCAGTCCGAGGTGAAGCTGATCACCAGGTGCCGCGTGTTGCCCTTGCTGAACGCGGCCGGCAGCGCTCCTTCTCGGTTGCTGAGGTCGAAGTAATCCATCGCCTTGGTGATGTAAAGGTACGAGTTCGCGTCGAAGCGGTTGACGAACTGGCTCCCGCGGTAGCGCAGATAGCTTTCCACTTCGAAATCCACCGAGAAGTCGAAGCCGAACTTGTCCTTGTTGCGCAGGCGGCGTCCGAACTTCTCCCGCATGGATTCGTCGCTCATGTAGGTGATGTGGCCGACCATGCGGGCAACGGCGAGGCCGCGCCCCGGCGGCTTTCCGTTGTAGTAATTGCCTTCGTTCCAGTCGGGGTCGGCCATGATCGCCTGGCGGCCCACCTCATTGAACGCGATCTGCTGCGCGCTGTGCCGCGCCGTGGTAGCAATGGGAATCGCGCTGACCACCGTCTCCGGATACGTGGCCGCCCATTCCAGCGCCTGCATGCCGCCCATCGACCCTCCGGTCACCGCGAGCAGGCGCTCGATGCCGAGGCGGTCGACCAGCATCTTCTGCAGCCGCACCATGTCGGGAATGGTGATCACGGGGAACGTCATCGCATACGGCGCGCCGGTGGCCGGGTCGATAGAAGCAGGGCCGGTGGTGCCGCGACATCCCCCGAGCACGTTCGAGCAGATGATGAAGTACTTATCCGTATCAAACGCCTTGCCCGGACCGATCATGCTGTCCCACCAGCCGGGCTTGCCGTCGGTGTGAGAAATGCCGGCCGCGTGCGCGTCGCTCGTGAGAGTGTGCGCGACGTAAATCGCATTCGACCGTGCCTCGTTCAGCCGGCCATAGGTCTCATAGACGACCTCAACGGGCGAGAGCGCCGCGCCACAGTCCAGCGGCAGCGACTCGAAGCAAGCAGTTTGCGTTTCAACGATCATTTCGAGGCGATGTGACTATGATAACAGCGGGTCAGCCCTCTCGAAGCAACCTGCCCGCGCCGGACTACGACAACAGTTGCTGGGCCCGGATCAGGCGGCCTTGCACATCGACACCATTCGGACAGTCCACTGTGCAGCTTTGGCAATCCGCGCAGCGCCGGCCCCGGGCCTCTTCCGGCAGTTCGAGGTAGCTTTGCCGCGCGAGCGGGAAATCGCGATAGCCCTCCGCGTACGTGAGGAACCGCAGAGTGTCGGAAACCCGCACGCCCTTGTCGCAGACCCCGTCGCAGGCGCCGCACATCCGGCAGTAGAGCGGTCCGACCCAGGCCAGTTGCGCGCTCAGCAGTTTTTCATCCGCCGCGGCATAGGGCTTTGCCACCGCCGCCACGTTCTCCTCGACCTGCTCGAAATCGGCCATACAGACGGCGCTCGTGTCCACGGCTTCGTTGTTCAGCGCCCACCGTATCGCGGCGTGCATGGCGCCTTCCTGCTTCAGCGTCCGGACGAGCGCCGCCGGGCTCCCCTCGAACCTCGGCTCGCTGTTCTGTATGCGGTTGAAGCCTCCGGCGAGGACCTTCATCGCTATGATTCCAATGCCGGCCTTTCGCGCCTTGCGGATCGCCTGACCCACTTCGGGTTGCATGGTGAAGTTGTACGCCGCCAGCATCACCTCGATGCCGCCAATCCTGACGATGTGATCGAGCATCGCCGGCATGTTGAGGTGCGTACTGATGCCGGTGAAGCGGATTTTGCCGGATTTCCTGGCCGCTTGGAGCGCGCCGAGGAGTTCATCCGTGAGTTCCTCCGGCTTCACGACCCCGTGGAGCATCCAGATATCGAGGTAGTCGGTTTGCAGCTCGCGCAGGCTGGTATCGAGGTCGGCCAGGGCGTCCTTTTTCGTCTTCGCGTCGGATTTGCTGGAGATGACCACCTGCTGGCGGCGGCCCTTCAGCGCCGTGCCGATAAGCCGCTCGTTGTTCGCATAACGCCGGCCCGTATCGATGTAGTTGATGCCGAGATCGACGGCGCGCGCGATAACAGGAGCGTCGGACGTGCCCCTGCCTCCAAAGCCGAGAGGGAACACCTTGAGCCCTGTTTTTCCGAGGACTCGGTGCGCGGGAGCAGCCGGCGCGGCCAGCCCGGCGAGGAAGCTGCGGCGTGAAGACGCGATGGTCATGTTCGAAAATTCTACCAGACAAGCGAGACCGCCTGCCCCACGGTTTGGTCAGACCCGGGCGCCCGAAAAATGTGGCTTTAGCCGTGGTGCGCTGGTTAAGCCGGCCGGCGCCCACGTCTTGAGAAAGCGAAGGGGAACCACAAGGCATGCCCGTCGTGCACGCCGCCGGGAAGTCGGACCGCCACGTAGTACCTGCGAAGACCCCGAACAAGAGCTCGCCGGAGCACGCGGAGGGGTCGGAGGGACGGCGGGCAAGCGGATGCGGATGAAGCTGGCTAGCGATCAAAGCAGAGCTGCGCAGGCGTATGCAACGACCCGATCGGGCAAACCGGAGCCTGGCTGAAGCAGGTGGTACGTGGGTACTGCAACTATCACGCGGTGCCGGGGAATCTGGCGAGGCTCGCCCAGATAAGATCCGTGTGCGTTAGCAGCGCACGCAAGGATCTGTGGGGGTGGTGCCGGGCGACCGGCATCCCTAACGCGACCCCTTGAAACAAGGCCCAAGCCACTATCGACCAGCTGCCGCGGTCCGCGTCAAGCCGGCCCACTCCACCCTGTTGCGTCCGCACGCCTTGGCCCGATACAGCGCTTCGTCGGCCGCTCGCAGCAGTATCTCCGGCGTGGGATAGACGCCTCGCTGCCATGCCGTGACCCCCACGCTCAGCGTGGCGAGCAGGGATCCCTCGGCCACCGTGACCGGTTCGGCGCAGATCTTCTCGCGAAGGCGCTCGGCGAACTGCGTGGCGCTCGAGTCTCCGGAACCCGGCAGCACAATCAGGAACTCCTCCCCGCCGTACCGCCCCACCGCGTCGTAACTGCGGACGGAAGCCTGCATGCGGCGCGCCGCCTCGCGCAGCACTGCGTCGCCGGCGAGGTGGCCGTAAGTGTCGTTCACCCGCTTGAAATGGTCCAGGTCCGCCATGATCACGCCGACGCCCGTCCCCTCGCGGTTGGCGCGGCTCACTTCACGGTTCAGGATGTCCAGGATGGAATAACGGTTCCACAGACAAGTGAGGGGATCCCGCGTAGCCTGCTCACGCAGCGCCTCCCGTGCGGCCAGCAGTTGAGACTGGAGTTCCAGGATGCGCCGGCCCGCCCGCAGCCGCACCTTCAGTTCCTGCGCATCGAACGGTTTGGTGATGTAGTCGTCCGCGCCCGCCTCCATTCCCTCGATCAGGTCCTGCTTCTCGGTTCGCGCGGTGAGCAGTAGGACATAGGTATAAGGCTCGCGGCTGTGGCGGCGCAATTCCCGGCAAACCGCCGGGCCCGTCATGCCCGGCATCATCCAGTCAAGTATTGCCAGTTGCGGCGCGCCTTCGCGCTCGAGCAGTCGCCACGCCTCGTTTCCGTCGCATGCCGGGACCACCTCGTAGTGCCAGGATTCGAGCGTCCTGGCCAACATTCGCCTGGATACGCCATCGTCGTCGGCAATCAACACCTGCATGGAACTGTGGTTGAGACCCCCCAAACTGCACTCATCGGCAGCATTGTCCGATTCTCGTAGGGGAGTTGCGCACCAAATCCCCCCTAGACCCTCAGACCCTGGTAAGATTTAAGAAACGCATGAACGTCCTTGCCTTCCGGCATGTCCCGTTCGAGCATCTGGGGTTGATTGAGTCATCATTAGGTAAACGCGGAATCTCATGGGGTTACGCCGATCTTTTCGCGAGCCCTGCGGTTCCACCCGATTGGGACTCCGCTGATGCCCTCATATTCCTGGGTGGGCCGATGTCCGCCAACGACGACCTGCCGTTCATCCGTGAGGAGCTTAAAGTCATCGAACAGGCCGTCTCGGCTTCGAAACCGGTGCTGGGTATCTGTCTCGGTGCACAGTTGATCGCCAAGGCGCTCGGCGCTCGCGTCTACCGCAACCGCGTCAAGGAAATCGGGTGGGCGCCCGTCTGTTGGAGGCCGGAAGCCCGCGAGGATCCCCTTTTTCACGATTTCAACCGGCCCGAGCTAGTCTTCCACTGGCACGGCGAGACGTTCGACCTCCCGGCCGGCGGGGTGTGGCTCGCCTCTTCGGAAGCCTGCGCTCATCAGGCATTCCGCTTCGGCCCGGCCTACGGATTGCAGTTCCACCTGGAGGTGACGCCGGAAATCATCGCGTCGTGGTGCGGGGAAGCGGCGAATTCGAGCGATGTTCGCGATCTGGCCGCTCCGATCGATCCCCACGCGAATTCCCACCGGCTCGAAGAGTTATCCGAACTGGTTTTCGGCCGGTGGGCGGACATGCTCCCTATAGTTAAAACGGTATAATGAGACCCGATCATCCTGTAACCCGTACACTCTCGGCAATTTCGGACTCCAGCCGCTTGCGCAGCATAACGCTGAACTTTTAAGATAAAGGCGTATTGAAGTACCTATCAGGAGGGGAACTCGATGATCTACTCGCGGTCGACCGAATATGCCATCCGCGCCTTCGTCAATCTGGCGCAAGTCCCGGAAGGCAAGTATGCGATGGTTAAGCAGATTGCCGAGCAAGAGGGCATCCCTGCGCACTTCCTGGCGAAGATTCTCCAGCAGTTGGCGCGCAAAGGCCTGTTGCGGTCGAGCAAGGGCCCGACCGGGGGCTTCAGCCTGCGGACTTCGCCCAAGGAGATCAGCCTCATTCAACTGGTCGAAGCTCTCGACGGTCTCAGCGACTACCAGAAATGCGTGAGCGGGCTGGCCGAGTGCACGGACGACGCTCCCTGCGGGATGCACGATTCGTGGAAGTTGCTGCGTTCGCGTATCATGGATTATTTGGAGCAGACGACGATCGCCGACCTGGCCACCGCTCTCGAACAGAAACGCCGTGCGCTGGAGAAGCCGCGGAAGGCAAAGAAGGCTGTCGCCGCGAAGAAATAAGACGACCCGCCAATCGGGTCGCAGAGGAGAACCCGAATGGTAAATTCCGTCCTGGTCCCCATGGTCGTTGAACAAACGTCGCGAGGGGAACGTGCGTACGACATCTACTCCCGGCTGTTGAAAGAGAACATCATCTTTCTGGGAACGCCGGTCGACGATACCGTCGCCAACCTGATCATCGCGCAGATGCTGTTTCTGGCGGCGGAAGACCCCCAAAGGGACATTTCCCTTTACATCAACTCCCCCGGAGGGTCCATTTCGGCCGGGCTGGCGATTCTGGATACCATGCGTTTCGTGGAGCCCGATATCGTGACCATCTGCGTCGGGCAGGCGGCCTCGATGGCTGCGGTGCTGCTGGCCGCCGGCAGCAAGGGCAAGCGCTACAGCTTGCCCCATTCGCGCATTCTGATTCACCAACCCTCGATGAGCGGGCTGGCAGGCCAGGCCGCCGACATCGACATTTACGCCAAGGAAATCCTCAGAATGCGTGAAATCCTCAACCAGATCCTGTCGGAATCGACCGGCCAGCCGGTTGAGAGGATAGCGCGCGATGTCGATCGCGATTACATCATGGAGCCGGATCAGGCTGTCGACTACGGTATGATCGACCGCGTGATCACCAGCCGGGAACTTGCGCCGGCTGTGAAGGTGTAAACCCGAGAGATCGTGGATCGTCGGCGGCGCTTCACCTGGGCTGCCGCCGGCGGTTCTGAATTAACAAGGTCTAACTCTCGAAAACCGCTCGTAGGCGGCGTCCCAACCGGCTTGCGCGCGCGGCTCGATCATCGTGAGCGGGAATGACCGCGCGATGAGGCGACGCGCTTCGTCCAGCCCGCTGAGTTCCCCGGAACCGATCGCCTGGACGAGCACATTGCCCAGCGCCGTAGCCTCGGTCGGCCCCGCCACCACCGGGCGCCCGGTCGCATCCGCGACAAACTGGTTCAATACCTGATTTCTCGATCCCCCGCCCACGATGTGAATCACCCCGAGTTTCCGCCCCAGCAGCGACTCCAGGCTTTCCAGCACCTGGCGGTAGCGCAGCGCCAGGCTCTCCAGGATGGTGCGGCACATCTCGGCCGGGCTCTCCGGAGCCGGTTCGCCATGCGCCCGGCAGAATGCCGCGATCTTTCCCGGCATCCCGCCCGGTTCGAGGAACGCGTCCGGGTCGATGACGGCCGCGAACGGGCGCGCGGTCGAGGCCAGTTCGGCCAGTTCCGCGTAGCTGTACTCCCGCCCTTCGAGCGCCCAGGTACGCCGGCACTCCTGCATCAGCCACAGTCCCGCGATGTTCTTCAGAAACCGGATGGTGCCGTTTGCGCCGATTTCATTTGTGAAATTCAGCTTGAGCGACCCCTCGTTGATGACCGGCTCGCACAGTTCGACGCCCATCAACGACCACGTGCCCGAGCTGATGTAGCACCAGTCGTCCCCACGGGAAGCAGGCACGGCTGCGACCGCTGACGCAGTGTCGTGGCCGCAGGTGGCGTAGACCGGCGTGGCGGAGTCGAGCCCGGCCGTTTCGGCCACGTGCGGCAACAGCGACCCGAGCAGCGTGCCCGGCGGGACAATGTCCGCCAGAATCTTTTCGGGCAAACCGAGCTTCGCGAACAGTTCCGTCGCCCAGCGCTTCTTCACCGGATTGTAGAACTGTGACGTGCTCGCGATGCTCAGTTCGGTCACCTGCACGCCGGAGAGCCAGTAGTTGAGCAGATCCGGCATGAAGAGAAGCCGCTCGGCGGCCTGTAGGGCGGGCGATCCCGCGAGTTTCGCCGCATACAACTGGCACAGCGAGTTGAGCTGCATGAACTGAATGCCGGTGTGGGCGAAAATCTCCTCGCGAGGCGCAGCGGCGAACGTCTTCTCGAGCATTCCGTTGTTGCGGGAATCGCGGTAGTGGCGCGGGTTGTCCACCAGGGCGCCGTCCGGACCGAGCAGGCCGAAATCGACGCCCCAGGTGTCCACGCCGATGCCTTCGAGCGCCAGCTTGCGGTCGCGGCCGGCGGCAGCCAGGCCCTGCTGGATTTCGTGGAACAGCCGGAACGTATCCCAATACAGGCCGGTGGGCACCCGCACGGGCGTGTTCGGAAACCGATGCAGTTCTTCGAGCGCGAGCGCGCTGTCCGACAGCGATGCCAGCATGGCGCGGCCGCTTTCGGCGCCAAGATCGATTGCCAGATAGTTTTTCATCGTACTCGCCCCAGCGGGCGGCAGACGAGTCAGTATACTCTACCCGCGAATCTCAAAGCCGGTGTATGAGTTCACCCGCCGGCTTTCAGCGTGCGCACCACATTCGCATTGATGCGGGAGATTTCGGCCATCGCGGTCCAGTCGAGCTCGCCGTGTCCGTACGCGAGCGCCTGCAGGTAGTGGTCGCGCATGACGGCCGCAAACGGAAGCGGCGAACGGGCGGACTCGGCGGCTTCGAGTGCCAGCTCCGTATCCTTTAGCCCGAGGGTTAGGGAAAATCCCGCCGGGTCGTAACGGCGCTCGGCGATGATGGTCCCGTAGTTCTGAACGAAGGGAGAATTGAGAGCGCTGCCGTTGAGCACCTCGAGAAACTTGTGGGCGTCGATGCCGTGCTTCTCGACGAGGGCGTAGCTCTCCCCCAGCATCTCCACCATGGAGCCGAGTACGAAATTAACGGCGATCTTGACGAGGTTCGCACGCCAGGGTTCTTCCGCGACTTCGGTAATTCCGCGCCCGATCGCCTGCATCACGGGACGGCAGCGCTCGATTTGAGCGGGCTGACCGGCTGCTATGACCCACAGTTTCTTCTCCGCGGCGGCTTCGGGGCGTCCAATAATCGTAGCCGCGATGTATCCCTGGCCCCGTTCACGGTGCCGCTGTTCCAGCTCCTTCGATATTTCGACGCTCACCGTGCTGCTGGACATGTGAACCGCTTCCCGGCGCAGCGACTGGATGGCGGCCTCGTCGCCGTCAAGAACGGTGGCGCGGACGGCCTCGTCGTTCGCAAGCATGGTGACGAGAACATCCGCTTCGGCGGCGGCCTCCGCCGGCGAGTTTGCGACGCGCGCGCCTTCCCTTTGAAGCGTCTCCGCGCGCCCGCGGGTGCGGTCATAAGCCGTGAGCTCATGCCCGGCACGAATCAGATTGCGGGCCATTGGCAGACCCATGCGCCCGAGTCCGATGAATCCGGTTTTCATCGTGTGCCCCTCCTCTCCTCATTTTCGCGATTCCGATCGGCTCTGTATCAGTCGCGTCAGGAAGGGGTGGGCCTTGTATCAGGGCACGGCTTCAGCCGTGCCGCAAGCCCTTGCCAAGCCACGGGCTTCAGCCCCTGCCGGTCGCTGCCCCAGGGGCTAGGCTGCGCCACAGGCTTGTCCAAATTGCGTTTTGCGATTGGCGCGGCGCGTACTCCGGCTACGGGCGACGCATGCGTCGCCCCTACATGGCGCGCTGTAGGGGCCGGGCATGCCCGGCCCGCGCCCGGCGGCGAAACTTTCGGGCTCAGAATGGAACGGCAATCCGAGGGAACCCGGTCCGCCGAAACCGCCGCCATCCGCGCAAAACGCCCAGAAACGCAGCGCTGGCACGCGGGAGACCGCGCTTACGCGGCGCGCTCAGATTCTTGCAGGCCGATCGACCACTTTCAAGCCTCGGGGCAGCCTGAGCCATAGCCGCGACCCACAGCGCCGGGCGTTTATCTCCGGCCGTAAAAACTCAGGTATCCAGCCCGTATGGGCAACCGGACCAGCCCCATTGACTTCGCCAGCCCCTCCGTTGAAATCGGTTCCGGAGCACCCCGGTGCTCATCCACCGCAACCGCGAGTTCGGGCGCCGGAATCGTCGGTTTCCCGTTCACTCCGGAGAGGCACTCCGCCATTGGGTACGGATCGCTGTAACTGCATGTATGCGGCGCACGGGGCTCAATCATCGAGATCGGAGCATCAAGCCAGGCCCCGTTCATCAGAACGGCCTTCGACCGGCGCAGATAGTGGGCGCCCGCCCAGACGTAGGGGTCGAAATTGACGGGAGCGCCGGCCCATTTCACCCACGGCTCCGAGCCGATGATGACGGCCTTCTCGTGCGCGGGGGCCGGCGGAGAATCATACACCTGCGCCAGGTCGTTGATAATCCTGTGTTTCATTACCGCCTGCCACGACAAGGACACGCAAGCCACCAGCCCCAGCGCGACCGTGAACCGGCGCTCAAGAACGGGCCGGAGCGCCGCACCTGCCGCAAAGGCCGTTGTGAAGGCCAGCGCGAAAATCGGGAACCGTTCGTAAAAGTACGCGCCGTGATTGACCTCGAACGGACCCAGTGCGAACATGGCCACACAAAGACCCGCGGTAATGGCCAACGCGCCGTCCTGCGAAAACCTCGAGCGCCTGTCCGTAATCCAGCGCGCTATCCCGAGCACAGCGACGGCCGCCGCCGGAACCGAGAGCAGAATCCGGTACGGAGCCTGCCGGAATGCCGCCAGCGAACCCATGGCGATCAATGCGCCGAGGCGGAACGGATTCGGCATCAGAGTGTAGCCGCCTTCCTGCGTGAAGCCCAGCACCCAGACGGCCGAGCACACGGCCGCAGCCGCGACGTGAAGCAACGTTCGCCAGAGAATGGGGCTGCGCCTGTCCCGAAGGTGC
The DNA here is from genome assembly GCA_023436715.1 of Acidobacteriota bacterium. GTDB lineage: Bacteria > Acidobacteriota > Terriglobia > Bryobacterales > Bryobacteraceae > Fen-330. The sequence goes on from JAEZIJ010000181.1 coordinate 15,898, forward strand.
GCGAGCACACCCAGACCGGAATGCACTCCGATGAACATCAGCGCCACGAACAGCGCCACAGGGTGCGTCAACCCCAGCAGCCCGATCATCGAGAAGAAAACGACCGAGCGTTTCCACGTCAGGCGGTCGTAGTGCCGCAGCCAGTACCCCGCCAGCAACAGGGCCGCCGCCACCCCGAAGGAAAAGTTGAAAAACCCCAGGTACACCTGCTTGTTGTGTACGAACGGGAAAGCCATCAGCGGGAGCAGGTGGTTTTCCGGGTTCACCGAGTGCACCAGATACCGGAATGCGAGGCAGAACCAGATCGTGTACAGGCTCACCAGCAGTTTCTCCGCCATCAGGGACGCCACCAGCCCGTTCAGGGCGACCAGAAGGTAGGCGTGGAAAGCATACGGCGGCAGCCAGTGCTTGACGGTGAAATAGTGGCTGTAGGTGCTGTCTCCGCGCAGCAGGTGCGTGACGACGTCAGCGTAGTAAAGGTGCAGTGGTCCGTCCTGCGTGGGAAAGGATTTCTGCGCCAAAGTGGTCAGAATGTATGAACACAGAAGCAGCCAGAACAGAACTCTCAGGGCGGCACCCAGCTTTCTTTGATTCCCATGTTACAGGATTCCGCGCCGCCGGTCCGGGCGGCTTTGCTATGCTGTGTGATTCGGGAAAGCGCCGTCGGCATGGCGCGCCGCTGACCACGGATCCGAACTACAAGGAGATCATTATGGGCCAGTACAATTTCGGCGTGATCGGTCTGGGAGTCATGGGCCAGAATCTCGCCCTGAACATCGAAAGCAAGGGCTTCACGGTCGCAGGCTTCGACCTGAGCGAGGAGCAGGCGAAGGCCGCCGCGCGCAAGTGGGCGGGCAAGAACATGAAGACCGTCGGGTCGATCAAGGAACTGGCCGATGCGCTCGAAACCCCGCGCCGGATTCTCCTGATGGTTCCCGCCGGAAAGCCGGTCGATGCCGTCATCCAGGATCTCAAACCCCACCTCGCGCCCGGCGATGTTCTTATCGATGGCGGCAACTCCTTTTTCCAGGACACGGACCGGCGTGGGAAGGAACTTGAGCCCACCGGCATCCACTTCATTGGTACGGGTGTGAGCGGCGGCGAGGAAGGCGCGCTGCGCGGTCCCGCGATCATGCCCGGCGGACCCGAGGAGGCCTATCGCAAGGTAGAGCCGATCCTCACCGGCATCGCCGCGAAGACCGAAGATGGCCCCTGCTGCGCCTACATCGGCAAGGGCGGCGCCGGCCACTACGTCAAGATGGTTCACAACGGCATCGAGTACGGCATCATGGAGCTTCTTTCGGAAGCCTATGACGTCATGAAGTCCGTGCTCGGCCTCTCGGCTCCGGAGATGCACAAGATCTTCGCCGCGTGGAACGAGACCGGGATGAACTCCTACCTCATCGAGATCACCGCCGCGGTGCTCAAGCACACAGATGCCGAGACCGGGAAACCGATCGTGGACCTCATCCTCGATAAGGCCGGCCAGAAGGGCACCGGAAAGTGGACTTCTCAGAACGCGCTCGACCTCGGCATCGCCATCCCGACGATCAACGCCGCGCTCGAAGGCCGCATTCTCTCCGGCATGAAAGATGAACGCGTCGTCGCCTCGAAGATTCTCACCGGCCCCTCGCCGAAATTTGAAGGCAACAAAGAGGAGTTCATCGAGACGCTCCGCAAGGCGCTACAGCTTTCCATCCTCACCTGCTACGCCCAGGGCTTTTCGCTCATGCGCGAGGCTTCCAAAGAGTACGGCTACAACCTGCGCTTCTCCGAGATCGCCCGCGCCTGGAAGGGCGGCTGCATCATTCGCGCCAAGCTTCTCGATCCCATCAAGCAGGCGTTCCAGGAGAACCCCGCGCTGGTGAACCTGATGCTCGACGCGCGGTTCGCTCCGGTGGTGAATGAGCTCGAAGCTTCGCTGCGCGCTGTCGTTCAAAAGGCGATGGAGTTCGGCGTGCCCGTGCTCGGATTCGCCGCCTCGCTCGGCTACGTGGACGCCTACCGCCGCGAGCGCATGCCGGCGAACCTGCTCCAGGCGCAGCGCGATTATTTCGGCGCGCACAAATACGAACGCATCGACCGCGAGCGCGGCAAGATGTTCCACACCGAGTGGCTGGCCTAAGGGATCGCTATGCCAACAAAGAAAAACGTTGTGGTCGCCCAATCGGGCGGCCCCTCTGCCGTTATCAACAACTCTCTCCGCGGCATCGTTGAGACCTGCCGGATGTTTCCGGGCCGGTTCGGCACGATCTACGGCGGGTGGCACGGCATCGAGGGAGTCCTGCGGGAGGAACTGCTTGACCTTTCCGCGCAGCGCGACGACGAAGTCAGCCTGCTTCGCACAACCCCGGCGGCCGGCTCCATCGGCACCTGCCGGTACAAGTTGAAGGCCAAGCAGGCCGAGGATTTCGAGCGCGTCATCGAGGTCTTCAAGGCCCACGATGTCGGCTACTTCTTTTACATCGGCGGCAATGACTCGATGGACACCGCCAACAAGGTGTCCAAGCTCGCGCACGAACGCGGGCTCGACCTCGTCGGCGTGGGTGTTTCCAAGACGATCGACAACGACGTCGGCGATTCCGAATTCAAGCTCATCGACCATACCCCCGGTTACGGCAGCGTGGCGCGCTACTGGGCCTCGTACGTCCAGAACGCCAATGAGGAGAACATGGGCTCCTCGCCGGCCGACCCGGTGCTTGTCATGCAGGCGATGGGCCGCAAAATCGGCTTCATCCCGGCGGCAGCGCGCCTCGCGGACCCCAATCGCGAGATGCCGCTTCAGATCTACATGCGCGAATCCGGGCTGAACCTCGCCGAATTGACGGACTGCGTGAACGATGAACTGAAGCGCAGCGGCCGCTGCCTCGTGGTCCTCAGCGAGGGTTTCGACGTCGGCGACATTGGCGAGCTCAAGGATTCCTTCGGCCACACCACGTTCTCTTCGAGCATGTGGACGGCCGAGCAGATTGTCGTCAACCACCTGAACAGCGCCGGCCTGAAGGCGCGCGGCGCCGCCCGCGGCCAGGTTTCCGGTACAGACCAGCGCAACGCCATGATTTACGCCTCCACGGTCGATCTCGATGAGGCGTACAAGATCGGCCAGAACGCGGTCGTCATCGCGGTGGAGCACGGGGCCGGATACATGTCCACCCTGCTGCGCCGGCCCGGCATCATTTATAACGTCGATTACGATAAAGTCCCGCTGGAACAGGTAGCCAACTCCGAGCGCAAGTTCCCGAAGGAATGGATTGCGCCGAACCGCATCGATGTCACCGACGACTTCGTGCGCTACGCCCGCCCGCTGATCGGCGAGGATTGGGTGAGTGTGCCCGTGGTGAACGGCATACAGCGCTACGCCCGGTTCGAGAAGATTTTCGCGGAGAAGAGACTACCCGAGTACGTGCCCCAGGCGCACCGCCCGGAGCCGGTTAAAGCATAGGAGCACTCATGTCCGATCCCCAAGCACCATTGAAGAATTTTGAGAAGAAGCACGATTTTCTCGTGGCCATCGATTCCGACGGCTGCGCCTTCGATTCGATGGAGATCAAGCACAAAGAGTGCTTCATCCCGAATATCGTCAAGTACTGGAATCTCCAGCCGGTCTCGAAATACGCGCGCGCGGCGGCGGAATTCGTCAATCTCTACTCCAAGTGGCGCGGCATTAACCGTTTCCCGGCCCTGACGATGGTCTTCGACCTGTTGAAGGAACGGCCGGAGGTGCAGCGCCGTCACGCCGGCATCCCGGTGGCGCAGCCCCTGCGCGACTGGATCGCCCGCGAGACAAAACTGGGCAACCCGACGCTGAAGGCCGAGGTCGCGAAGACTGGTGACCCGGTTCTGACCCAGGCGCTGAAGTGGAGCGAGGCGGTGAATGCGTCGATTGCCGACCTGGTCCACGATGTCCCGCCGTTCCCGTTCGTGCGCGAGAGCCTTGAGAAGGTCTCCTCGTGGGCGGACATCCTGGTCTGTTCCGCGACTCCGGGAGAAGCGCTCATTCGCGAGTGGCAGGAGCACGATATCGCCAAGTACGTCACCGTGATCGCCGGCCAGGAACTCGGCAGCAAGAAGGAGCACATCGCGCTCGCTTCCAACGGGCGGTATGACAAGAGCCGCATTTTGATGATCGGCGACGCGCCCGGCGACATGAAGGCCGCTCGCGGCAACGGCGCCCTGTTCTTCCCGATCGATCCCGGATTCGAAGAGAAGTCCTGGGAGCTGTTCTTCTGCGAGGCAGCGGAGAAGTTCCACGCCGGGGAATACACCGCCGAGTACGAAGGGAAGTTGATTGCGCAGTTCGACAAGCTCCTGCCCGAGTTGCCGCCATGGAAGTAGGGGCCGGATATATCCGGCCCGAACAACAAATGACCAAGACTGTTAACGAACTCGCCGCCTGTGTAAGGCTCCTCCTCATGGACGTGGATGGCGTCCTCACTGACGGCAAACTGTACAATGTTCCCGACCCCTCCGGCCGGATGGTGGAGACCAAGGGCTTCGACACTCAGGACGGCATCGCGCTTCAGTGGCTGCACTGGAAGGGCTTTCTGACGGGCATCATCAGCGGGCGCGTCTCTCCGGCTACGGAGGAGCGGTGCCGCCAGTGTCACATCTCCTACATCTACCAGGGGCACATTGAAAAGATCCCGCTCTACGAGGAAATCCTGGAGAAATCGGGCCTGAAGCCCCATCAGGTCGCCTATGTGGGTGACGACCTCACAGACGTGGTCATCATGCGGCGCGTGGGCCTGGCCATCGCGCCCTCAAACGCCCGGCCCGAGGTGAAACGCTGCGCGCATCTGGTGACCGCGGCCGAAGGCGGCCGGGGTGCGATTCGCGAGGTTTGCGAGCTGCTGCTCCAGTCGCAGGGGCACTGGGAGGACCTCCTCAGGAAGTACGAGGTTAATGTCTGAGCCTGAAAGGAACTCGAAGATCGGCCTAATCGTCCGCGCGGAGTCCGGACCCGGCGTTCTGCACGGGCTGACGGGAGTCATTGCGCGGCACGAGGGCGACATCACGCTGGTTGAAATCGTCGAGAGCCGCCCGCCGGAAGCCCGCATCTACTTCGAGATCGAACTGCCCGGGAACACTGAACCGCTGGTGGAAGAGATCCGTGGACTCGCGGTGGTGCGGCAGGCCTTGCCGGTGAAGACGTTCCAGAAGATCTACGGCAAGCGGATCATCATCATCGGGGGTGGCGCGCAGGTGGGGCAGGTCGCCATCGGAGCGATCTCCGAGGCCGACCGGCACAACATTCGCGGCGAGCACATCTCGGTCGATACGATTCCGCTGGTAGGCGAGCAACAGCTCGCCGACGCGGTGCGCGCCGTGGTCCGCCTGCCGCGTGCCCGGGCACTGGTGCTGGCAGGCGCCCTCATGGGCGGCGAGATCGAGAAGGCCGTGCGCGAAGTGCGGGCGGAGGGGTTGCTGGTCATCAGCCTGAACATGGCCGGCAGCGTCCCGGCGGCGGCCGACCTCGTGGTGACCGACCCCGTGCAGGCGGGCGTCATGGCCGTCATGCACGTCGCCGAAACGGCCAAATTCAACGTGAGCCGGCTGAGCCGGAAAATCTTCTAGGCTGACGGCGCGACGCCTCACCTTCTTCGCGCAGTTACCATCTGAATCCCGCCGGCAGAGATGGTGCTGATGTGCGCGGCCCACGATGTCTCGACCTCGCCAAATGCCCGTACCAGCGTTGCGAGGTTCTCGGGCGTTGCGGGATGGACTCGGAACAGAACGACCCCGGATCGTTCCAGTGGGCTCCGACGCTGAACTGCGATTTGCCAGAAGTCCTTGTCGAGCGTCAGTATGATGCGCTCATCGGTCTCCGCCAGATCCAGCAGGGCGAGATCGCTCGTTCCGGCGAGATCCGTGCGGGCCCACAGAACGTCGTGGCCCTCGGCGCGAAGCGCCTCTACAATCGGCTTCGGAAAGTTCTCATCAGCGAGGAGGCGCATCTACGCCGGAATCGGGAACGCCTTGTATTGGTGGGCGAGATAGCTGGCGTACGACAGACAGGCGAGGATATCCTCTCGCGCCAAGCCAGGGTAGTTGGTGAGGATGTCGCTCTCAGATTGGCCGGCTGCCAGCAGTTCCAGAATGAACTCGACGGCGAGACGCGTCCCACGGATCACCGGCTTGCCAGCCAGGATCTTGGGGTCAACGACAATGCGCTCAGACGGCGGCATAGACATAGTCTACCGTGCCCGTGGTGGGTTCGGTAATGAACTAATCGATCGTCAAGCCGAACTCACGGAGCAGGCTCCCGCCGCCCTGCGGATCGTAGAGCCTGACCCAGTACCTGCCCGGCAGGAGGCGCTTCGATAGCGCGTTCGCCGTGCCGTCCGGTTCCCGTTTCACTGCGCTCTCGAAAACCGCGGTGCCCTGCGCATCCACAATCTCCATGCGGTAGGAACTCAGCGCCGGCAGCCCTTTCGCATCCAGTTTCAGCAGGAGAGGCGCGCCCGCACGGGCGTGGGCGCCGGAAGATGGATCGCCGCGCATGGCCTGAAGCGTGACGGTAGCCTGCGCCGCGGCGGGCCCTCCGTGCCAGAAGGCCGTAGCCCCAACGAACAGCACCACGGCCCCGCATGCGGCCATGACCGGTACCGGCCGCCACAGCCACCGCCACGCGCCGCGCCAGTGCTCTTCCAGAGCGGAGGGGGGCTCCATCTGCAACCTCGCCGCTGCCTCCCGCATCGCCCTTACGAACTCGTCAGCCTCAGCCAGGCGATCCTGGCAGCGGGGGCAAACCAGCAGGTGTTCTTCCAGGGGCTCGACCTCAGCTTCCGGCAGCGCGCCCCGGGAGTACTCCTCCAGGCTTTGCTCGGAAATGTGGCCGTCGTTATCTTCCTTTGCCATGTCAGCTATTACCTTTCCCCATGTCAATCGCCCCGTTTCCAGCACTCTTCAGAGAATAAATTAGTGTCCTTATCCCGAAAATCGTCTCAAAATTCCAGATGAAGAAGTCCGGTTTTGCAGTTTTTGTTTCCCCAGTTCTCCAAACCGTGCCTTCGCCCTGGATTTCAGAAGCCGGAACTGCGTCTCGGTCAGGTCCATTTCGCTGCAAATCTGTTCCTGGCTCTCCCCCAGCAGATAAAAGCGGGTGAGAATCTCCCGGTCGCGCCGCGAGACTCCGCGCAGGACGCAGGTCATGATCTCCCGCCGCTCGCGGGCTATGGCGTCTTGCTCCGGATTGCTCCGGAGGTCCGAGATGCTGTAGCCGTACTCTATATCCACCTGCTCCTTGCGATTCTGCACCGTCCGTTCTATATGGGCGGCAACCTGCCGGCGCACGATGGTTCGAACGAATCCCATCAGCCGCTCGGGTTCCCGCAGGTCGCCGCGGCGGATTGCCTGCACGACGATCAAAAATGTGTCGTGGACTTTGTCGTCCAGCTCCTGCGGGCCCAGTTGGCGGCAAAGATAGAACCGCACGCCACGGGAAAACAGGCGGTAGAGATCCTCCATGCCGTCCGGGGCGCCGGCCTGGATTTTGCGGACCAGTTCCGGCCAGTTCGGCTTGCCTTCCAACGTCTCGTTCTTCTCAGCCATTTCCCTCTCCGGCTCGGACACCCGGTCCTGCGCAGTCAACATAAGATATCACTCCCTGCCGAACAGAAAATACCCAGCCCAGTACTTGGGAAGCGAACGCCAACCAGCTTCGCGCAGCATATCTCTTTGAGCCATCGCGAGCGCTTCGGCCGTTCCGCCACCTGTCCGCAAGTGCCGGTAAAACGATAGAAACAGATTCCCGGAGTCATCCGGAGTAGGCCATAAGCTGGCCGTGACCGCTTCGGCGCCTGCCGCCAGCCAGGCACGGGTCAGCCCCATGAGCCCGGCGCCGGGCAGCGTCTCCCCGATCCCCGAACTGCATCCGCTCAACACCACCAATCCAACCTTCAGCCGGCGTGCCGCGATATCGGCGGCGCTGAGGAAATCCGGCTCGCCCCCGGGCAGCAAGCTGAGTGCGACCAGCGCCTGCGAGCGGTCGCCCTTTCTCGCCGTCACGTGCGCTGCCACGTGCAGGACCGCCGCCCTTGCCTCCAGTGACTTCCAAAGACCCTCCCGGTTTGCGCGAGGTCCTTCGAGAAGTACGCTCCGGCCCTCGGGCGCCCATGCCTTCGCACAGGCCCTGATTTCCCGGCCGCTGCCGGCAAGCCGCGCCAACGCGAGAGACCCCGCGGGCGCCTTTCGATGGGCAGGCCGCTTCCAGCGCCTATCGGCTGTGTTGTACACCGCGTCACCCAGCCCGACGAATACGCCGCCGCCCGACGCCGCGGGCCGCTTGCCCATGCCTGCTCTGCCGGCGATTGCATGTGCGCTCGGAACGATTTCGAGCGTGTGCCGCTCGATCAGGTACATCGGTCGTGCCGGCCTCCGTTCGGCAACCAACGCCGCCAACGGCGCCGAAAACAGAACGTCGTCCAGCGCCAGCGACCAGTGCCTTTTCGCCCCCGCGGCCTTTCCGATGCCCGCGAACAGCCCTGCGTACAGCGCGCTCCCCGATTCCACCGCGGCGCCGGCCCCCGCCCGGACGTCGTCTATAAAGCGGCGCGTCAGGGCCGCGATACGCGCGCGCCCCGCCAAGGTTCGCAATTCGACCCCCGCGCGCGTCACCTCCCACACGTAGGACTCGCGCTCTCCCAAATGGAAGCTCAGCAGCGCTTCATCGGCCCCCAGCGCTCGCTGCGTCCTTTCGAGCAAGCCGCTGGCCTGCCTGACCGACGGGGCGTCGAACTGAAGCCCCGCCCGCGCCTCCATCTGCATAAGCTCGTAGCTCAGTTGCTCGATTTCCCTCCGCACCGCGGGCGATTCCTGGCGCAAAAGCGAGACCTCGGCCGCGCGCAGTCGCGCGAGCGTCTGTGGGTACTCTTCCGGCAGCAATCGCTGCCAATCCCCCGCATCAGCCATCAGAGCGCGAAGGCTTGCGGCGCGATTCTCTTCAGCGGCCTCGAAACTTTCGCGGACCAGCGCGGATTCGTGCGTCTGGGAATAGAGGTTGTTCGCCGCGTCGATGAAAGCCGAGTAAAGCTGCTGAAGCTCGACCTCCATGCTGACGCGCACGGCCGCCGCCGGGATCACCTCGGCTCGCCAGCTTCTGGCTAGGTTCAGGCCCGTGCGGAAGTCCGCCGCGGCGGCCCGCAGGTTCCCTTCGGCCTGCCTCAACTGCCCCCGGTAGTAGTATGGCCCCCAACGGGGCGCGCGACCCGGCCGTGTGGCTGCCGCAACCGCCTGATCCAGCAGTGCGCCAGCCGACCGCATGTCGCCCTGTGCCAGGCGGAGCATCCCAACCGTCCGGTACGAGTCGTCCAGTTCCCGGTCCCGCTGTAACTGCCTCAGGCGGAAGGCTTCGAGCAGAGGTCCCTCGGCCTCCTTCACCCGGCCGGCGCGCAGCAGTTCGTAGCCCAGCAGATTGCAAGCCTTTGCCTGGAGCGAACCGTCGCCCTCGCGGTCGGCTTGCGCAATCGCCTCTCTGAACAGCGGAACCGCGCCGTCCAGGTCGCCCTGCCACGCCCTCACCCTCGCCACCTGCGTCAGGAGCTGGACCCGGTATTTGGGCTTCGGAAGTTTCTGGAGCGCGGCCAGCCCTTCGCGAGCGGCCTCGGACGCCCCGGCTACTTCGCCCATCTGAAGATATAGAGAGGAGATGTTCAGCGAGAGGGCTCCGGTCATTTCCCAGTCGCCCAGGGCGGCGGCAAGCTCCCTGGCATCCAGGAACGCGCGCATCGCCCTTCGATACGAGGTCAAAGCAAACCAGCAGCCGCCCGCGTTGTTGAGAAACCGGAGAGCAAGTGCGCGATCCCCGCGAGCCAGCGATTGCTCGTAACCCTTCTGGTTCAACGCGGCGGCGCCGATGTAGTCTCCAGCGGAATATAGGGTGGTTGCCTTTGCCGAGAGGGCTTTGATTTCGGCGGGAGGTTGGGGATTGGGTTCGGGCGGACGACTACCCGAGAGTGAGGGGAACAGCAACAGCAGGCACAGCAGCGGCGCTTTGGTCCGCATCGGCTCGTATTCTGGTCGTTAGCGTGGGGCGTGGTCCTGGCGTCCCCAGTGGTACACCTTATAGGGGTACCACCAGGGAATCATACCAGATTTTGGGATCTTGTTCTAAGGTCCTAAGGACTTCCACAGCGTTCGGATCTGCGCCTGGTACGCAGGAGGTGCTACCCAGGAAGGTTGAGCCCCAAGCAGATTACAAGCCGAAAATGGGGACGATGATGATGATCGGATCCAGGTCCATGTTTGCTCCTCCAGCCGTTTAGCGGGCTGTGAAAGAATCGCCGGATTCTTTCGCAGCCCCAGGCAGCCAATCGGTTGCCTTTCGGTTCCGAGCATAGGAGGGGAACCTGATCCCGGCCTCAGTAGAAAACCTTAAGTAGTGGAATAAGCAGGAACTTAAAAAGCCGGCTGAGTTGTCACTCGCAGCGCGCCCTCATTCGCGACGGGCAGACGCCGCGCATCAAGTAAACTGAATCTGTACGATGTTTTTCCTGGTTCCCGCATTGTGGCTGCTCGCGTCATCTCCCGCGGACGGACTCCCTGCCGCGATGAAGCAATTCATGGAGATCTATTCGGCTGTGGAGCGCGAGGCGGCCGATCCGGTCAACCCCGACAAGGCACTCTACGAGGGTGCGGTTCCGGGCATGCTGCGGCGGCTGGACCCGCATTCGGTTTTCTTCGACTCCGGGCAGGTCGAACAGTTAAAGCAACTCCAGGATTCGACGCGCAAAGGTTTCGGCAGCGTCGTATCGGTACTGCCGGGGCGCGTGATCGTGCTGCAAGTGCTGCCCGGCACGCCGGCGGCGAAGTCCGGCCTCGGCCCGGGCGACGAGTTCATCGCGGTTAATGGGATCGGGTTGGCGCGGCTTGACCTCGAACAGTTGATCGGCCTGCTCAGCGCGACCAGGCAGCAGCAGGCGCGGATCGATGTGCGCAGGCCGGGCAACGCGCGGCTGCTTTCGTTCATCCTCACGCCCGAGGAAATGCAATCGCCCAGCGTCGAACGCGCGTTTTTCCTTCGCCCCGGCGTCGGGTATTTGCGCGTATCCAGCTTCGACATCGAAACGGGCAAGCAGATTCGCGATGCCATCGAAAAACTCGGGGGCAGGGAATTGAAGGGTCTGGTGCTCGATTTGCGCAACAATCCGGGCGGGCTCCTGCCTGCCGCGCTGGACACGGCATCGCTCTTTCTGAAGCCGGACCAGGCGCTGCTCAGCGTGCGTGGACGCGTTGTGCAATCGAAAGAAGAGAAGGTGCCGGCGAGCGCGTCTCCGTACCCTTTCCCGATGGCCGTGCTCGTGAACGGCAAGACGGCCAGCGCCGCCGAAATCGTGGCAGGCGCGCTCCAGGACCACGACCGCGCGGTGATCGCCGGCGAACCCAGCTACGGCAAAGGGCTGGTGGAGAGCGTGTTCCCGCTCTCGGAAGGCACGGGGCTCGCGCTGACCACGGCGTACTACTACACGCCGAGCGGGCGCTCGATACAACGGCCTCTCGAAGGCAGCCAGATCCAGAGTTCGAGCATTTCGAACCGGTTCGGGCAGCAGCGGGAGTTCCGCACCGATTCGGGAAGGACGGTGCGTGGAGGCGGCGGCATCCAGCCCGACTACGTGGTCTACCCCGAGCCGATGACGCGCTTTCGCGTAGCGCTCGAGGCCACCGGCGCGTTCACGTCGTTTGCGACCGAGTATACGCGCCGGCACGGCCCCGCTACCGAGGCGTTCGACGTCACGCCGGCCGTGCTCGACGAATTTCAGGTGTATCTCTCGGCCCGGAACATAAGGCCGAGCGTCGGCGAGTGGTCGGCCGAGCGCGCTTGGATCACGAACCGGCTCAAGACCGAGATCTTCAACCAGTCCCTCGGAGTCGAGCGCGGCGACGAAGTGGAGGCACAACGCGACCCGGTTATCGTCACCGCGCTGGAGAAAATGGAAAGCGGGATGCGAGTCGCCCGGGTTAGCGGGCGAGACTGAATACTACGGTGATCACGGTGTCCACCTCGACGGGTTCACCGTTCAACGTCGTCGGCTGATAGATCCACTGCCGGACGGCTTCGATCGCGGTCGGAACCAACATCGGATGGCCGCTGACAACCTTGATTTCCTGGATGCGGCCGTCGCGGCCGATCACGGCTTGCAGCAGCACATTTCCGGATGCGCGGACGAGGCGCGCAGTTGCGGGATACACCGGCACCACCCGGTGAATCAGTTTGGCTTCCAGGACATTTCCGCCAAGCTTGATCCTCGGTATTTCGGCCTTTGGCGCAACCGCCACCCTCTCCTCGACCTTGGGTGGCGCAATGTTCTGCGTCTGCTCGGATGCGGCTCTCAGGATGCCGCCGACCACCCAGTTGGGATCGGAACCGCTTCCGCCTATACCGCCCTCGACACTCGGGCCGCTTTCGATGGCGTCGGGTGGAGCGGGATCGACGATCATCTGAGCGTGGAGTGGGATGCTCGCCGGCTCCCTGAAGACGTTGTCCTTGCGCTCCCAATTGGCGCTCACAACCTTCACGTGCTCGGGCTTCGGCCGATGCGCTTTCCCCTGGGGCGGCTGTGGAAGGAACCGTGGTGCGAGTTTCGTGACCGGCAGGTGATCGTAAGCTACGAGCGGTATCAGGACTGCGACGCCGACCGCAATGATCTGGCCTGTGACAGAAACGCTGACCGTCCAGGCCCGGCGCTTTCTTGGAGCGCCTGCGATGATGCTCTGCTCGAACATTTCCGGCCTCCTTTTCTATTTCCGCTTACTTAGACACCGGTCAAGTTAGTAAGTTCCCTGTGAAAGAATCCGGGGACACTCCGGGCTGGATACGGCGCATCGGTTGCGTCCGGAGGATCGCAGGCGTGTCAGCGGGTGAGGTTAATCGTTCCCCGGCATTTGGCCGAGCCGCAGGCGCACGGAATCCGCTCCATGTCCTTGGCGAAGCGGTAATCCACGGTGAGTTCCTCGCCGGGCTCGATCGCACGCCGGCTCATGTAGATGATGTGCCCTTTCATCACCGCGGAGTACAGGTTGGGATCGCAGGAGTGGTTGATGAGTTCCGCTCCGCTGCCGCCAACCGCTCCGTCCACGCACCAGTAGCTGTTCAGCTCAAACAAATAGATCAGGGAACGTTCGCTCCGCCGCTTGGTTTCGCGGCGGCCGATTTTCTCGCCGGTGTACTCGATGACTTTGCGGCGGGCGGGTATCGGTTCAGCGGCGAAGACACCCCAGCGGTGGATTTTGGAGCGCTTCACCTTCATTCGGTAGCGGGCGTAACGGACGTCGATTTTCGGAATGATAACAGGGTCGGAGGCCATTCGAGAATTGGGGTAAGGCGGGCGGTTGCCGCCCGCCTTAAGTAGATCACGCACCCGCTTTCTTGGTCAGAACGTCGATGAGTTCCTGCACGGCCGCGGCGCTCTTGTCGAACTGCTGCTGTTCGTCGGAGGTGAGTTTGAGTTCGTAGACTTTCTCTACCCCATCCGCGCCGAGTTTCACGGGCACCCCGGCGAACACTCCGCGCGCGCCATACTCGCCCTCCAGATACGCGGCGCAGGGCAGAACCTTCTTCTTGTCCATCAGAATCGATTCCGCCATCTCGATCGCCGCCGCGGAAGGCGCATAGTAGGCGCTCCCGGTCTTGAGGTACTTGACGATTTCGGCGCCGCCATTGCGAGTGCGGGTCACCAGCTTTTCAATCGTACCGGCGTCGAGCAACTCGGTGAGCGGAATCCCCGAAACATTGGTCAGCCTGACGAGCGGGACCATCGTGTTGCCATGCCCGCCCAGCACCATCGCGGTCACATTCTCCACGGAGACATTCAGTTCGCGCGCGATGAACGTACGGAAGCGTGCTGTATCGAGCACGCCCGCCATGCCGACCACGCGGTTCTTCGGGAAGTTCGACACCTGCATCGCCGTCCAGCACATCGCGTCCAGGGGGTTGGTCACGATGATGAGGATCGCGTTCGGCGAAAGCTTCGCGCTCTGCTCCGTGGCCGCCTTCACGATTTCGTAGTTGGCCATCAGCAGGTCGTCACGGCTCATCCCCGGTTTGCGCGGGAACCCGGCGGTGATCACGACGACATCGGAGCCGGCCGTCGGCTCGTAGTCGTTCGCTCCGGTAATCATTACGTCATAGCCCTGAACGGGGCCGGATTGCAGGAGGTCAAGTGCCTTGCCTTGCGGCACGCCTTCCACGACATCGACTAGCACAACGTCCGCGAGGTTCTTCTCCGCAATGCGGAGTGCGCAGTTCGCGCCCACGTTCCCTGCGCCGACCACAGTGACTTTCTTTCGCATCGGAATCCCTTGTCTGTAGGTAATTGAAAACAGATCCATTATAGCGCGTAGCCTCGTACGCCGATTCAAAAAGTATAATAGCTCGGATGCGTGTGCCTGAAATGTATCGGGCGGCTCTCAGCGCGCTGGCCGGCATCGCGCTCGGGTTGGGCGCCTACACGTTTGTATATGCGCGGGGTTTTTCCTATTTCAGCAACGACCCGCGCGCCTGCGCGAACTGCCACGTCATGGGCGACAAGTTCGATTCCTGGCAGCGCGCCAGTCACCACACCAGCGCGGGCTGCAACGATTGCCACACGCCTCACTCGCTCGTACCGAAGTACTTGGCCAAGGCGGAGAACGGCTGGAATCATTCGCTGCGGTTCACGTTGCAGGACTATCCCGACCCGATCCGAATCCGCCTGGCGAACGCCGAAAAGCTTCGTCGGAATTGCCTTCGGTGCCACAACGAAATGGCGGGCCGGATGCCTGGTGAGGACTGCGTCCGCTGCCATTCACGGGTAGGACACGGAGCCAGGAGTTGACGCTATGAAAGTAGGACGCTGGACTTATATCGCAAGCGCCGCTACCGTCGCGGCCGCCACGTTCGGAGCGACGATGCTGCTGATGAACATCGATCAGCGCAAACGCGAGGCGCGCATCAGCTACGTGGAAGTCGCCAAGCTCACCGAAGACACCGTAGAACCGGCTATTTGGGGCAGAAATTTTCCGCGCGAATACGACACATTCAAGCGCACGGCCGAAATGGCTCCCACGAAGTACGGGGGCAGCGTGCCTTTTTCCAGGCTGGATCGCGACCCGCGCCTGAAACGCATTTTCGCGGGCTACGCCTTCTCTCTCGAATACAAGGAGGAGCGCGGCCACGCGTGGACGCTCAAGGACCAGGACGACACGGCGCGCACCAGGGAACGGCCGCAGCCCGGCAGTTGCCTGCAATGCCACGCATCCGTCATTCCCGCATACCGCAAGGCCGGCGGGGGCGACGTAATGAAGGGCTTCGAACTCATCTCCGCGATGCCGTTCCAGGAGGCACGCAAACGGGTTGACCATCCGATTGCCTGCCTCGACTGCCACGACCCGAAGACCATGCAACTGCGTGTGACGCGCCCGGGCTTTCTCATCGGAATCAAGGCGCTGAAGAAGTCCCAGGGAATCGAGAACTACGACCCGAACACGATGGCCACCCGCCAGGAGATGCGCGCCTATGTGTGCGGCCAGTGCCATGTGGAGTATTACTTCGCGGGAGAACGCAAGATCGTCACCTATCCGTGGGCCGAAGGCGTCAAGGTGGAGCAGATCGAAAGCTACTACGACCGGATCGCATTCAGCGATTGGAAACACGGCGAGACCGGCGCCCCGGTGCTCAAGGCGCAGCACCCGGAATTCGAGACATACAGCCAGGGCATACACGCCCGCTCGGGCGTGGCTTGCGCCGATTGCCACATGCCGTACATGCGGCAGGGTGCGATGAAGGTCAGCGATCACCAGGTGCGCAGCCCGCTGCTCAACGTCGAGCGTGCCTGCCTCACCTGCCACCCGTTCTCGGCGGATGAGATGAAAGCCCGGGTGGAGACCATTCAGGACCGCCACGCCGCGCTGCTCTCGCGCGCGGAAGACGCGCTTGTCGCCCTCATGGACGATATCCAGGCGGCGCGACGCGCCGGCGCGGACGATCGGAAGCTTGACGCGGCACTCAAGCTGCAACGCAAAGCCCAGTGGCGGATCGATTTCGTGAATGCCGAGAACTCGATGGGGTTCCACGCCCCGCAGGAATCCGCGCGGATCCTCGGAGAAGCGATCGATTACGCGCGCCAGGGCCAGTTCGCGGCGCGGTAGCTGCTGCACAGGCCAGGAGGCCTGTGCCACTCTCTACTGCA
Source organism: Acidobacteriota bacterium (assembly GCA_023436715.1). Lineage (GTDB taxonomy): Bacteria > Acidobacteriota > Terriglobia > Bryobacterales > Bryobacteraceae > Fen-330. The sequence goes on from JAEZIJ010000181.1 coordinate 32,061, forward strand.
CCGCCATCCGCAGGATCGTCAGCGAGTGCTTCGGGAACCGGTACGTGAACCCGTTGTTCTCCACCGCGACTGTAACGGTGCGCACCGACGGCCGCACCTTTCGGTCGTCGCCGAACGTGTGCACGGCCTTCAGATCGGAATGATTCATCTCCCACACCGCGACTTCGCCGCCGAGCTTCCCTGTTACGTTGTCGATCCGGGATGCGATATCCATCTTCTCGCTGCGGTTCAGCACGTTGAGGTAGACAGCGCGTTCCTTCGCGTTGTACGTTGCGGAAGTGTCGAGGTACCCGAGCGGCGGGCGGCTGCCCGCGCGGTAGGTCGGCGACTTCACGAGCAGGTCCAGTGAAGTATTGCCGCGCTGCTTGCCGTATTCCGCGATCGGGAAGTAAATCGGCTGGAGGAACAGGCCGTCCTTGTTCGTGAAGATGGGAGCGATGCCGTTCACCAATTGGGCCAGGTTGGCCATCTTGACGATGTCGGCATGGCGAATGAACGAGTTCAGGAACATGCCCATGGCGAGCGCGTCCTCGTAGTTGTAGATCTCCTCGAGGCCCTTCACGCCGGGACCGTCACCTTGCGCGCGATACCAAACATTCCACTCGTCATACGCAATGTAGACCGGCCGCGGGTTGCGCTGGCCCTCCTGCGCAGCCCGGATCTGGCCCCGCACGATCTCTATGCGGTTGTCGATATCCTGCGATGCCGCCAGAAACCGTTCGAGGTTGTTGTCGCGATTCCCGATGTAGGTGTGGAGCGAGATGTAGTCGATCAGCCCCCGCATGCGTTCGAGCACTGTGCGGTTCCAGCCGATCCAATCCGCCTGCGGGCCGAAGTTCGACGAACCGCTTGCGATCAGCTTGATCGAAGGGTCCGTCCAGCGCATCGCCTTACCCGCTTCGAGCGCGAACTTCGCGTAGTCCTCGGCGTTTTTGTGGCCCATCTGCCATGGCCCGTCGATTTCGTTGCCGAGGCCCCAGATTTTCACGCCGTACGGTTTCTCACGTCCGTTCTTCCGTCGCTGATCCGCCCAGTAGGTGCGGCGCGTTTCGTTGGCGTATTCCACCCAGTTGCGCGCCTCGTCAACCGTGCCGAGGCCGGCGTTGATGCAGATATACGGCTCCGCGCCGATCCGCTCGCAGTATTGGAGAAATTCGTCCGTGCCGAAGCGGTTGGTCTCGACGCCGCCCCAGGCGTAATCCGGGCGCACGGGCCGCAGTTCCTTCGGGCCGATCCCGTCCTTCCAGTTGTAGCCGGAAACGAAGTTGCCGCCGGGCCAGCGCAGAAGGGAAACCCCCAACTCCCGCACGGCCTTCATCGTGTCCTTCCGGTAGCCCTCGGTGTCCGATAGCGGGCTGCCTTCCTCGTAGATGCCGCCGTAAATCACGCGCCCCAGGTGCTCGGCGAAGTTGCCGAAGATATAGGGATGGACCTCGCCCACCGCGCGGTCTGTATCGATCTTGATTCTCGCCTCGGGCTGCTGGCCGGACACCACCAGCGCCATTGAGAACAGCATCAGGATTATGCGCATATTCGCCTCGTCCGAATAGCGTATCCCAAATCGGAGTGAGGTGGCGGGCTGAATGCCCTTGCGGCGCGAACGCGCTCGCCTGTCGCCTGTCGCGACGATTGAAATTCCGCCCCGCGCAGCGCTATGCTCTTGGGCATGAAGCTCTATCTGAAGCCCACTTGAACCAGTTGCCGGAAAGCGCGGAGTTTCCTGCGCGAAAAAAGAGCGGTGTTCGAGGAAGTCGACATGAGCAAGGGGCTGAGTGTGGCCCAACTGGAGGAACTGATCGGCAACCGCGACTACCGCGAGTTCCTGAATCCTAAGAACGAGCTTTACCGCGAGAAGAAGATGAAGGAGCACCCGCCATCGCGCAGCGAGGCGCTAAAACTGATGTCGGAGAATCCGAACCTGATCCGCCGGCCCATCCTGGTGAAGGGCGGGCAACTGGTGCAAGGGTTCAACGAAGCGTTTACCACGCTGGCAAGCGGCGGGTAGCGCCGCTACATTTCCCGGCGGTTTTCGAGGGATTTGGTGAGCGTGACTTCGTCGGCGAACTCCAGGTCGCTGCCGACCGGAATTCCCATGGCGATGCGGCTCACCGTCAGTCCGAGGGGCTTGATGAGTTTTGAAAGGTAGGCTGCCGTGGCCTCGCCTTCCACGGTCGGGTTGGTCGCGAGAATCAACTCCCGCACCTCGCCCGAGTGCAGCCGTTCGATGAGGTTCTTGATCCGAAGCTGTTCGGGCCCGATGCCCTTGAGCGGCGAAATCGCGCCGTGCAGGACGTGGTAGAGGCCGGAATACTGCCCCGTGCTCTCGAACGGCGCGATGCCATGCGGCTCCTCAACAACGCAGATCACGGAGTGGTCGCGGTTCGGATCGCTGCAAAACGGGCACAATTCACTGTCGCTGATGTTGTTACAGACCTTGCAGAGGCCCAGCTTGTCCTTCACGTCGAGTAGCGCCCGCGCCAACTGTTCCGCATCCTCGCGCGGCGCGCGCAGAACATGGAAAGCCATCCGCTGCGCGGACTTCAAGCCGATGCCCGGGAGGCGCTTGAACTCCCGGATGAGGCGGGCGAGCGGCTCGGCGTACTCGGGCATTTTCTAGAACAGTCCCGGAGGCAGTCCTAGACCGCCCAGCATGCCGCTCATTTTCTGCTGCGATTCCGCGTCCACCTTCTTCGCGGCTTCGTTGAATGCGGCCATCATCATGTCCTGAAGCATCTCGACGTCGCCAGCCACTTCGGGATCGATCTTCACGCCGAGCACGTTCTTCTGACCGTCCATCTTCACCGTAACCATGCCGCCGCCGGCCGAGGCCTCAACACGGATCAGCGCGATCTCTTCCTGCAGCTTCTGCTGCATCTGCTGGGCCTGCTTCATCATGTTCTGCATGTTACCGGGCATTTTCATGAGTGAATCCTCTCGTCCCCTTGGCAGGGTAACACTAATCTTTCAGGTTGCGCACCACGCGCACTTCGGAATCCGGGAACACCTCGCGGAAGCGCTGCACATCGGGGTGGGCGAGCGCGCGCCGGGTGGTTTCATCCTCGGCAGCCTGCGCCGGCTGCGATTGCTTTGCCGGCCCGGCGGCGTCTGCTTCGCCGGCCGTAACCTTGATCTTCCACCTGCCGCCGTTGATGTGCTGCAAGCCCTTCTGGATGTCCGCCGTCTGCATCCCAAGCATCAGGTTCGGCGGCGTTGTGAACTGGAGTTCGCCGGTCCCCTCCACCATTCGCGAGTGCTCGACGGCGTCGGCCGTGAAAGCCATGCCGAGCTCGTGCAGCGCGGCGACGAGTTGCTGCTGGAGTCCGCCGGGAGCGGGAGCGGGAGCAGGCGCCGGCGCAACGGTGGGAGCGGCCTCGGCCGCGGGCGCCGGGGCGCTGGCCTTCCGGCTCGCCTTGGGTGCAGCGGGCGCCGGCGGAGCGGATGCCGGTGGCGCGGTATTGCCGATATTCGCGAGCGCCTCTTCGATCGGCACCAGATTACCCGCTTCCACGAGCCGCACCAAGCCTAGTTCGAGATGCAGCCGCGGATTCCAGGAAAACTGAAGATCGCGGAACAGATCGAGCGTGAGCTGAAGGTAGCGCGTAAGGTCCTGTTCCGAGAACGAACCGGCTATCGCCACAAGGCGCGCCCGTTCCTGATCGGACGCCGCAACCAGCCTCTGGTTGTCTCCGGCAATCTTCGTGACCAGCAGGTTGCGGAAGTACCGCGCCAATTCGCGCACGAAATGTTGCAGGTGATGCCCGTTGCGCACCAGGTTGTCCACGGTGTCGAGCATGCGCGCCGAATCGCGGTCCGTAAGCGCCTGGGTGATCTTCGAGAGCGTTTCGAGCGAGTACGCCCCGAGCAGCCCGCGCACCTCCTCGGCGCTGAGCTTCGCCCCACAGCAGGCGATGGCCTGATCGAGCGCCGAAAGCGAGTCGCGGACGCTGCCCTCGCCCACCTGCGCCAGCACGGCAAACGTTTCGTCGTCGGCCTCGATGCCTTCCTGCTCGCAAATCCACCGCATGCGGCCGACGATCTCGTCGAAACTGACCGACCGGAAGCTGAAATGCTGGCACCGCGACGCTATCGTCGCCGGGATCTTGTGCGCCTCCGTGGTGCAGAGTACGAACACCACCCACTCGGGCGGCTCCTCGAGCGTCTTCAGCAGCGCGTTAAAGGCTTCGCTGGTGATCTGGTGCGCTTCGTCGATGATGAAAACCTTGTGGCGGTCGCGCGCGGGACGGTAGCGCACGTTCTCGCGCAGCTCGCGCATTTCGTTGATGCCGCGGTTGGAGGCGGCGTCGATCTCGATCACGTCGGGCGCGTTCCCCGCGGAGATCTCGACGCAGCTCGCGCACACGCCGCACGGCGCGTTGGTCGGCCCCTGAAAGCAGTTGAGGCAGCGCGCCAGGATGCGGGCCACGGTCGTCTTCCCCGTGCCGCGCTGGCCCGAGAAGATATAGCCGTGTGCGATCCGGTTCTGCGCGATCGCGTGCTCCAGCGTAGTCCGGACATGCTCCTGGTTGACCAACTCGGAGAAAGCCTGGGGCCGATACTTGCGTGCGATGACTTGGTACATGGAAAGGAAGCTGGAACGTCTCTGCTTACCAGGCCCCAGGTGATCCGCGGCACACGAGCCGCACCGTTACCGTTGCTTCCTTCCGGACCTGGCGGGGTTTACGGCCGCCCGTTGCACGGAGCCCGGAGCCTGGAATTACCATGCTAACACGCAAGGGGAGCGGTTCTTACTGGTCCTACCGAATCGTAACGCGGTATTTCATCGCGACCGGCTTGCCCGGAACCAACGTGTATGGCTCCAATCCGGGGAAGTTCACGCCCAGAAAACCGTAGTTCCGCAGGCACCAGCCGTTGGGGAACCCCGGGTTGCCAGGGTCAATGTCTACGCGCGCCGCCGCACGGCGCCCTGCGAAGGCGCCTTCGAGTTCCGCCCAGGGGTGCGGGACGAGGTCGGTATCCTTCGCTTCCACTCCCGCGTCGGTCCGGACGACCGTGTTCTCGCGCGGCGCGAACCGGAAGCACAAGCCGCCGTAGCCTTTCTTCAAGTCGAGCGTGCCCGCGATCGAGACCGGCTCGTCGAGAGCCTCGAACGTAAGCGCGAGTTCGATGCGGCGGCGCTGCTCCTCCATCGGATGGGCGATGATTTCCACAACTTCCTTCACCACGCGGCGCCCGTTCACATACCAGCCGTTCTCAACCGCAATGCGCGCCTGCGAGGAACCGGCTTCGCGCGCCAGCCAGCGCACGAAACTCTGCCGGGGGCCGCCTTCGGTAATCTCCCACATATTCCAGGTCCGGCCCCCGACCATCACGCGAGGCCACATCCAGGAGAGCCCCCGATGGTGATAGTGATCCGCCGGGAAATCGTCAGTGACAACCGTTCCGTCCGGGCTGTAGATCGGGTGTATGTAGCTGGAACGGCGGTACCGCTCCGGCGCGCCTTCCTTGATCCGCATGCCGTCGTTGTAGACCAGCACGGGCGCGCCACCCTCGCTCAACCGAAGCGCGGAGTCTTCGACGTCATCGAGGCTGAACGTGCGCCGTGCCGCCCGCGAACGCCGGGGCTCGGCGGCCGCAATGCGCTCCTCATCCACTTCCACACCCAGCCCGGGCCCGGCGGGCAGCGGCGCTTCTCCGTTCTTCACTTCGATGGGCGCCTTCAGGAACGAGCCTTCCAGGAACTGCGGGCCGTTCAGCGCGGCAGGGTACTTCAAACCGTAACTGCAATAGAGTTGGAGCGCGCCGGCCAGCGCGGAATCGGGATCGGTAAGCCCGCTGCCCAGAAACATCAGGCCTTCCCTCTCCAGAATTTCCACCTGCCTCCGGGCGTCCCACAGCCCGCCGGTGCGCGCCGGCTTCATGGCTACGCCGTCGAGCAATCCGAGCCGGATGAACTCGTCCAGTTCCACCGGCGAGACCACGCCCTCGTCCATGATGATCGGCAGCGCTCCCTGCTTCTTCAACTCGCGGAAACCCGTAAGCCGGTTGGCGGCGATCGGCTGCTCGAAGACGTTCACCCCGATATCCGCCAGCTTCGGCGCAACGGCGAGCGCCGTTTCGAGGTCGTAGCCTCCGTTCGCGTCGGCCCACAGGAACGCCTTCGGCGCGAGGCTGCGAACGCGCCGGCACAGTTCGAGGTCGAACTTCGCGTCCGGCGCGATCTTGACATTGAAGTTGCGGTAACCGCGCGTGCGGCCGGCCTCCATCAGCCCTTCGATTTCATCGAGCGAGGACGGGTTGACGGTCCAGCTCAATGGAATGCGGCCGGCCGGCTTCCGCCCCCAGAGTTCGGCGACGCTCTGCCCGCGCAAACGGCCCGCGAGGTCGTGAAGCGCAAGGTCCACGCCCGCTTTGGCAACCGGCATCCCGGTGGAAAACGAGGGCGCGATGGCGCGGTCCATCGCCTGATGCGCGCCCGCGATATCGAAGGGACTCCGCCCGATCAGAACCGGCGCCAGATACTTCTGAATCGTCGATGCCACGGATTCCGGCGTTTCATAACTCCACGTCGGGATGGGAACGCTCTCTCCCCATCCGGCGGCTCCGCTCTCGCACGTTATCTTGACGAACACCGCGAATCGCTGCCCGCCCAGAAACTTGAAGTGCGCGGCCACCGGGTAGGAAACGGGAAATATCTCAACCTTCGCGATGCCGGGCGCCGAAGCGGAGAGCGCCGCGCCGGCCGGAACAAGCTGAAGAAAACCACGCCGGGTCACCCGACGATTCTACAACGCGGCGCTACGGCTGATCGCCTGGCTTCACGCGCCGCCATCCGCCCTGGTTCGTTTCCGGCGCATTGGACGGGGCCTGTGCCGGCGCCGTCACGTTCGGGCCGGCGCTCGACGGCTCGTTCACGGCCACCCTGCGCCCGTTTGCCGTTGTAGGCGGCGCGGCGCTCGCGACGGCCGTATCCGGACGCACATCGCCGGGGGCGAGATACACGCGGCGGAAATGAACCTCGGCGTCCCGATACTGGCTGCGGGCGGAGTCCGCGAGCTGCACGTCGATATTCTGTTTGTCGCCCGGCTTCGTGCCTGGGGGCAGGTGAAAGTGCAGCGCGTAAGTCTCGCGAATGCGCGCGAGTGTGTTATCGAGGGCTGACGCATCATCCACCGGCATGCTGTCGCCTCCCGAATCGCGCGCGATGTCGGCGGTCCCCGCGGACTTCGTGCGCGAACCGACCATCACGGGCCCGGACGGTCCCCTACGGCCATACCCTCCGCGGCGGCCGAAGATAATCCCTCCAAGCGGGCCGCCACCAGCGGGATAACCGCCCCCACCGCCCGGCCAGGGGTCGGACCCGCCCGGATACCCGCCGCCTCCCGAACCGGGATACCGGCCATAGCGCATCGCGTCCGGAGCTATGAGCGCCATCAGGACCGCGTTGGCTTTCGTGAAGGCCATATCGACGCGCTCCACGTCGCGTTCGCGCTCAGTCTGGTCGTCCGTGACAATGACGACGGCGCGCCGCGCCTCAGCCCGGCCCTCACGTCCTATGTAGTTTGCGGCGTCGATCAGGCCACGGGTGATATCCGTGCCGCCGTTGAAGTTTTCCTGGCGCAAAAGGCGCTCGAACTCCTGCTCCACGTCGTTGTGGCTGTTGCGGAACGGCATACGCAGCCGGCTCGAACGGTCGAAAACCATGATGGCCACGCGGTCATTGTCGCGAAGTTCCCGGAGCGCCTCGTGCGATGCCGAGGCGATGCGCTCGACGTGCGGCCGCATGCTCGTGCTCACGTCCAGCAGCAGGACCACATCGACCGGCATCTCTTCCCGCGCAAAATTGCTGATTTCCTGCTTCTGGCCGTTGTCGTAAAGTATGAAATCCTTCGCGACGAGCCCGGTAATCGCGCGGTGGTCACGGCCCAGCACCTGCGCATCCACGCGGGCAAGCGAAACATCGCTGCGAAATACCACATCCCCATCGGCCCCAATCAGACTGCCGGCGAAAACGGCGAGCAAGAACGGGCAAACGGCGCGAGTCATTTGACTTCCTCCCAGCATGCCGCCCGGCGTCCCAGGGCCGGGGCACGTCCGTCGTAGGCTCAACACTGTTACGTAGCCCGCGCCGCGCCGGTTTCGCCCCGTTTGTGCGCGATCCGCGCTGGATTTGGAGGCCGGGTCGCGGGGAATGTAGAATATCAGCCGGATAAGGAGCCGAACTCAACTTATGGTTACCCGACGCGAAGCGGCCAAGGCCGCCGCAGTTACGGCGCTCTCATACTCGAAGATACTCGGCGCGAACGACCGGATCGGACTCGGTGTCATCGGCACCGGCAGCCGCGGCACATACGTAATGGGCTTGTTCCAGAAGAATGCCGATCTGGAAGTGCGCGCGCTCTGCGATGTCTACAGCGTCCGCATCGATCAGGCTCAGCAGAAGGCGCCCAATACCGGGACCTTCGTCGATCACCGCAAGCTGCTCGAACTCAAAGAGGTGGATGCCGTACTCATCGGCACCCCCGATCACTGGCACAAGGACTGCGCCGTCGATGCCATGAATGCCGGCAAGGACGTGTACGTCGAGAAGCCGATGTGCCGCACGCGCGACGAAGCGCCGGTAATGGTGCGGGCCGCCCGCGTGAACAACCGCATCTGCCAGATAGGCGTGCAGCAGCGCTCCGGGCGCATCTACATCGAGCCGCTGGAGAAGTTCGTGAAGTCGGGCATGATCGGCAAGGTCAGCCACATCGATGCGGTCTGGCACGGCGGCGTTCCGCGGCGCCTGCCCACCGAGCCCGCGGAAAAGCCGTCGAACCTGGACTGGGTGCGGTTTCTGGGGCCCGTGAAGTACCGCGACTGGAACCCCGGGCAGTACCTGAACTTCCGCGCGTTCCTGGATTTCAACGGCGGCAAAATGACAGACTTCGGCCACCACTGGATGGACGTCGTTCATATGTACATGGGAGAACGCGCCCCCAACTCGGCCGTGTTCGCCGGCGGCATCTACTACGACCGGCAGGACGGCCGCACGGCGCCGGATACCTGCAACGCGCTGTTCGAGTACGACGGCTACAGTGTCCTGTTTCAGTCGAACGCCTACGGCGCCGGCACGGAGTATGGCATCACGTTCTACGGCGACAAGGGCAAGCTGTTCGTGAACCGCAATAAGTACGAATTCACTCCCGCGGGCCGGAACCCGCAGGTGGTAAGGCAAGAGATCCCCGGTGACATCACGTCGGACCACGTGCGGAACTTCCTCGATTGCTGCAAGTCACGGAAGCTCCCGGCCGGCGATTGCGCGATCGCGGCGATTTCAATTATTCCCCCGCTGCTCGCGGTGCAGTCCTATGAAGAAAAGCGCCGGCTGCGGTTCGACCCCGACAGGTTGGAAGTCTACCCGCTTTAGTTCCTTGGCGCCCACGGGCCACGCATGCGTGGCCCTACGAAAAACCGCGTGTTCCTGTGGGGGCCCGGCCCGTCCCCTCGTAACAATCGCAGTGCCGCTTGAACCCCAGCCGCTCGTACACCCGGATCGCCGTCTCGTTCTTCCTGCTCACGTTCAACGCTACGGTCAGCCCGGCCAGTTCATTCACGACGGCGCCTGTGGTCTTTGCGGCCAGTCCTCGGCCGCGGCGGTCACGGCACGTGTAAACATTGCCCACCGCCGCGACGCCCTCGCCCGGCGCCACCAGGTGCGTGCCCGCCGCTGCCACGAGTTCACGCCCCTCCCGCACGCCGAAGAAAACACCATCATCCAGCATCGGCGGAAAGAAGAAGTCGGGCGCTTCTCCGCTTTCCCTCCCGTCCGCGTAGAGCCGCTCCAAATCTCCGAGGTCCGCCGCCGAGAGTCGCACCACACCGTCGCATGCGGCGGGACGATGTGTCTCCCAGTCCAGAACCATGCGGCACATCTCTTTCAACTCGGTGATCTGGTATCGCCGTGCAAGGACCGGAACGATCTCCGGCCGAACGTGCAGATAGACCACTGACTCACGGCCAATCTCGTCAAGCATTGCTGCGACACCGTCCGCCTCGCCCATGGCGAACAGCACGGGCGTGTCGAATCCGCGAAAGAGGAGGGCAAGCGCCTGCGCGCCGTCCGGCGGGCAAAACCACTCGGATCGCTCAACGAACCCGGGCGCCAGGTCGCCCAAGGCATAGATCGACCACGCGGGGTCGGCGGCAAGAATCGTGCGGATGGCGGTGACGTCGCGAAGCTGAGGCATGTCTAAAGTGGAATATTACCGTGCTTCTTGCGAGGCATGGTATCCACCTTGTTCTCCAGCATGCGCAGCGCGCGGATCACCTTCGGGCGCGTCTCATGAGGCTCGATGACATCGTCCACAAAGCCGTGTTCGGCCGCGATGAACGGGCTGGCGAAGCGATCCCGGAACTCCTCGATCTTCTGCGCGCGCGTCGCGCCGGGGTCGCGAGCGCCGGCGATCTCCCGGCGGTACACGATGTTCACCGCTCCCTCCGGCCCCATCACCGCAATCTCGGCCGTCGGCCAGGCGAAGTTCACGTCCGTGCGGACCTGCTTCGATCCCATCACGCAGTAGGCCCCGCCGTACGCCTTGCGCGTAATCACGGTTATTTTCGGAATCGTGGCCTCGGCATACGCGAAGAGCAGCTTGGCGCCATGCCGGATGATGCCGCCGAATTCCTGTTCCGTGCCCGGCAAGAATCCCGGCACGTCCTCGAACGTCAGCAGCGGGATATTGAAGGCGTCGCAGAAGCGCACGAACCGCGCTCCTTTCACCGACGAGTTGATATCCAGGCAGCCCGCCAGGAACGCCGGTTGGTTCGCGACTATTCCGACGGACCGTCCATCCATGCGCGCGAAGCCCACCACGATGTTCTTCGCAAAGTGCTCGTGGACCTCGAAGAACTCGCCGTCATCCACCACCCGGTGGACGATTTCCTTGATGTCATAGGGGAGATTGGATTCCGCGGGAACGATGCTGTCGAGTGCCGGATCGGCGCGGTCCACCGGGTCGGTGGAGGACCGGCGCGGGGCATCTTCGCGGTTGTTCTGCGGCAGGTACGAGAGCAGCTCGCGGATCATGCGCAGGCACTCCCCGTCGTCCGGCGCGACGAAGTGGCCCACGCCGCTGAGCGAGTTGTGCGTAAGCGGACCGCCGAGCCGCTCCTTGGTCACATCCTCGTGCGTCACCGTCTTGATCACGTCGGGACCGGTGATGAACATGTAGCTCGTGCGGTCCACCATGAAAACGAAATCGGTGATGGCGGGCGAGTACACGGCGCCGCCGGCGCAGGGCCCCATAATGGCCGAGATCTGCGGCACCACGCCGCTCGCCAGCGTGTTGCGGAGGAACAGGTCCGCGTAGCCGCCCAGCGACAGCACACCTTCCTGAATGCGCGCGCCGCCTGAATCGTTCAGCCCGACAATGGGTGCGCCGTTGCGGAGCGCGAGATCCATGATCTTGCAGATCTTTCGCGCGTTGGATTCGGACACGGTGCCGCCGAATACGGTGAAGTCCTGCGCGAAAACGTACGTAAGCCGGCCGTTGATGAGCCCCCACCCGGTGACTACGCCATCGCCATCCACCACCTGCTCTTCCATGCCGAAATCGCGGCAGCGGTGACGGACCAGCTTATCCACTTCCTCGAACGTGCCCTCGTCCAGGAGCAGCTCGATGCGCTCGCGCGCGGAAAGTTTGCCCTCGGCGTGCTGCCGCTCCATGCGCTCCTTACCGCCGCCGGCTTCGGCGTTGGCATGGCGGCGGCGTACCTCGTCCAGTCGCGATTGCGCTCTCAGAGTGTCCATAAATCTTGTTCCGGGGAGGCTTTGGCCATCATTTTACGACATAGCCGCTGCGGGCGCGGACCCAGGCCCCGGGATGCCGTCGCCGCGCCTCGGGACTGAGTTCGACGCGAATACGGCGGAACCCGCCTGCCGCGGCAGATTCCGGCGCGCTGTACTGAATGTTGTAGCGCGTGCGTATGCTCTCCATCATGTCCCGGAACGACACGCCCGCATGGCTGGCCTTCACTGCCTCCCCGCCGGTCTCTTCCGCGATGTGAAACACGTCGGATGGCGTGAAGTCCGGATTCACGTACACGCCCGGCCCAACAGGTTTCGGTCGTTCCCCCTTCCCCACCACGATCGCGTTCAGCACGGTGTCCGCCCCGAGTAGCGCCTCGATCGCCTTGCCGTCCGGAGACTGGTAGTTCAGGCTCGCGTTGTCGGTCACCATGAGAATGGCCCGGCGCCCCTTGGCCGCGCCCTGCCTGGCCAAGTAGGCGGCCGCGTCGAGAATCGCGGGGTTGATTCGCGTGCCGCTGCCGAGGCTGTCGATACGCACTGCCTGTTTGAGCCGTTCGATCACCTGAGCGCGGCTGTCCGTGAGTTCCTCTTCCAGCTTCGTGCGGCGGCTGAAGAGCATCACGCCTACCCGGTCGCCGTCGTGCAGTGCCGCGAGGGCCTGGCCGGCGTTGTTGGCCATCTGCTCGAGGTACTGCCGCATGCTGCCGCTCACGTCGAGGAGTAGCAGCACGTCCAGCGGCTCGGATTCCCGGCCAAAGTAGAGTACCCGCTGCGGCTGTCCCTCGTCGTAGACGACGAAGTCATCCTTCGTGAGGCCGCTTAGCACGCGGCGCTTCTCTCCCGCCTGGACGTCCACGCGCACCCACGAGGTGGTGGCGCGGAACACGGGCGTCTGCTCCTGCTCCTGGGCGAATAGATGCAACGCCAGTAGTAAGATGGCAACGAGCCCCATGAAAAACATTATCGTCGGAACCGCGGGGCACATAGACCACGGCAAAACAGCGCTCGTACGCGCGCTGACGGGAATCGATACCGACCGCCTGGAGGAAGAGAAGCGCCGCGGCATCTCGATCGACCTCGGCTTCGCGCATCTCGACCTCGCGCCCGGCGTCCGCGCGGGCTTCGTGGATGTGCCCGGCCACGAGCGGTTCATCAAGAACATGCTGGCCGGGGTGGGCGGCATCGATTTCGTGCTGCTCGTGGTGGCAGCCGACGAATCCATAAAGCCGCAGACCCGCGAGCACTTCGACATCTGCCGCCTGCTCGGGATCGGGAAAGGCCTCATCGCGCTCACAAAGACCGACCTGGTGGACCAGGACCTCCTCGACCTGGCGCGCCTGGAGGTCGAAGAATTCGTAGCGGGGTCGTTCCTCGAAGGCGCGCCCGTGGTGGCCGTGAGCGCCGTCACGCGGGAGGGACTGGGCGAACTACGGGTGCGCCTGCTCGAACTGGCCAACCAGGTCCCGGCGAAGGACTCCTCGCGCCACCTCCGCCTGCCGATCGACCGTGCGTTTTCCATGCGCGGCTTCGGGACGGTTGTGACCGGCACGCTGGTTTCAGGCGGCATCGCGAAGGATCGGGAGGTTGAAATCCAACCGGGCGGCCGGCGGCTGCGCGTCCGCGGCATACAGGTACACGGGCAGGCGGCGGACCGCGCCACGGCCGGCCAGCGCACCGCACTCAACGTAACCGGCGCCGAGCCATCCGAACTGACCCGCGGCATGACGCTCACCGAGCCCGGAGCGTTCGAGGCAACGAGGGGTCTCGATTGCCTGCTTGACCTGCTTCCCGGGGCCAAGCCGCTCAAAAACCGGGCACCCGTCCATTTCCATTCCGGAACCGCGGAGGTGGAAGCGCAGGTTCGGCTCCTCGACGGGGCGGACAAGCTTCTGCCCGGAGCGCAGGCCTGGGTGCGTATCGTGCTCCGGGACCCGCTGCTGCTCCTGCCCGGGGACCGCTTCATCATCCGCATGTTCTCCCCGGTTGTGACGATCGGGGGCGGTGTGGTGGCTGACATTACCGGACATCGCTACCGGCGTGGGGACGACGTCGCCGCCCGGCTGAACGCGCTTCTTCGCAAACCCGTTGAGGACGGAGTGCCGCTGCTCGTTCGCGAGTCGAAATGCGGCTTGGGCGTGCCCGAACTCGTGGCCCGCACCGGCCTGATGCCGGCTGAAGTCGAACAGTCCGCGAAATCCGACCGCCTGGTCGCCCTGCGCCAGCCGCAGTTGTGGCTCGTGGATCGCGAATGGTTCCGCACTACCATCACTCGCATCACGAACCTGCTCCGCGCGTTTCATCAGCGGAACCCGCTGCTCGCCGGCATGCAGAAGCAGGAATTGCGCAGCCGGGAACTGCCTGGCGCGCCGCCGTTTCTGCTCGACGCGATGGTCGGCAGCGCATCGGGCATCATCTCGGGAGGAGAGGTTGTTCGACTGGCCTCGCACAAAGTCGTTCTGAAACAGGATGAGGAGCAGGCCTCCGGCTCCATCGAAAAGGCGTTCCGCGACGCCGGCCTCGCCGTGCCCGCCACGAACGAGGTGCTGACGAAAGCGGGAGTGGACCCGTCGCGCGCCCGCTCGCTGCTCCAGATCCTGCTCCGCGACGGTCGCCTGGTAAGGGTGTCCGACGATCTCGTTTTCCACCGGACGGCCATCGAAGCGCTCCGCGAGCGCCTCGCTCCGCACAAAGGCTCGCGCCTCACGGTGCCGCAATTCAAGGATCTCGCCGGCATCTCCCGCAAGTACGCCATCCCTCTGCTCGAATACCTCGATCGCGAGCACATCACGCGCCGCGAGAGCGACGGGCGCCTGGTTCTGTGATAGCTGGTTCTGTGATAGCTGGCGTTGTGATAGCCTGATACGCGCTATGATTATCCGCTCTGTTACTTTCGCGGCGCTGCTCGCCGCCTCTTTGTTCGCTGCCGATGCTGATCTCGACCCTTCTATTGCCCGCCTCCGCATGGGCAACATTCTCGTTCGGACCGCTCCGGGAGCCAAGGTGAGCGTCGAGCAACTCCGCCACGAATTCTGGTTCGGAGCCACGCTGCCCACGGGGGTGTTCAGCGGCCAGGCCGATCCCGAAACCGTTGCGAAGTTCAAGGAGGTGTTCAAGACCCATTTCAACGCCGGAGTAATCGAAGGCGCGTTCAAGTGGCACGAAATGGAGCGTGAAAAGGGCAAAGTGAACTACGCTGTCGTCGATAACATGCTCGCCTGGGCCGGCAAGGAGGGTCTCCCCCTGCGCGGCCACTGCATTTTCTGGGGAGTGCCGAACCGGGTGCAGAACTGGCTGAAGGAACTGAGCGACGACGAACTGCGCATCGTGATGCGGCAGCGCGCAAGGGAAATCGGCGCTCGCTACCGCGACCGTTTCGCCGAGTACGACCTCAACAACGAGATGATTCACGCCAACTACTACGAGGAGCGGCTCGGTCCGGAGTTCATCAAGGAGATGGCTCTGTGGGTCAGGGACGGAGATCCCAACGCCAAGCTGTTCGTAAACGATTACGACATCCTGACCGGCAACCGCCTCGCGGATTACGTCACACACATCCGCCGCCTGCTCGATATGGGAACGCCGATCTCCGGCATCGGAGTACAGGGCCACCTGCACGGCGATTCGTTCGACCCCGCGGCCTTGAAGAACGCCCTCGATGAGCTTGCGCAATTCAAACTGCCGATCCGCGTCACGGAATTCAATTTCCCCGGACAGCGCTCCCGGTACTATCAGAAGCGCGACGCGCAACTCACCCCCGAGGAGGAGCGCGCGAAGGCCGATGCGCTGAAGCAGTACTTCCGGATTTGCTTCGCCCACCCGTCCGTTACCGGAATCATGATGTGGGGCTTCTGGGAAGGCGCCAACTGGATTCCACAGTCGTCGCTGTACAAGCGCGACTGGACGCCGCTGCCCGCCGCCGAAGCCTACCGCGATCTGGTCATGAACACATGGTGGACCCGCTGGACGGGCGCTGCAAACGCCGATGGCTGGGTTGCGGTGCGCGCGTTCTACGGCAAACACCGCGTCACGGCGAACGGCAAGCAGGTTGTCATCGATCTGACGAAGGCCGAGGGAACGAAAGCGGTAGAGTTGCAGTAGAACTCAAACCGCTCCGTCGAAAATCGGTCGAGACCGCGCGGCTGCTTCCGGTCGCGAGTGGGGCAGCCCCTCGGGCTGCGCCGGCCTCTCAGGCCGGCCACGCCGGCGGGCTGGGAGCCCGCCGCAGGGCGAGGCCCTGCCCCACTGGGCGGTCCTGCCCGGTGTGCATTTTCATCAACATTGGTGGGCCGCAGGCCCATGTGGCACTCCCTCGCGGTCACGCATTGGCCGGCCACGAGCGCAGCAAGTCCAGTGGCGCAATGCGCCGAAAACGATGCTCCTGTAGGGGCCGGGCATGCCCGGCCCGCTCCCGTTGCCGCGCAGCCACTACGCTCGGACGGTGCCGCAGCTTGGGCACCGGCTTCCTGAGCCGCTGAGGTAAGATCAAGGTAAGTAGGACCTGGGGGGCACGGATGCGAGTTTCCATAGTGGGGTCAGGCTATGTCGGCATCACCACGGGCGTGGCGCTGGCGTACATCGGCCATGATGTCACCTGCCTCGACTCCGATGAGCGCAAAATCAACCTGCTGCGCGGCGGCGTCTTCCCCATTTACGAACCTCACCTCGAGGCGCTTGCCGCTCTCGCGCAACCCCGCTTGCGGTTCACCGCCGATCCGAAGGAAGCAGGACCGGGCGCGGACGTAATCTTCATCGCGGTAGGCACCCCGTCGGAGGCCGACGGAAATCCCGACCTCTCGTACCTTCGGTCAGCCGCGCTATCGGTAGGGGAACATCTCGGCGAAGGGTTCACCGTGGTGGTCAACAAGTCCACCGTGCCGATCGGCTGCGGCAATTGGGTCGAATCGCTTGTGCGCGAGGCATTTGAGGCGCGAAACGGCCAGCGCCCGAAAGGCCTTTTCTCCGTGGCCTCGAACCCCGAGTTCCTTCGCGAAGGCTCCGCGCTCCACGATTCCCTCTATCCGGATCGCGTCGTCATCGGGGCGGACGACTCGCGCGCCATCGACCGCCTTTACGCGCTTTACAAGCCCATCGTCGAACAGACCTTCCCGTCGCCGATATTCCTCCCGCGCCCCGAATCCCTCGGCGCTGTCCCGCTCATCACAACCAATCTCGCCTCCGCGGAGTTGGCCAAGTACGCCTCCAACGCGTTTCTCTCGCTAAAGATCAGCTTCATCAATGAGATCGCGCAATTGGCCGAGAAGGCCGGCGCCGACGTCACCCAGATTGGCAAAGCGATTGGCATGGACGCGCGCATCGGCACGCGTTTCCTGCAGGCGGGAATCGGCTGGGGCGGATCCTGCTTCGGCAAGGATACTTCCGCGCTCATCGCTACCGCTCGCGAGTATGGGCTCACGATGCCGATAGTCGGGGCTGCGCGGGAGGTAAATTACCGGCAGCGGGAACGGGTTATTGACAAGCTGCTCGCCGAACTGAAGATCCTGAAGGGCCGTACTGTCGGCCTGCTCGGCCTGGCATTCAAGCCGCAGACCGACGATCTGCGGGACGCTCCGGCGCTCGATATCGCGCGAAAACTGATCGAGCGCGGCGCGAAGGTTCGCGCGCACGATCCCATTGCGCTGGACCGGGCGCGCAAGGATTACCCCGACCTGCCGATCTGCTATGCCGAATCCATGCAGTTGCTGGCCGGCGAAGCCGACGCACTTGTGCTCGTAACCGACTGGCCGGAGTACCGCAATCTGCCCTGGCCCGCTTTGGCCCGCTCGATGCGAACCCCGCTTGTGCTTGACGGCCGCAATTTCCTCGAGCGCGCCGTGCTCGAACGCGCCGGCTTCCGCTACCTGGGAATGGGGAGGTAAGTGAGTTACAGTTTCCGCGCCACGATGGCGTAATCGAGCGCGCCGAAAAACGCCTCCCGGAAATCCTCGGGCAGGGAATTCAGCCCCGCGACCGATTCGGCGGCGGGGGAGAGCCGGTGCATCTCGATGGCGCCCATGCCGAACTCCTCCAGGTAGAAGGCGAGCAGTTGCGAAGGCACCGGATGCCGGTGGGTCGGGTCAAGGTAGAAGTGCGAGGACAGGATGGCCAGGCACTCCGGGTTCGGAGTCTCGACCGCCAGCACGCCGCCTGTCACCAGCTTGGCGCAGGCAAGCCGGAGCATCTCCGGCAACCGCGCGGGCGGCAGGTGCTCAATCACCTGGGCGCAGAAGATGCCGCCGAGCGTGCGGTCGGGCAGGGCATCGAGATGCACGAACAAGTCCGCGACCTCGGCCTTCAGTTTCTTGGAGCGGCAGAGCGCGATGGATTCCGCGCTGAGGTCGATGCCGCGCGCGGGAATGCCGGCATCCTTTGCCAGTTCGAGAAACTCCCCACGGCCGCACCCGATGTCGAGCACCTCCGTAAGCCCCTTGAAGTACGGCAGGTAAAACTTCTGTCTCTTCTGGACGTACTCCTCCGACCCCCGGAAGCGGTCCGCGAAATGGAGCCAGTCGATGTCGGGCGCGGGTACGGCGGGCTGGGCGGAGGGAGCCGCGGCGTGCGGCGGTTCGATGGCCGCGCGCTGCCGGATGAGCCGCAGTTCGGTGTGGATCGTCTTCTCCAACTCCGCGCGGACCTGCTTTACGTTTTCCCACAGCGCCCGGCTGAAATCGAGATGCTGCGTTTTGATCAGGTCGCGCGACGCGGCCTCGATCTGCGTGCCGCGGACCTGGAATGCGGCGGAAAGCTCTGCGACGGTCCGCAGGAAACGGCTCTCGATATCGGTCAGCTTGCGCTCCCACTCGACGTGCCACGCGGACCAGTGCGTGTGAATGTCGCGCAGATCCTTGTATTCCTGGGCACGCTCATCCAGGCTCTTCTGCACCTCGACGGAGCGGGCGTCGAACCACTTTTGCAGTTCGTCCGTTCGCGCGCCCATCGCGATGAGCGCACGGTTGTTCTCGTTCAGCGCTTCCAGGACCGCGTCGAGCGCATTCACCACCGCGCGGTTGTACTCCACCTGCTCGCGGACGTGCCAATCCATCCCGCGGGAGATCAGCTTCTTCACCGATTGCGTGATGGAGTTCAGCAGTCCGCGCGGGCGCGGATTCACGCTGCCGATCGAGGCAACCTTTCCCTCGGCCGCATCGCGCGCGTGCAGAACCGGCGCGAGGTCGGGGAGGACGACACCGGCGCCAGCCGTGCCCTCCGGATACTGCGAGCGCACGCGGTCGCGAATTCCTTGAATGATTGCGGTGAGCTCTTCGCCTTTCAGGTCAGCGCCCACGCTTCCTGCTCCAGGTGGCCGTCATCTTTGAGTAGAGTCCGCCGCGCGGCTCAAACTCGCCGATCACGGTAGCCGAAACCGGCTTGGCCGCCCTGACAATGTCCCGCAGAAAACAGTTGACGACGTTCTCCTGGAAAATGCCGAGATTGCGGTACGCGAGCGTGTACATCTTGAACGACTTCAGCTCGAGGCAGAGCTTGTCCGGAACGTAGCGCACCGTGATCTGGCCCGAATCCGGCAGGCCGGTTTTCGGGCAAACGGAGGTGAATTCCGGGATGACGATTTCAATTTCGTAGCCGGGGAACTGGTTTGGCCAGGTCTCGATCCCGGGCAGAGGCGCGTCGATGCCCGCCGCCGCATGCTCCTCGGTGTATTCAGGTTTCTTCTTCATTCGTTGACCAGGTTTTTCGCCAGCAGGTCGAGGAAAAGGCCGACGTCGGCAACCACGCCGACAGCCTGGCCGGTGCCGCGGTCGCTGACCTTCGTGGCGACGGCGGGGTTGATATCCACGCAGACCATCTTGACCCAGCTTGGGGCCATATTGCCGGTGGCGATGGAATGCAGCATGGAGCCAAGGCAGAGCACCACCCCGGCGCCTTTGAGGTGCGCGGCGTAGGCATCCTGAGCCTGGTTCATATCGGTGATGGTGTCTGGCAGCGGACCGTCATCGCGCAGGCTGCCCGCAAGCACGAAAGGCACATTCGCCCTGACGCATTCGTACATGACGCCGCTGGTCAGGCGCCCTGCCTCCACCGCCTGCCGTATGCCGCCGCACTGGTAGATCGCATTGATGGCCCGCATGTGGTTGCGATGGCCATGCTCCTCCTGGCGGCCGTCGATGAGGCGCAGCCCGAGGGACGTTCCGAAAAGCGCCGCCTCGATGTCGTGAACTCCGAGCGCGTTTCCGCTGAGCACCGCCTGCACGTATCCCGCGCGGATCAGCTTGCTCAGGCCCGTGGCGCCGCCCGTGTGAACAACGACGGGTCCGGCAACGACGAGCACCTTCTTGCCCTGCGCGCGCGTCTGCTCGATCAGCGCCGAGGTTTGCCGCACCGCCGTTTCCACCTGCCGCTCGGAGGAGACTCCGTTGCTCATGAATGCGAACGCCAGCCGGTCGCGCTCTTTCGCCTCGGGAATCACGCGAATGCCCCGCATTCCGACAACGACTTCGTCGCCCGCGCGGATGTCCCGCAGCCTCCGGCAATATGCCCGCCCGCTCTCGATTACCAGCAGCGCGTCCATGCGCTGGTTCTCCGCTTCGATCCAGCGCTGGCCGTGCCGGACCAGCGTACGGTGGTTGGTTGTCGAGTAGAAATCGTCCGGCGCGCAGCGGTCGCGCTCCACGCGGATCAGCGTCGCATCGGCTGAATCCACTGGCGAGCAGCCCAGCTCCAGCAGGTGGACGAGCATCGTCCGCATCAGTTCCCGGCTGGGCGCCTCCGCCTTCAGGCGCAGGTACGAGGGGTCGCTGTTCGTCCGCCCGATGCGGAACTCCTCCACCTCGAACCGGCCCTGATACTCGACCACGGTGTCGAAGATCCGCTCCATCACATGGGAGTCGATCAGATGGCCTTCGGCCTCCACGACTTCCTGGAAGACGCTGGGGTTCATGGTTGTCATACAAGTTTACGAATCGTATCAGGGCATGGCTTCAGCCATGCCGTATGGCGCCACGATAAACAGGGCTTTAGCCCCTGCTGCCTCACAACCAGGGGCTAAAGTCCGGGCCTTCTCACGCCGCTACGGCACGTCTGAAGCCGTGCCTTGATACAAAGCCAAATGCCCTTGCAAATCTACGAGCGGATGAGGAAAACCGGCAAACCGGTCTTGTTGGCGTAGTTCGGATGGTACCGCTCGGTGTTGTACATCGTCTCGATATCGACGGTGCGCGGCCCCAGTTTGGGGTCGGGGATCGGCATGCGCGCGTAGCAGCCGTTCACGATGGCCATCATCACGTTCGACTTGTTCTCTATGATGCAATCCATCGCCATGTTGCCGAACGTGCCCGCCACCAGCTTGTCAATGAAGTCGGGATCGCCGCTGCGAAGCTCATAGGTCAGGTCGCTGACCACCGTCTCTTCCTTCGTGCGCGCCTTGATCTCCTCGCTCAGGTCCTCCGCCACGCTCATCTTCTTGCGGTGGCCGTAGGCGTCCGCCTCGCCGTACTCGCGGATCTGGTGGCCTTCCCAATCGGCGCCTTCCGAAAGCACGAGGATGGAGTATTTGCTCGGGTTCTCGCGCTTGTCCTTGAGCGTCAGTTCGATCAGCCGATCGAGGTTCACCTTGTACTCGGGGATGCAGCAGCGAATCCCGCTGACGTAGGCCGTGTAGAGCGCCGTGAACCCGGCATCGCGGCCGAAGACGCGGAACAGGCCGATGCGCTCGTGCGAACCCACGGTGGTGCTCTGACGCTGAATCGCGTCGGTGGCGCGGGAGATGGCCGTGGAGAAGCCGATGCAGTACTCGGTGTTGCGCACGTCGTTATCCATCGTCTTCGGAATGGCGATCACTTTCACGCCGGCTTTGTCGAGCCTGGCCGCGTAGCTCAGGGTGTCGTCGCCGCCGATCGCGATGAGGTTGTCGATGCCGAGCTTGTCGAGGTTCTTGAGCACCTGCGGCGTGATGTCGGAGACCGTCGATGTGACGCCCTTCTTCGTGACTTCCGACTTCGGGAAATCCAAACCCTTGAGGTGCTCGGGCAGGTTCTTCATCTTCGAAGGGTTGGTGCGGCTGCTGTGCAGCACGGTGCCGCCGGTGCGGTCGATGGTCCGCGTGTTTTCACGATTCAGCGGCCAGATGTAACGCTCCGTGCTGGCAGGGTCGTCGAAGTCGACGTGCGTCAGCCCCTCCCAACCGCGGCGAATGCCGATCACTTCGTAACCGAGTTCGCTGCCGCGATAGACCACTCCTTTGATGACGGAATTGAGGCCGGGGACGTCTCCGCCTCCGGTAAGAATCCCTATGCGTTTTGTCGACATGAAAGCTCCTGGGTTTGGATTGTACTGTGGTTCGTCGCCCGCAGCAGGTACTGGCACGTACGGGCACTCAACGGATCTTTAACCTTTAATTATAGCAACGCGATGAGCTTAGGGCTTGCCGAACAACCGGCTCTTTATGTCCGGCCAGAACTCGCGGAAGAAGTTGTTTCCCACCTCACCGCCGAGCATGATCGTGCCGCGCAAAATCGCGTCGTGCGGCCGGTTGGCGTGCGGAGGATGCCAGGTATTCGAGAGAAAGCCCGCGCCGTAGGCGCCCATCAGGCGGGAGTACGCGACCGTTCTCGTGCCGCCCTCTCTCGGCACGAGGAACGTCTGCCCGATGGCGCTCAACGCCCGCGGCCAGAACCCCGGTTTTCCCGAACGGAAGTAGCGCGGGTCCTCGCGAAGCAACGCGCCGGCGCCGAAACAGATCATCCGGTTGGCGGCGCTGGTGGCCATGTGATAGCCAAACCGGCGGGCGTAACCGGATCCCCCCTGGCCCCACTCGGAGGGCTCGTCCCGCCATTGCCCGATGCCCGCGCCCGCGGCAGCGGAGCCGAGCGAACCGGGGCCGGCGATTGACAACACCTGCGAGCGGAAGCGGTAACCCAACGTGAGATGGCCGCCCGGTTCTTGGGCCAGTGCGCCGGTCGCAAACACAAACAACGCGGCGCCGAGAATGCCTCTTTTCATGCGGTCTCGGTCACGAAACCGGAGCTTCCATCCGCTGTCCGGAATCCATTCCTTTCACATTGACCTTCACGCCGATTCCCGCGCGCACGCTCTCGGTGACGGTGCAGAAGTCTTCGAAGATGCTCAGACAATGGCCCGCCCTCTGCCTGTCCGCCTCCGCCAGTTCCGGGTCGATCGTCACCTCCACGCCGCCCACGCGCAGCCGCTTGTGCTCGTTCCGGACGATCGTGACCTTCACAGTCGTGTGTACCCCTGCGACGTCAATCCGAGCCTTGCGTAAGCAAAACAGCAGGCTCGAACTGAGGCAGTTGCCGACGGCGGCCGCCAGCAGACGCTCCGGGTTCGGACCGGCGTCCCCGCCGAACGGTGCCGGTTCATCGGTGGCCAGTTCGGGGATCTGCTCCTTATCGAAGCGGACGCGGAACTCGTAGTCATGCACCCGCTCGATGGAAATTGCGAACTCCTTGACTACCTCGCCCATGCTCCCATTCTCGCGTATTACGGGATAGCGGGCTCATCGGGGATACCGCACGGGCGGGAGCGCGCCCGGCACCGTGCCAGGCGCGCATTTGCAAACTGAATCACGCCCAGAAAGCTACGCCGGGCTTCTGCTTGATCACCAGGTTCTGCAGGAACGTGACACCCTTCGTGAGCCCTTCCTCGGCCGACATCAGGCTGTCCTCATGCTCCATGGAGAGCACGCCATCGTAGCCGAACATCCTCAGCGTGGAGATGAACTCGCTCCACCACTCGGCGCCGTGCCCGTATCCGACCGTGCGGAAGAGCCAGCCGCGGTTGCGCTCGTCGGTGTACTTCTTGGTGTCGAGCACGCCGCACATCGGCAGATTCGCCGGGTAGATCTGCGTGTCCTTGGCATGGACGTGGAAAATCGAATCGCCCAGGATGCGGACCGCGGCGATGGGGTCTATCCCCTGCCAGAAAAGATGGCTGGGGTCCAGGTTGCAGCCGAGGTTCGGTCCGGCGGCCGCGCGCAGCTTCAGCATCGTCTCCGGGCTGTGCACGACGAAGCCGGGGTGCATTTCGAGCGCGATCTTCACTCCATGGTCGGCGGCGAACTTCGTGCGCTCGGTCCAGTACGGGATCACCTTCTTTTCCCACTGCCAGGCAAGGATGTCCAGGAAGTGCGGGGGCCAGGCGCAGGTGACCCAGTTCGGGTATTTCGCATCTTCATTGTCACCGGGGCAGCCCGAAAAATCTATGACGACAGGTACGCCCAGCTTTTCGGCCAGCAGAATCGTCTGGCAATTCGTGTCCTGGGCTTTGCGCGCGATCTCCGCGTTCGGGTGCAGCGGCTCGCCGTGGCAGCTCAGCGCGCTGATGGAGATGCCGTTGTCGTCGAGTTTCTTCTTGAACTCCTCGAGCGCCTTTGCATCGTTCAGCATGGAGAGCTTGCAATGTGGGCCGCCGGGATAGTTCCCGGTTCCCAGTTCGACGGTGTCGACGCCCAGGGCCTTCACCTTTTTGATCACCTGGTCGAGCGACAGGTCAGCCAGCAATGCTGTAAGAACACCGACTTTCACGGGGTTTTCCTCCTTTATGAATCAGCTTCAGAACCAGTGAACAGCATAGCAAAAACCGCATTTCTTGACGCGCAAGAGCGCCGCGGCGTATTCTCGTGCGAAACGCTCATGCTCGTCATCGTCAGCGACCTCCACCTAACCGGCAACGCCTTCAGCGGAACCCTCCCGGCCACCGCGTTCCGTATCTTCCGTGAGCGCCTGCGGGATATGGCGTACGACGCCTCCTGGCGGTCCGACGGCCGCTACCGGCCCATCGAACAGGTGGACCTCGTCCTGCTCGGAGACATTCTGGACTTCATCCGCTCCGAGTTGTGGCCGTGTGTCTCGCCGGGCGACCCGGAATACGTCCGGCCGTGGTCGGATCACGCGAGCCCGGTGTTCCAGCGGAAGGTGGCGGAAATCGCCGATTCGATCATCGACAAGAATGCCGCCGCGCTCGAAGTGATCCGCAGCTTCAGCGACTCCCGCGAGGTGATGACGTTGCCGCCGGCGACCGCTGACGGCGGCGTCGCGAAGGTGTCGCGCGAGTTCTCCTCGCCGGACCGGGTGCCGCTGAAGGTGCGCACGCACTATGTCGCCGGCAACCACGACTGGTTCCTTCATCTGCGCGGCGATGCCTTCAACGCCATCCGGCAGCGGGTCGTCTCGGCGATGTGCCTGGCCAACCCGGCGGCGTGCCCGTTCCCGCACGAACCGCTCGAATCGCCCGCGCTCGCACAGCTTTGCGAACAGCACCGCGCCTGGTTCCGCCACGGCGACGTGTTCGATCCGCTCAACTGCGAAGGCACGCGGGACGGCTCGTCGCTCGGCGACGCGATCGTAGTGGACTTGCTGAACCGCTTCGCCGTCACCGTCCGCGCGAGGATGGGCGAGGAACTGCCCAAGGAATGCATCGAAGGCTTGCGCCAGATCGATTACGTTCACCCGCTGCTGCTGATCCCCGTTTGGGTAAACGGTCTGTTGCGGCGCACCTGTGACGAGGATTCCGCCGCCAAAGTGAAAGCGATCTGGGACGAACTAGTGGAGGAGTTCCTGGAAATGCAGTTTGTCCGCGGCCGGAAGCCCTTCCTGCCGCCGCGCACGCTGGACAAGCTTGCACTCGCGCTCAGGTTCTCGCGCGGTGTTTCGTTCGAGAAGCTCAGCCGGTTGTTCTCCTGGCTGCACGGGAAGACCGGCGGGGGAGATGGGCGCCCGTCATTCGAAGACGCGCTGGAGGAAAAAGTCGTCCGTAACCGCTCGGCGCAGTCCGTTGTGTACGGCCACACACACCGGCATGATGTCGTGCCGCTCGATGTCAACTATTCGCGCGACGGGGCGCTCGACCAGATGTATCTGAATTCCGGTACCTGGCGAGTGGTACACGAACAGGCGCGCCGCAATCCTGCCCAGGAGGTTTTTACGAACTACCTGGTGATGACGTACCTGGGACTGTACAAGAAAGACGAGCGCGGCGGCCGCCCCTTCGAGGCCTGGAGCGGCACGCTCGCGCTGCCAAGGTGAGATGGGAGGAGCGGGCCGGGCATGCC
>JAEZIJ010000182.1 GCA_023436715.1 Acidobacteriota bacterium
GGCATGCCCGGCCCCTACAGGACCGCGTGCGTTTTCGTAGGGGCCACGCATGCGTGGCCCGTGGCCGGTCTATCCACGGTCTCAGAGTAGAATCGCTACTGAGCCGCGCGCGTAAGCAAGCGGTTTACTGCCCGCGGCGCGGGTAGAGCGAGCGGACCGCCAGGATACGCGAAACACCCTCGCCGTTATGGAACCCGACGGTGCAGTTCAAACGGAAGAAAAACGCGTCGCCGGGCTTAACGGGATAGCGCGCCTCGATGCCATCCATACCGCTGCCGGCCACCATCTGCCCCTCCCCGTCCAGCAGCACGTAAATCTCTTCCTCGGTATCGTGATGGTGAGGGAAGTTCGTGCCGCCCGGCTTGAACTCCATGATGTAGAGGCTGGTGAGCAGGCGCCCGGCGGCGATGCGGTCGCGCTTGCTGTCTGTCGCGCCCATCATGAGCTGGTAGACGACGGAATCGGGATGCCCGCCCACCGTCTGTTTCTGGATCTCATCGATGTTCGCGATGAGCAGTTTCGGCGGAGGCGCGGCACCGGCGGGGATCTTGAACCCCATCACGGTGACCCGAAGCGGCGCGCTGGACGAGTTGGCTAACCCGTGTTTCACGCCCGCCGGAAGATACATGAAATCGTTCTTCTTCACGGGCGCGGTCTCATCCCCATACAGGAGTGTGCCGCTGCCTTCGGCGATCACGTAGACCTGTTCCTCGGCGGGGTAGCTGACCACGTTCGAGCGTCCTCCCGGCGACACGATAATCTCGCCGAAACGCGCCACGCCCCGGACAATCGCGGTCTCCGAATCGCCCGCGCCGAACGCCGGCTTGTACCGGCACGTTTCGGTCGAAACGTCCATCTGTTTCGCCTCGACGCTCGGCATGAAACGGCGCAGGAAGGTGGGGTCCACCTTTCGCTCCGCGGCGCTCAGCGCCAAGCTACCGATCACGAGTGTTAGGATCAGCCTTCCCATGGAAACACCGCTTTGCAGTTTATACGAGAACGTATGGGCCGCGCACTACCGAATCGTGACGAGGTGCTGCCCGCGGGGAAGGAACAGCGCGAAGCGGCCGGTTCCGGCTTCGCGCGGCTCAAGCTGCGCTGGAGCGCCGTCGATTTCCACGTGGCCGGGCCGCTTGTCGAGAATTGCGATTGCGCGGGAGCCGCTCGAATAGGCGAACTCGATTTGTCCGGCGCGGCTCGCGGCGGCCTTCAGGTCGCCGCTGAGGTCGAGAAGGCGCAGTGCCGGCTCCCCTCCGCCCCGCTCGATCGCGTGCGCGCCGGACGGCAGCCATACCGTCCGGCCGTCCGTTGCGGGCCAGGGCGCGCCGTCCACCAGAACGGGACCGCTCCACTCAACACCCGCTCCAAACCGGGAGTCCACCACCAGCCTTCCCCCGATTTGCTCCGCCCGCGTGACGGAAGATGCCGCCGCGGGCAGCAGGGGCAGGTCTACCGGAAGAATGGAGTTCTCAAAATAGAGCGCCACCCGGCTGAAGGACTGCGATGCGAGATGGACGAGTTGGAAGAGCTCGGTCCCGGTCTGCTGCTTGGTCGGGTAGACATCCTGGTAGCGCTCCACAACATTGATGTCAATGGCCAGCCTGTCGCCGCGGTGCGTGAGCGGCTCGTAACGCCGCGCGATCTCCGGGTACCGCTGGGGGCCGAGATGCCAGATGGTCGCGGGGTCCTCGATCAGGAACGTGAAATCGTGCTGGTCGAGAAGCGGCAGAACGCGAGCGGCATCGGCGCCGATGGCGTCTCGCATGCCCCGGTCGAAACGATCATCCACGTGCGTCAGTACGATGTCGAGGTCCGGCTGCCGCCCGCGCAGGGCTTCGATCTCTCCCAACCACTCGGCCTGCATCCTGCGCGCCAACTCGGCCCGGAAGTCCAGGAACCGCCGCATGTCTTCCGGCGGGTGTCCGCCGGGGTTGCGGAACAGTTCGAGTGGATCGAACCCATGCGCTGCCCGGAACTCCCGGCGCACATCGTCGTTCATCGGCGTGAACCGGGCTGCGTTGGCGGCGCCCTCCAGCGATTCGAAGTACAGCTCGGCAAGGTTCACGCCGTCCCAATCGAAGCGGCCGGCAAGATCGCGCACGCCCCTGGCCGCCGCCCGGAAGCAATCCCGGTTCGTCAGGTTCATCAGCTTGCGCCAGTCAAGGTGGGCATCCTGCAACGCGGCGGTCTTCTCGCGCCACTCCGGATGACCGTTCCAGAACTGCTCGCTCACGTGAGGCAGTTCAAGCCAGGCGTAGACCAGGATCGCGTTGCGGTGGCACGTCTCGATCAGCCCGCGCAGCCATTCGTCGCGTTGGGGGTCCGGCTCGAAGTAGTGCCAGGCCGCGACGTGAAGGGCGGCAATGCCGGCCTCCCTCCAGCGCTTCGCCAGGTAGTCCAGGTCGGCGCGGGACCGGTACGAGGAGTCGAAGAACGCCCAGGTGCGGCGGGAACGGAACGGCGGCGAGAGGCCGAGGTCCGCAAGTGCCTGGAGCAGATACGGGAAGCGTTCGTACCCGCGCTCGCCGGGCGGCGCCGCGAGCCAGAGCACGCCGCCCGCACCGTGCCGGAACCCTGCCATCAATGGTGCTCCGCTCCACCGCTCGCGGGCGAACACGCGCGCCTGCTCCGGAACCTCATACACCGGGATTTCGAGCGCGCGCTCCCAGATGACCGGCAGCTTCGGGTTGCGCTCATCGAGTGTATTGGCGACCCGCACGCGCCGGCTTCCCGGACGGAAACCGAGCGCTTCGGCGACCGGCGACGCGCCCTCCAGAATCACGAAGGCGCCCGCCTCAGCGCGCGTGAGCCACGGTTCCGCCGGAAGCGCCGCGTCGGACTGCAAGACGAAAATATTCGCCTTCGGCTGGAAACCAACGGAGGACAGAATATCCGGCCAGCTTCCGGGCAAGGTGGATGTCTGAGCCTGTAGGCAGCCCACCAGGCCCATCCACAGCAGCAGAAGGAATAGCTTGACAAACCGCTCCGTTGAAAATCGGTCGAGACCGCGCGGCTGCTTCCGATCGCGAGTGGGGCAGCCCCTCGGGCTGCGCCGGCCTCTCAGGCCGGCCACGCAGGCGGGCTGGGAGCCCGCCGCAGGGCG
>JAEZIJ010000189.1 GCA_023436715.1 Acidobacteriota bacterium
CATCCGAAACGAACGAAACGGAGATCCTTTCCTCGCGCCGCTTGGCATCGTCGTCGCACATTCCCCGCGCGCAAGGAACCACGATGAGCTTAGTTAAGTGGCATTGGGCGAAACCGCCTGCCCCACGGTTTGGTCAAACCCGGGCGCCTGTTGCTGACGCGCGCGGCTCGGAATCAGGCTCGGAATGTTTCGAAATTCCACTTCCACTAAAATGGAAATGTGCGTTTCCTTTGCTGTTTCCTGCTGGCGGGAGTCCTATACGCGGAAGTCCCGATTTACCCCCTGAAGGACATCCGGCCCGGCATGAAGGGCATCGGAAAAACAGTATTCTCCGGCGACCGAATCGACCAGTTTCAGGTCGAGGTCCTCGGCGTACTTCAAAACATCGGCCCGAAGCAGTCGATTATTCTTGCGAAGCTGTCCGGCGGGCCGCTGGCCGAAACCGGCGTCCTGCAGGGCATGAGCGGCAGCCCGGTGTACATCGACGGCAGACTGGTTGGCGCCGTCGCGATGGGCTTCGGATTTTCAAAACAACCGATCGCCGGCATCCGCCCGATCGAGGAAATGCTGCGGGTCGGAGACTCTCCGGCGCCCGCGCGCCGCGCCGCTACAAACCTATGGGATGGCCGGCTCGATAAGCTCGTCGCGCCCAGCGAAGACGTCCTCGCACCCGGCGGCGCCCGCATGATCGACATTGCCACGCCCGTTTCTTTCGGTGGATTCACGCGCGCTGCCATCGAGCACTTCGCACCGCAACTCCGTTTGCTCGGCCTGGAACCTATGCAGGGCGCCGGCGGGGGCGGCAATCCCGGCCCGGCACTCGGGAGTCCGAATGGCTTGCAACCCGGCTCCATGATCAGCGTCCAACTTCTCTCGGGCGACATGAGCATCGGGGCGGACGGCACCGTTACCTGCATCGACAACGGGCGCGTCCACGCGTTCGGCCACCGTTTTCTAGCCGTCGGAGCGACCGACCTGCCGTTCGCGCGTGCCGAGGTGCTGACCCTGCTTCCGAACTTTTCCAGTTCCTTCAAGATCTCGACCGCGAGAGAGTGGATGGGCTCGATCACGCAAGACCGCAGCACGGCCATTGCGGGACGGCTCGGGCGGGCCGCCGCTACTGTTCCGGTCTCGATCAAGGTGCGCCACGAGGGGACCGGTCTCCAGTCGTACAACATCCGGATGGTCAATGACCGCGTGCTCTCACCGTTCCTTCTCCAGATGGCTGTCTTCTCGGCTATCGACGCGACAGAGCGCTCGGTGGGCGATTCGAGCATCAGAGTCACCGGGCAGCTCGAGTTCGAAAAAGGCTCGGTGCCGCTGAGAATCGACAACATGTACGCGGGCGATATGAACCTGGCCGCCCAGGTTTCGATGGCCGCCGCGGTGCCGCTCGCCTACGTTATGCAGAGCGGCTTCGATTCCCTACAGCTCAAGGGCGTGTCGCTCGATATCGGCTCGTTCCCGGAGAAACGGCAACTGCAAATCGACCAGGTCTGGAGCTCGAAGCGTGAAGTCCGGCCGGGCGAGAGCGTGGACCTCACCGTCCTTCTTTCCGGTGAAAACGGCGCAGAAATCACGCGCAACGTCACATACCGCGTTCCGGTTGGGGCGCCGGCCGGCGCGCTGCAGATTTCGGCCGCGGACGCCACCACGATCAACCTCACCGAGTACCGGCAGATGCTCATGGCGCCGCCGAAATCGGCGGCGCAGCTCGTGGCTTTCCTGAACGGATTGAGGCCGAACACCAATGCGTACCTGCGTGTGTGGCGCGCCGAGCCCGCTTACGACGTGGCGGGCGAAAGCCTGCCCGGTCCTCCGCCCTCGCTCGGCATGATTCTGGCGCGCTCGCAAAACTCGCTCAGCGGCATGCCTGCGCCGGCCAATTCCAAGATTGCCGAGTTCGGGATCGACGCGGGCGGCGCGGTCGTCAGCGGATCCAAGACCATCCAGGTGGAAGTAAAAGAATGAACAAAGCTTGCGTAGCGGCCCTCGCGGGCGCGCTTCTGGTCTCTCCCTTTACTGTGCGCGCATCCAGCACAACCGTGTGGGAGATGAACTCCTACCGCGATTTCCTCGCCGGGCGCCTCAATGGGCTTTCGCTCACGCGCGACGGCCGACTGCTGCCGGCGCCGAAGACGGAAACGCTGTTCGCCTCCGGGCAACCGATCATCTGGAACGTTGTGCAGGCCTCGGACGGCAACTTGTACGCCGCCACCGGCCATCGCGGCCGCATCTACCGTATTGACCGCGCCGGCAAGTCTTCGCTGCTGTGGACCGCAGATCAGCCCGAGATTTTCGCGCTGGCGCTCGATTCCAGCGGTGTCCTTTACGCCGGCACTTCTCCCGACGGCAAAATCTACCGCATCGAGAACGGAAAGGCTTCCGAGTACTTCGCGCCCGGCACGAAGTACATCTGGTCGCTCGCGTTCGGCCCCGATGGCGCGCTCTATGCCGCGACAGGCGATGACGGCAGGATTTTCCGCATTTCGGCCGCGGGGAAGGGCGAGGTCTGGTACGAAACCGGGCAGGCGCACGTCACCTGCCTTGCTTTCGATTCCCAAGGCCGCCTGCTCGCGGGCAGCGAACCCAACGGCATTCTCTATCGCATATCCGCCAAGGACAAGGCCTTCGTCCTGTACGACGCCAATCTGCCGGAGATCCGAAAGGTCGTGCCGGGACCGGACGGCACAATTTACGCCGCGGCGCTCGGCGGTTCGATGACGCGCCGTTCGCTTGGCGGCGTCACGTCCTCAGTCGGGGTGCCGGCTAGCGCAAGCGTCACCGCCACCTCCACAACAGTCACCGTGGAAGCGCAGGCCGGGGTGGAACTCAAGCCCAAGGCGGAGTCTGTAAAACCGCAGGTGCAGACGTCCGCGACGCCGGTGCAGATCCCGCAGATTATCGATCTCGGCAGCACCGAGAAGTCGGCCATCTACAAAATCAATCCGGACAACACGGTCGAGAGCCTCTGGAGTTCCAAGGAAGAAAACGTCTACGACCTGCTGGTCGCCGGCGGCCAGATCACCTTCTCGACCGACGAGCACGGCCGGATTTACCGGCTCACGCCGGACCGCAAGGCCACGCTGCTGGTCGAAACCGGCGAGGGTGAGGCTATACGGCTGCTCTCGACGCCAACCGGGACCCTGGCCGCGACGGGCGACATGGGAAAGATTTACCGGCTGGCGGGAGAGCAATCGCCCACCGGGAGCTACGAATCTCCGGTGCATGATGCCAATGCGGTAGCCCGATGGGGACGCCTGAACTGGCTTGGCGATCTGCCGCAGGGAGGCCGCATCGCGTTCCGCACCCGCTCCGGCAACTCCGCCCGGCCCGACAAGACCTGGAGCGACTGGTCCGATCCGCTGGCCGATTCGGGCAACCCTGTCCGCAGCCCCAACGCGCGTTACATACAGTGGAAGGCCGAGTTCACGGGCGCCGGCCCGACCGGCCCGGTGCTCGACTCCGTCTCACTGGCGTACCTGCCGCAGAATACGCCGCCTGTGGTGAAGAGCGTTACCGCCGTCAGCCAGCCCGGAACGGCTCCGGCGCAGAAGGTGGCCGCGGCCCAATCGCAGGCCTTGTCCGCCTACAGCATCACGGTGACCGATACCGGCGACGCGGGCTCCACGACGTCCAGTGGGACGCCAACCCAGACGCCCGGCGCAGCCCGCTCGGACCAACTGCAGATCGTGTGGCAGGCTGAGGACCCGGACGGCGATCACATGGTCTACTCCGTCTACTTCCGCGGAGAAGGTGAGCGCGAGTGGAAGCTGCTCAAGGCCGACATCAGCGAGAATACGTATGTCATTGACGCCGATTCGCTCGCGGACGGCCGTTACTGGTTCCGCGTGGTCGCCTCCGACAGCCCTGTGAACGCGCCAGGCGTCGCACGGGAGGCCGAGATGACCAGTTCGCCCACGCTCATCGACAACACGCCGCCGGTCGTGACAGCAAGCGCGCCGAGGCGCACCGGTTCGCGCGTTGAAATCGATGTGGATGCCGCCGATGCAGCGTCCCCGCTGCGGCGAGCCGAGTACTCCGTCGATGCCGGGCCTTGGGTGCCGGCCAATCCGGTCGAAGGGATTATCGATTCCCAACGCGAGCGGTTTCTCGTTCGCCTCGATAGTCTGGCCCCCGGCGAACACCTGGTGGTTTTCCGTGCGACGGATTCGGCGGGGAATGCGGGCCTCGCGAAGGTGGTTGTGAGGTAACTGCGGGCCCTGCCTGCCCTGCATACCCAGGGGCTAAAGCCCATGGGCTTGGCAAGGGCTTGCGGCACGGCTGAAGCCGTGCCCTGATACAAGGCCGCAGCCACGGACTTCCACTTGCCTGAAGCCGTGATCACCGGGCTGCGGACGTGGACGTCGCCTCAAGCGGGTTGGGCAATCCGCGCTCGGCGAAGTAGCCGGGGCGTACGCGCTCTACGATCTGCGCCGCGGGCCGCTCCAACACCTGGAAGAACGGCTTGGGATACAGGCCGATCCAGAACGCCAGCACGATCAGCGGCGCGAACACCGCGATCTCGCGCAGCGAAAGATCGGGCAGCTTCGAGTTCTTCTCCGAAATCTCGCCCAGCATGGTCCGCTGGAACAACCAGATCAGGTACGCTGCGCCGAGCGCGATCCCTACCGCGCACCAGAACGCCCAGTTGAACGACATCTCGTAAGCGCCCTTCAGAATCGCGATCTCGCCGATGAACCCGTTCAGCGTGGGCATGCCCAACGAGCTGAGCGCGGTAATGAAGAACACGATCGTGAACACCGGCATGACGCGCAGCAGGCCGCCGTACTCCGAGATTTCGCGCGTGTGCCGCCGCTCGTAGACCACGCCGATTATCAAGAACAGCATGCCGGTCGAAATGCCGTGGTTGATCTGCTGGAGAATCGATCCGGTGATGCCGGCCGGGTTCAGGGCGAAAATACCCAGCGTGCAGAAGCCGAGGTGGCTCACCGACGAGTACGCGATCAGCTTCTTCCAATCCTTCTGCATGAGGCAGACCAGCCCCCCGTATACGATGGCGATCAGCGAGAGCAGCGCCATCGCGTTCACCACCACAGGGTCTTTCGCCGCGTCCGGCAGCAGAGGCAGCGAGAAGCGCAGGAACCCGTAGGTCCCCATTTTCAGCAGAACACTTGCCAGGATCACGGAGCCGGCCGTGGGAGCCTCGGTGTGCGCATCGGGGAGCCACGTGTGCAGCGGCCACATCGGAATTTTCACCGCGAATCCCGCGAAGAGGGCCCAGAAAACCCACCACTGCATGGGGCCTGAGAGGCTCGTCCGCAGCAGGTCCGGAATCGCGAAGCTGTACACCTGGTATTGGCTGTAGTGCGCGAAGTAGAGCGCCAGGATGCCCAAGAGCATCAGCACCGAGCCGATGAAGGTGTACACGATGAACTTGAACGCCGAGTAGACGCGCCGCGGGCCGCCCCAGATCGCGATGATCAGGTACATGGGCACCAGCCCGAGTTCCCAGAACACAAAGAACAGCAGGAAATCACGCGCCATGAACACGCCCATCATGGCCGTCTGTAGCACGAGGAAGTTCGCGTAGTATTCCTTCAGCCGCGTATCGATGGCGTTCCAGCTCGAGAGGATCGCGATGAAACCCAGCAGCCCCGTGAGCACAACCAGCAGCAGGCCGTAGCCGTCGATACCGAGGTAGTACGACGCGCCGAGGGAAGGGATCCAGTTCGCGCGCTCGATGAACTGAAAATCCTTGGCCTTGTCGAAGCCGAAGACCAGCGGCAGGCAGACCAGAAAGCCGATGAACGAGGCGATGTTCGCCCAGAGCTTGATGGCATTTGGCTTCGAGGAGGGGATCAGCAGCAGGACAAGCAGCCCCGCCAGCGGCGTGAACAAAACTACAGACAGAATGTGTTCCATACTGGCGACAAGCCCTTTATCTTATCAAATCAGCTTGGTTTACCAGGGTATAATAGCTTCCAGTCCGATGCTGCTCACCGGAATCTGGAAACTCGCCCAGTTTGAGGCGTATACGGACGGCAGACAGCCGCGAAAACCGATCGCGTACGGGCTTTTGCGTCACGCTTCGGAGGGACCGCTGGGGCGCGCCCTGTTCGAATGCGCTATCCGGGACCTTCAACTCTCTTCCGGCATTGTCCGGACGACATATCCGAACCGCTTCACCGACGTCAATGAGCTTGCGCTGGACCTTCTCAAACGGAGGCCTAGGCCCGCCGGGCCGTTGGAGGTGCAGGACTGGGCGGCGTCGGATTGCCTGGCATCCTACGAGTTCGCCCGCGAGTTGTTCGAAGCGCTCCCGGATTCGCGGCTCACGGCGTCGGACATCTCCTTTCATCTGATCTGCGCACGCAATCGCCGCACGGGAGAGGAGTTCTTTTTCGAAGAGGGCGGCAGGGCGCTGCAGTACGTCAAGCCGCCGTTCGTACTGCCTTTGTCGCGGCCGGCCCCGCGATTCCGGCTGGTGAACCAGATGCTGCGCCGCCGGGCGCTCGGGAAGGTTGGGGAAGCGGCCGAGGCCGTTCGCGCCGCGGCCGAGGACTGGGAAATCACTCGCGTGCCGCTCATACACCCCGTGCCAATGGCGAAACTGGACAGCGAGCCGCGCTTTCGTACCGCCATCCATTCCGTATTCGCGCGCCTAGACTCCGGAGCGGACGTGATTCGGACGATGAACATCTTCAACCGCTGCTACTTCAGCGACGCGGAGATCGCAAGCGGAGCGGCGGCAGTTTTCGGCAGCCTTCGCCCGGGCGGGTTATGGATTGTGGGCCGCACGACGGAGGAAACCGAGAGCGTCCGGAACTGCGTCACGGTCTATGAGAGGGAACCGGAACGGTTCAGGCAAATCGCGGAACTGAACGGGGGCAGCGACATTGCCGAACTCGTGGAAAGCCGGATCGCGGAAGCTACGTCAGAATCACCCGCCGGCCCTCGATGCGGTATTCCCCCGAAAGCACGATGTTAATCGCCTCGGTGTAGATCCGGTGCTCTTCCTTGAGGATGCGCGCCGAGAGGGCATCCACGGTGTCGTCGTTCAGAACGGGGACCGCGGCCTGGATGATGATGGGCCCGGCGTCGAGGCAGGCATCCACGAAATGCACGGTACAGCCGCTGACTTTCACGCCGTGCTCGAGCGCCTGGTGCTGGGCGTCGAGTCCCGGGAACGATGGCAGCAGCGATGGGTGGACGTTCAAAATGCGCTGCGGAAACTGATCGATGAACGAGGCGCTGAGCAGCCGCATGAAACCGGCGAGGCAGACCAGGTCCACCGAGTTCTTCCGTAGCTCCTCGGCCACCAGGCGGTCGTAGGTCTCGCGGTCAAGCCCCTTCGAGGGAATCACGACCGCGTTCAGCC
Organism: Acidobacteriota bacterium; assembly: GCA_023436715.1. Taxonomy (GTDB): domain Bacteria; phylum Acidobacteriota; class Terriglobia; order Bryobacterales; family Bryobacteraceae; genus Fen-330. Next base: position 7,343 of record JAEZIJ010000189.1, read on the forward strand.
CGCGCCGCCGCGCCGCTTCTATCCCGCGCGCTTCCGGACGGTTCGAGATCACCACCGCGATGGTCGCGCCGATCCGGCCGGCGTCGATGCTGTCCGCGATAGCCTCGAAGTTCGAACCGCGGCCCGAGATCAGGATTCCCAGGCGCTTCATAGATACACCACGCGCGACGCGGCCCCGCGTTTCGCCGCTACTACCCGCCCGATTTCGTAGGGAGTTTCCTTCAGCGTTTCGAGGATGCGGCGGGCGCGCGACAGGTTGCGCCGCCCAACTACCAGCACCATCCCAATGCCGAGATTGAGGGTGCGCCGATAGTCGTCCTCCGGGATGCCGCCCAGTTCTCTCATGAGTTCAAAGACGGGCAGCACGGGCCAGGATCCGCGCGCAATTTCGACCCCCAAACCGGCCGGCAGAATCCTTGGGATGTTATCGGACATGCCGCCGCCCGTGATGTGAGCCGCCCCCTTCAGCACGCCCTCGGAAAGCAGAGTCTGTATGGGCGTGAGATAGCTGCGGTGTACCTTGAGCAGTTCGTCGCCGACGGTGCAGTTCAGCTCGGGCAGGAACGTCTTGACGCCATAGCCCGCCACTTCGAAGAAGAGCTTGCGGGCAAGCGAGTAGCCGTTGGTATGCAGTCCGGTGGATGGCAGGCCGAGCACGACGTCGCCCGCGCGAATGCCCGCGCCGGTAAGCATGCGGGTTCGCTCCACCGCGCCGACGATGAAACCGGCCAGATCGTACTCGCCTTCGGCGTACAGCCCCGGCATCTCCGCGGTCTCGCCGCCGATCAGCGCGCAGCCGTTCTCGCGCGATGCCTTCGCGAGCCCGCTCACCACCTGCCGCGTCACTTCGGCATCGAGCTTGCCCGTGGCGTAGTAGTCGAGGAAGAACAGCGGGCGCGCGCCCTGCACGGCGATGTCGTTCACGCAGTGGTTGACGAGGTCCTGCCCGACTGTGTCGTGCCGGTCCGCGGCAAAGGCCACTTTGAGCTTCGTGCCCACGCCATCCGCCGAACTGATGAGCACCGGCTTCTTCCAGCCCGAAAGCTCGTAGCCTGCGCCGAACGCGCCGATGTCGGTGAGCACACCGCGCGTAAACGTCTTCTTCGCGAGCTTCTTGATGTGGGAGACGGCGCGGTCCGCCTCGTCAATGTTCACCCCGGCATCCTTGTACCGGATTTTTTTTCGATTTACCATCTAAGACTCACAGTATACCGATAACGGGATTTCGCAGGCTGTTACGGACCGGGATCGCCTGCGTCTCATAAGGAAACAATGCATAGAACGATCATGCTGTTACTGCTCTTTTTGGGGGCGGTCGGCGTTCAGGCCAACCCGCCCTCGGCATTTGCCATTCGCGGCGCGCGAGTGGTCACAGTGAGCGGCCCGGTGCTGGAGAAAGGCACCGTGCTGCTCCGCGACGGTTTGATCCAGGAAGTCGGAGCGAATGTTAACGTTCCCGCCGATGCCTGGGTGATCGATGGCCAGGGATTGATTGTGTATCCGGGACTGATTGACGGCCTGAGCACGCTGGGCCTTCCGGATGCCGCGCCGGCCCCGGCTGCAACAGGGCCGCGCCGGTCGTCCGCACCCTCACCCGATACACCACAGGCCGCCCCGGCGCGCGGTCCGGAAGACCGGCCGTCGACGACAAGTTGGGTTCGAGCGGCCGACCTCATCAGCCCGGCCGACCGCCGGATCGAAAGCGCGCGCAACGCGGGTTTCACCAACGCTGTGACCTTCTCTCAACGCGGCATCTTTGCCGGGCAGGGCGCCATCATCGCGCTCGCAGGCGTTAGGGCCGGCGACATGGTGGTCGCGACGCCCGCGGGCATGTACCTCACTGTCGAGACCGCCGGTTTTTCGAGCTACCCCGGTTCCCTCATGGGCGTGATGGCCTACATACGGCAGGTCTATATCGACGCCGCGTACTACAAGGCTGCGAAACAGGATTACGCGGGCCGCGTGAACGGCACGAAGCGGCCGGCTTACGACCGCGCGCTCGAAGGCGTGCTTGAATGCCCGCGCATTCTGCTGCCGGCCGCGAGCGCCGTCGAGATCGAGCGCATGCTGAAGTTCTCTTCCGAACTGAAAACGCCCACGATACTCTACGGCGGCCACGAGGCGTATCACGATGCCGGTCTGCTCCGCAAAACCGGAACGCCGCTGCTCATCAGCCTGAAGTGGCCGGAGCGCCAGCGTGACGAGGATCCCGAGCGCACGGACAGCCTGCGCACGCTATCGCTGCGCGAACAGGCCCCCTCCGCGCCCGCCGCCCTCGCAAAGGCCGGCTGCCGGTTCGCCTTCTACACGGACGGCGTGGCCGCACGCGACCTCCGCGCCGCCATCAAGCGCGCGCTCGACGCGGGCCTCTCGCAGGCCGATGCGGTGCGCGCGTTCACGCTCAGCCCCGCGGAGATTTACGGCGTGGCCGATCGCCTTGGCAGCATCGACAAAGGCAAGATCGCCAACCTCGTCGTAACCGACGGCGAACTGTTCCAGGAAAAAACCAAGGTCAAGTACATCTTCGTGGACGGCGCGAAATACGAACCCACGCCCGAGCAGCCGGCCGAAGAGAAGGAGGCAACCAGATGAGGCGGCTCGGCATTCTTCTTACAGCAGCCCTTCTTCCGGCGGTTGCGGCGCCGCCGACGGTGATCCGCAATGCGAATGTGATTACGATCACCAAGGGCGCCTTCAAAGGCTCCGTGCTCGTGCGCGACGGCAAGATCGCGGAAATCGGAGAGAAGGTCACCATCCCGGATGGCGCGCGCATCTTCGATGCGGGCGGCCAGTACGTGATGCCCGGCATTATCGACCCGCACTCCCACATCGGCGCGGATAGCGTGAATGAGGGCAGCATCTCGGTTTCCTCGATGGTCGCTATCGATGACGTCCTGAACGCCGAGGACGTCGGCATCTATCGCGCGCTCGCCGGCGGCGTCACAACCGTCGCCGTTCTGCACGGCAGCGCCAATGCCATCGGCGGGCAGTGCTCGGTAATCAAGACCCGTTGGGGTAAAGACGCCCAGGGCATCGTATTCGATAACGCCAAGCCGATCCTGAAGCTGGCGCTGGGAGAAAACCCGAAGCGCCGCGGCAGCGCGCTCGGCTTCGGCGTGCAAAGCCCGGCACGCTATCCGGCTTCGCGCGTGGGCGTGGAAGACGTGATCCGGCAGGCGTTCAATGAAGCGCGCAATTACCGCAGTGCCTGGCGCGATTACGAGGCCAAGGTGAAGCGCGGCGAGCATGCGCTGCCGCCCCGCAAGGACCTCAAACTCGAGCCGCTCGTCGAAGTCCTCGACGGCAAGCGCCTCGTCCATGCGCACTGCTACCGCGCGGATGAGATCCTCATGATGCTGAAGCTCGGTGACGAGTTCGGGTTCCGCATTCACGCGCTCGTACACGTGCTCGAAGGCTACAAGGTGGCCAAGGAAATCGCCGAGCACAAGGCGGGCGCGACCACGTTCAGCGATTGGTGGGCATACAAAATGGAAGCGGCCGACGCCATCCCCTACAACGCCGCCGTCATGCTGAAGAAAGGCGTGCAGGTGTCGCTCAATTCCGACGACGCGGAACTGATGCGCCACCTCAACACCGAAGCCGCCAAGGTGGTGAAGTACGGCGGCGTGAGTGAGAACGACGCGCTGGCGATGATTACCATCGTGCCCGCAAAACAGCTCGGCATCGAGGACCGCGTCGGGTCGCTTGAAATCGGCAAGGACGCCGATATCGTGATATTCGACAAACACCCGCTCTCCAACTACGCCAAGGTTCAGAAGGTCATGATTGACGGCGAAATGTATTTCGACCGCGACCGCGACGCCACAGATCGCGCCGCGCGCGAGAAGGAAAAGAAAGCCCTGATCGAAAAAGCCAAAGAGCGGCAGAAGAAGTCCGCTCCGCCCACCAGGAGGCCGTCATGAAGAAGACGCTGCTACTGACCCTGTTCTGCTCTCTATCCGTGATGGCGGGAACCGATGACAGTTTCCTGCTCCGCGGCGGAACGGTACACCCGGTGTCGGGCCCCGGCATCCCGAACGGCTCCGTGCTGGTGCGCGACGGAAAAATCGTCGAAGTTGGGACGAAGGTTGCCGCGCCGAAGGGCGTCCGAGTCATCGACGTCAAGGGACTTCACGTCTACCCCGGCATGATCGATTCGGCCACCGAGATCGGCCTCTCGGAAATCGGCGCCGTCCGCGAAACTAACGACGCAATGGAGATCGGGGACTTCAATCCGCAGGTGAGGGCGATCGTCGCGATCAACCCTGCCAGCGAGCACATCCCGGTCACGCGCGCAAACGGGATCACCAGCGCGATCGCGGCTCCCACCGGCGCGCTGGTCGCCGGCCAGGCAGCGCTCATACACCTCGACGGCTGGACGTGGCAGGAAATGGCCGTCCGTCCCGCCGCTTCCATGCAGCTTCAGTTCCCGGTGGTTCAGGGCCGGTCCTCGCGGTATACCGAGAGGCCGGGCGCCGCCCGGACGCCGTTCGCCGAGATGAAGCGGGATTACGACCGCCGTCTCCAGCAACTCCATCAATTCTTCGAGGAGGCGCGCCGGTATCGGCAAGCCAAGGCCGCCGCGCCCGCGGGCTTCCGGCCCGACGTAACGTACGAAGCCATGCTGCCCGTGCTCGAAGGCAAGCTTCCGCTGGTTGTCCATGCGGTCCGCGAGCGTGCCATCAAGGACGCCATCGCCTTCGCGGACAAAGAGAAGCTCAAGATCGTGATTTCCGAGGCAACCGATGCCTGGAAAGTCGTGGCCGACCTCAAGGCCAAGAACATCGCCCTGATCCTCGGCCCGACGCTCGACCTGCCCGCCGAAGAGGACGACCCCTACGACAAGCCGTTCACCGCTCCCGGCGAACTGCACAAAGCGGGCGTGAAGTTCGCATTCGGCAGCTTCAGCACTTCCTTCTCACGGAACCTGCCCTACCAGGCCGCGACGGCTGTCGCTTTCGGTCTGCCGTATGAGGAAGGGCTCAAGGCCGTTACTCTGAACGCGGCGGAGATCTGGGGTGTCGCGAACGAAATCGGCTCCATCGACAAAGGCAAGTGGGCGGACCTCATCGTAACCGACGGCGATCCGCTCGAGACCCGCACGCAGTTGAAGATGGAATTCATCAAGGGCAAGACGGTGGATCTGGAGAACAAACACCACCGGCTGTATGAGAAGTATTTGAACCGACCTTAAGCCGGAACGGTCAGCGTGCGGCCGCCGGGGCCACCACCGGCCGGATCACGGCCACCCCCAGCGGCCGCATCGCTGCCACCAGGTTGTCGAACACCTCCGGATCCCTGTAAGTTCCCACGATCGCCCCGCCGGACCCCGCGAAGTTGGAAGTCGCGCCGGCAGCTCGTGCCGTCCGGATCATCTGCATGTTGCCCTCGCCGACGTCATAGATCCCGGCTCGCAGATCGAAGTTGGCGTTCACCAAACGGTCGAGCGCATCGTAGTCCCCGGCAAGCAGTGCCGCGCGGCCCTGTTCGGCATATCCAGCCCAGGTCCGCATGGCTTCCGCCACTTCCGGATCGCCCCTGCGCCACCGCTCGCGCACATTGCTGTGGAACACTTCCGTTCCCTCGCTCAGCGTGGTGCGGTAAGCGACGTATACGTTCGGAAGCAGGTCCGGATCGAGCGGCTCATAGTTGCCGTAGCCCTGGCGGTCCATCAGGTCCTTGCAGAAATCCATGTAGACCAGGCCTTCGTAAGTCTGGATTACACGGTCCTGCAACCCGGCCGGCACTCCGAGTTCCCGTGTCTCGGTTTCGAGCACCAGGTTCGGCATTACAGGCTTCGGGATCTCAACCCCGTAATACTGGCACAAAGCCCGGAGCGCGGCCGTAATGATCGCGCTCGATCCTCCCATGCCGAGCCGCATCGGAATCGTCGTCTCGTACTCGACCGTGAAATTGCGGTCCGGCAACTCGATCCCTTGTTCGCGGCAGTAATCCATGAACCGCACCATGCAGGCCTGGATGATGCGGATTCCTCCGTAATAGCCTCGCCAGCGCGTTGTGCGATACAGGTCGTCGAGGTTCTCGAATACGGGCGTATCCGCTTTGGAGAGCTTAATCTCCAGCCGCGCGCTCGGGTAAAGCAGCACGCGCGCGCGGAAGTTCCTCACGAGAAACGATATCGTCTTCCCGAAATATCCGTCGCTCGGGTTGCCGAGGAATCCCGCGCGGGCATATGCGTAAGTTTCGATCACCGCCTAAACTTATACCATATGCGGGTCGTTCTTCAGCGGGTAACCGAAGCGCGTGTCGAAGTGGATGGCGAGGTGGTTGGCGCTATCGGGAAAGGCCTCGTTGTGCTGTTGGGTGTCGCTAAGCCGGACACTACCGCCGAGGCAGATTACCTCGCGGAGAAAGTCACTGGACTGCGTATCTTCCCGGACGACGCGGGTAAGATGAACCGCGACGTGCTCGAAACCGGCGGTTCCCTGCTTGTCGTTTCACAGTTTACGTTGTACGGAGACGCCCGCAAAGGCCGCCGCCCCAGTTTCGATTCCGCTGCCGGACCTGAACAGGCCCGCACTCTTTACGAATATTTCATCGAAGTTTGCCGCACGCGGGGCGTGCCCGTCCAGAGCGGAGTATTCCAGGCTCACATGGTGGTACACCTCGTTAACGACGGGCCGGTTACTATCATCTGCGAGCGGTAGGCGGACGAGGCGATGCTATGCGTCGCCGTGCCGCAACGTCGCGAGAAGGCCCGGGCTTCAGCCCCTGTTTGCGGCGCAGCCAGGGGCTGAGGCCATGCCCTGATACACATCCTGTGTAACTCGAACTCAGCTTGCAGTAAGTGCTTCCTATGGTATGGTGTTATCAGGTGAAAAAATGCCAAGAGGCGTGAAATCCGTAGAAAATGCCACGCTGTTGTCCGCCGCACTGGAAGGACTGGAAGCGCAGAAGCGAAGGCTTGAAGAACAGATCAGTCAGGTTCAGGCTATGCTCGGCGGCCGTCGCCGCGGCCGCCCGGCGGCTGACAAGCAGCAGCCCGCGCGCGAAGCCGGTGGCAGGCGCCAACTCAGCTCGGCCGCCAGGAAGAGAATCGCTGCCGCACAGAAGCGCCGTTGGGCCGAATATCGTAAACGGACGGGCGGCGAGAAGTAAGCTGGTTCAATCTGCCTTGCCGGTGTGAAGCGCGCTACCCGTCAGCGTGCGCGGGACCCACTGGAACCTCTCCACAATCTCGTCGACAGGACCATCGCCGGTTATTTTCCCTTTGTCGAAGAACACGGCGCGGGTTGCCAGCACGCCGGCGAAGGCCGAATCGTGCGTGACAATCAACTTGGCTTGCGGTAATGTCCTGAGTAAGCTCGCCAGGTGTGTCTGTGCGGGTGGGTCCAGGAAAGTAGTAGGTTCGTCCAGTACGAGAATCTCGGGTTGCATCGCCAGGATTCCCGCGAGAGCGACCCGTTTCTTCTCCCCCGCGCTCAGGTGATACGGCGCCTTACCAGCCAGTGCGTCCAACCCTACATCGCGCAACGCCGCCCGTGCGGCCTCGATTGCGGCGGCCGGTTCCAGCCCGAGGTTCAGCGGACCGAATGCCACATCCTCCAGGACCGTGGGCATGAATAGCTGCTCATCGGAGTCCTGAAATACAAGCCCGATCTTACGGCGTACCGCGGGCAGGTTCTTCTTAGTGACAGGCAGGCCGCACACCGTCACCTGCCCGTCGCCTTGAAGCAGGCCGTTCAGATGATGCACGAATGTAGTTTTGCCCGAACCGTTGCGCCCGAACAGCGCGACGGTTTCCCTCGGGTACAACTGGAAATCGACGCCATCCAGAGCCACCGTGCCGTCGCCGTAGCGGAAGTGCAAGCCGCGCACCTCGATGACCGGCGTTCGCGGACTCATAGCGCCCCCGGAAATACGCGAAGCGCGAGGGCCGCCGCGAGCCCCGCGATCAGGAGGAGAACGTCGAACGCATCAATCCGCGCCGTGGAGAGCAACTGGGTTTCTCCGTTGAAGCCGCGAGCCATCATCGCCTGGTGTATCCCTTCGGCGCGCCCGAACGAACGCGCAAACAACACCGCCACAGCGCCCGCCGCGGCGCGGAACCGGATGCCGCTCGCGCCCGACCCGCGGCATAGCGCCGCCAGCCTCATGTGCTGCGCCTGCCCGGAAATGACGAACAGGTACCGGAACAGGAACTGCACCACGAGCGTGAGCATTCGCGGCACTCCAAGCGATTCCATTCCGCGAAGCAACTTCGGCAACGGCGTGGTCCCCACCAGCACGAGCACCGCGGCCGCGGAGAGATAACTCTTTACGAGCAGCGACCCGGCCCGCGACGCATCGCCGGCCGCCATGCTGAATATCGCGAACGTGGCCGAGAACGGCAGCACGACCGCCGCCCGCGCCAGCAACGCGCCAACCGGCAGGCGTCCGAGTGCTATGCCAAGGCCGGCCGCGACCCCGTAGAGCGCAACCGCCGCCGCAGTCAGCCGCGGCATTGTCGCCAGGGCGATCAGATACCCGAGCGTTACCAGTAGCTTCACCCGCGCATCGCGCGAGTGCAGCGGACCCGTGCCCCGGCTCCAGCGCTCTATGACAACGTGGTGCAACTACGCGCTCCTCTGCCGCGCAATGAAGCGACCCACCAGAAGGCAAGCGCCGTATATCAGTGCCAGGCCCGCAAGTCCCGCGGCCGCCTTCTGCATCCACACGGATCCGAAAAACCGCGCTTCGTAATCCACGAGCGGCGCGGCCATGACAGCCCTGGCCTGGCCCGCGATGCCGATCTGCTCGGCCAGGCTCTCCAGGCCGTCCGGATGCGTCGATGCGAACAGCACGCCCACCGCCGCCAGCAGAACGGCGGTCAGGCCCACCGCGGCCAGCGCGCGCGAGCGAGTCGCCTCCGGCGTGCGGATGAAACCCGGATTCAGCTTCTCGATGCCCTCCAGCACCGCGGCCGTAATCAACCCTTCGATCAACGCCGTAACCGCGAACAGCCCGAAGGAAACCGCCAGTGCGGCTCCGGGCATCTTGACGCCGGACGCCAGCAACTCGGCGACCGCGAGAGTAGCGCCCACCATGACCGAGAGCGCCCCGCCGGCAATAAACGCCAGCCGCCGCCTTCCCCAGAAATGGTATGGGAGATAGCCCGCGAAGACGCCGGCGAACGCCATGTTCACCACGTTCGCGCCCAGCGCCAGAACGCCGCCATCCTGAAAGATGAATGCCTGGATACCCAGGATCGCCGTCATTACCACGGCCGCCGCGCCCGGACCGAGCGTGATCGCGAGCAATGCCGATCCCACAAGGTGCCCGCTCGTCCCCACGCCCACCGGGAAGTTGATCATCTGGGCCGCGAAGACAAAGGCCCCCATCACTCCGAGCAGTGGGATGCGCGTGTCCTCGAGTTCCGTGCGTGCGCGCCGCGCGACGTACCCGATGGCCGGCACAGATAGCGCATCCAGGCCTAGCCACACGGGAGTGGAGAGGAAACCGTCCGGGATGTGCATCGAATTTACGGTAGCACGATTGTTAAAAGTGTGCCACGCTCAGCGCGTTGCCGCGGCCGCCGCCGAGCGCGCCTCGCCCGCCCCCGGAGCATGTTCGAGCACCCGCGCGAACAGGTCCGCCACACGCTCCCAGGAGTAGTTTGCGGCCACCATCGCCCGCGCCCGCGCCGCCAGTTGCCGGCTTCGCTGCCCGTCCTCCAGCAATTCAATGCAGTGCGCCGCGAATTCCTTCGGCTCGTCCGCAATCCGTATGTCGTCCGGCGGATGCACGTCCAGGCCCTCCGCGCCGACCGTCGTCGAGACCACCGGCAGCCCGGCCGCCATCGCCTCGTAGATCTTCAGCCGCGTGCCCCCGCCGATCCGCAGCGGCACCACCGAAACCGATGCGCCCCACATATACGGCCGCACGTCTTTTACGGTGCCGGTGACGAGCACGCCCGGCACGGTGCGGCCCAGCGCCAGGATGCTCTCCGGAGGCGTCCTGCCCACGATCGCGAATTTGCAGTCCGGCTTCCGGCGCCGGATCAACGGCAGAACCTCCCGCACGAAGTGCGTCACGCCGTCCACATTCGGCAGCCAGTCCATCGAACCTACAAACACCAGGTCCGCAATCTGAGGATTCTCCCCGGGCCGCGCGAAATACTCGATATCGACGCCCGTAGGCACCTCCGTGACGTTGCCGACGCCGAACATGGAACGCATCAATTCGGCATCGGCATCGGACACGGCGACGATGTGGCCGGCCTCGCGGCTCACCGCGCGCTCGTAGGCGAACATGCGGCGGGCCTGAAGGCCGAAGTACAACTTGCCCAGCGGGCTGCGCGCGTGCTCGGCTCGCCGCCGCCAGATCATCGTCTCGACGTTGTGCTGAAACAGCACGCTCCGGCCCAGGTCCGGGCAGGACGGCGCCATCGCCAGGAAATCCACCACCACCCGGTCGAACGATTCCCGGCCGAGTAACTCCTCCACCTTCTGCCGGAGTGCGGGCGAGTCAAAACGGCTGACGGCCAGCGGGATGCGCGAAAACAACGCGCCCACCGCTTCGGCGGCAAACCGCGGCGACCTCTTGTTCGACAGAACGTGCGGTATCGCGTACGCGCGAGCGCAGTACTCGTCGGCCGATTTCACCGCATCCGGGTGAGCCGGATCCTCGAAAGCTACGTAGTGCACCTCGTGCCGCCGCGACAGGCGCCTCAGAATTCCCAGCGTGCGGATCTGCCCGCCCTTCGTCGCAGGATGCAGGAAGTTCGGACCCAACCACAGGATCTTCATGACACTCCGGAACCCGTCAGGTCGAGCACGGGAACGCCGCTCTGCGCGATCTGCGCCGCGAAAGCGGCCGAAGGCTTTTGCGCAATCACGAGATGCTGCGCCCAGGCGAGCGTATCTTCGAAACGGGCGTCCATCAGCCGGCCGATGTGCGGAATCGCATTCAGGATGAACTGGCGGTTGCTGCCGTAGATCTGCTCCAGACGGATCTGCGGATCGAACACGCGAAGGTCGCGCCCCTTGCCAATGAGCGTTTCGAGCATCGCAACCACCGGGCTCTCGCGCAGGTCGTCCGTGTTCTCCTTGAACGCGAGTCCGAACACGCCGATGCGTTCGCCGGGAAGGTCGAGCACCGCGTGCGTCGCGCGCGCCAGATGCTCGTTATTCGCGGGCATAACCGATTCCATCAGCGGCAGCTTCAGATCCAGCCGCGTGGCGCGATACACCAGGGCGCGAAGGTCTTTCGGCAGGCAGGACCCGCCGAAAGCGAACCCCGGCTTGAGATACGCGGGCGAGATATTCAGCCGCTCGTCCCGGCACAACGTCGCCATTACCTCGGCGGCGTCGATCCCGAGTTCCTGCCCCAAGGCGCCGATCTCGTTCGCGAACGTTACCTTCAACGCATGAAACGCATTGCATGCGTACTTGATCAGCTCCGCCGTCCGCAGCGAAACCAGCGCCGGCTCCACTGGCAGCGAGGCATACAATGCGGCTACGCGCCGCACCGCGTCCGCATCCGAGCCGCCGACCACCAGTAGCGAGGGCTCCATGAAGTCGCGAACGGCTCCGCCCTCGCGCAGGAATTCCGGGTTTGAAACGAGCGCGGCCCGTCCGCCGAGCAAGGGGGCCACCACTTCCTCGCATGTGCCCGGGAAGACAGTGCTGCGTACGGCCACGATCAGCGGGCGCTCGCGGCGCGCCAGCGATTCTCCTATCTCGGAAGCGACCCGCCGCAACTGCTCCAGACCCAGGTTCCCGTTGCGCTCCGACGGCGTGCCCACGCAGATCAGAACGATGTCCGCGCCGTCGAGGGCGCTCTCCAGGCACGTGGTCGCGCACAGCCGGCCTGCCGCCACGTTCTTCTTCACCAGTTCTTCGAGCCCGGGCTCGTAGAAAGGAGACTGCCCCGCCAGTACGGCACTTACTTTCAGTTCGTCGCGGTCAACGCCGGTTACGCGATGACCCAATTCAGCGAGACAGGCGGCGCTAACACAGCCGACGTATCCCAGTCCGACAACCACAGTGCGTGAAACATCCATAGCGCCTCCGAAACCGCCACTTTATCACGGAGCGTTCACCCGGCGCGCTCGGGCGCTTCCGCCGCATCGCGAAACACCTCTTCGCGGATGATGCGCTCCGTGGCGTCGTTGAGGTATTCGTCAAGCGCGCTCTTGAGCTCCAGGTATTCCGGCCACAGCACCCGGTCGATGAACGACCGCGGCGCCTTGACAACTACCGTCGTGTGCCGTTGGCGCCTGTACCTGTATGGCTCCAGCCGATGCCTGCGGCACAGCGCGGAGAACAGGCGCCGCTGCCATCGGTCAGGCAGGCTGAACTGCATCTCTACCAGACGCTCAGTCTGCGCGGTCGCGGAAAGCGCCTTCTTGACGCGCTCGAACGCCGCAGCGGCGGCCACGCGCTCGCCGTCCGTCGTTGCGCCCTCAAACAGCGCCGCGATCTTGCGCAGCTTTTCCCGGAGTTGTTCCTCGGCAGACATGGCGTAAGCTCTATCGAGTTTACGCCACAGGCCAGGAGGCCCGTGCCACTCGTCTACAGCGCCCTCACCGCCTGCTCCACACGATTGGCAAGCGCCTGAGGATCGCCTTCCCGCAGGTAAAGCGGGCGCCCAAAAACAACGCGCGTCTCGCCGGGACGCGGGCGGAACTCCCCGCGCGGCAGCACGCGGTCCACACCCTCGAGGTGGACCGGAACAACCGGAACCTTGAGTTTCGATGCCAGCAGCCCCACTCCGGGCCGGAACTCGCCCATCTGCCCGCCCGGCCGCCGCTCCCCCTCCGGGAAAATCAGCAGCGACCAGCCGTCGCTAACCAGATCCCCCGCATACCGAAGCGACTCGCCCGCTCCGGCCTCCTGCTGCGGAATCGGAAAGGCATTGAACATCAGCGCAATGAGATAGTACTGGAGCGAACTCATCGCGCGCTGCCACGCCGTGTGCCCCTCAGGCGAGAAGTGCGGAGTGAAGTACTCCTTATACATCGCGGGAGCCACCGAGTACCGCCACTTCCGAGGAAGCGCAAGCAGAATCAGCGGAGTATCCAGATGGCTCTGATGGTTGGCCGCGAAAATCACCGGGGGCTCCAGCGCCTCCAGGTTCTCAAGCCCGCTCACACCCGGCCGGAGCAGCCTGCGAGCGACAGGCAGTATCCAGAGCGCCAGGTTTGCGCGCCGTACGCCTCGCGCCGCCCGCCCGCGGTTCCATGCGGGAAACTCGATCAGCCTGCCCCGCTCCACTCCCCCGGCCAGCATTCGCTCGACCGCCGCCTTCAGCTCGCCCACCGTCCGGGCCGCCGCGAAATCGCCCTCATCCGCGCTCCGTCCGCAACGGCTCTCGAACTCGAGCAGCAGTTCCACCTCGTCGATTGACCCCAATCCCAGTTCGTCCAGCCGCATCTCGTCGGCCACCGTCCGGCCCGTGCGGCGCTTGAGTTCGGATTCCACGAGTTCCGGCCCGCACTCCTCGGCCGGGGCTGGCGAGGCAGCCGGCTCACGCTGCCCCGCACGGCTAGCCAGAATCCGTTGCCGGACTTCGAACCGCTTCACTTTGCCGGTACCCTGAGTGCGCGGCAGCGGGCCTTCAGTCCAGACCGAATAATCGCGAATCCGCTGATACCCCTCGAGCAACCGGTTCGCGCCGCGAACGGCCGCCCCCGCGTCGGCATCGTTGGCCATCACGAGTACCGCGAACACCTGCTCCTGCGCGCCATCGCCCGCCGGCGGCGTGCCGATCACGGCCGATTCCCGAACGCCCGCCTGCGCCTCCAGCACTCGCTCGACGTCCTCCGGATAGATGTTCAACCCCTCGGGAGTCATGATGGTGTCTTTGACCCGCCCCCGGATGTACAGCCGCCCCTTGTCGTCCCACGCTCCGAGGTCGCCCGTGTGCAGCCAGCCGTCGCGAATCGTCTCGGCCGTCTTCTCCGGGTCCTTGTAGTAGCCCGGCATGACGTTCGGACCCCGCACCAGGATCTCCCCGTCCGGCGCTGTTCTTACCTCCACTCCCGGGTACGATTTACCCACCGATCCGATACGTGGCCGCAGCGGATTGTTCAGCGTAATGACCGGCGCCGTCTCGGTCATGCCGTATCCCTGCACCACCATAAACCCCAGCCGCGACCAGAACTGCTCCAACTTAGGGTCGAGCGGCGCCCCGCCCACCATGAATCCCAGGAACTTCCACCCGAAGGCGCGATGCACTCGCCTGTACTTCCACAGCGCCAGCGGCAACGGGTCTTCGGCCTCGCCGGCGCGAGCCGCCTCAGGCTCGATTTGCAGAATTCGCGTGCGCAACAGATCCAGCACCCGCGGCACCACCACGCCCGCCGCAATGTTCAACTCCTTGATGCGGTCCGGAATCTCACCCGGGCTCTGCTGCCGCAGCATCACCAGCGACGCCGGCACGAGCGGCGCGAGCAGCAGCGTGGCCGCTTGCCCGAACATGTGGCTGAGCGGCAGCATCTGCAGCATTCGGAGCCGCCCCAGCGGTCGCGCCAGCTTTCGGTAGCGCTTTATGACCGGTTCCGCCGGCTCGCCAAGCGAGAGCAGGTTGCCGTGCGTGATTTCGACGCCCTTAGGCTCGCCCGTCGCGCCCGAGGTGAATACGATTTCCGCAAGGTCCTGCCGGCGGATCTCGGGCGGGCGGAAATTGTCGTCCCCGTGCCAGTCCTCGTTTGCCAGTTCGCAAGCCGGGGAATCCCCGAGCGAGTGTACGTCGCCCCTGACCTCTTCCCCGATCGCAAGCAGCTTAGCCTCCGCCACGCCCTGAACCCTGCGCACGAATTCGAGCGAGGCTTCCGCTCCTATCGGGACCACCACCGCGCCGGTCATCAGCGTTCCCCAGAACGCGAACAGCCACTCGGGGCGGTTCTCGCTCCACAGAATTACCCGGTCGCCCTTCCGTATCCCGGCGCGGCTCAGCCGCCCCGCGAACACGCGCCCCGCGCGCGCAGTCTCCGCGTAACTGTACTTCCAGCGCCGGAAGCCGTCGTCGTATACCAGGTACTCCGCCGGCTGCTCGGAGCAATCCCGAAAGAATTCCACCAGGTTATTCCGGCCCATCCGTTTCTCTATTGCACATTTTCTGCCAAGGGAGGGATCGCGTGGGGCCAGCTTTTACGCGAGCGGCCCCGCGCCCAGGTATTCTGATATTTGATGCGACCTCCCGTCCCCGTGCTTCTCATGACCCGGGAGTTAGGGATCGGCGGAACCGAGCGCCAGCTCTGCGAAATCGCCAAGGCTCTCGACCGCTCTCAGTTTGAGCCGCATGCCGGCTGCTTTCATTCCCAGGGCTTTCGGGCCGATGAACTGCATGCGGCCGGGGTCCCCATCCTGCATCTGCCCGTCCGCTCCTTTATCCGCCCCGGCGTGCTTCGCGGAGCATGGCAACTGCGAAGCTATATGCGAGCGCACCGGATCGCGCTGGTTCACACATTCGACGTTCCCATGAACCAGTTCGGCGTGCCGGCCGCGCGCGCTCTTGGCTCCGCAGTCGTGCTCGCGAGCCAGCGCGCCCACAGGGACCTGGTTTCGTCCTGGTCGCGCCGCTTGCTCCGCATCACCGATTTTCTGGCCGACGGCATCGTCGTCAACTCCCTCGCTGTGCGCCGCCAACTGATCGAGGAGGAGCGCGTACCCTCACGTAAAATTCACCTCTGTTACAACGCCATCGACACAACCCGCTTTTTCCCCGGACCCCGCTCGCTCCCTCCCGCCCTGAGCGGCGCCCCCCTTGTCATCGGCGTGGTGTGCGCTCTGCGCCCCGAAAAGGGACTCCCCACCCTGGTGGAAGCCTTCGCGCAGGTTCATCGCGCTCATCCCGGCACGAAGCTGGTCATCGTTGGCGACGGACCCATGCTTCCGGATTTGAAAGCGCGCAGCCGGGCGCTCGAGATCGATCGCGCCTGCCATTTCGAGCCCGCCACCGCTGCCGTCACCACCTGGCTTCGCGCCATCGACATTTTCGTTCTTCCCTCGCTTTCCGAGGCGCTCTCCAACTCCCTCATGGAAGCGATGGCTTGTGGCTGTTGCGTCGTGGCGTCCCGAACCGGAGGCAACCCCGAACTGATCGATGAAGGCCGGACGGGCCTCCTTTTCGCGCCCGGAGACGCGGCCGGACTGGCCGAGTGCCTGACGCGGCTCGCCTCCGGCCCCGGCCTCCGGGAACGCCTCGCTACCGGGGCTGCCGCCTACATCCGGAAGTTCTCCATTGAGGCTTCCGTCCGGCGCATGGAAGAAATTTACAACACTTTCCTACGGCGGCCCTAGGATACTGAAGATTGGGAATGCTGAAAACCCTGAAACGAGCCGCCTTACGCACAGCACAGGGCGCCGGTGCGTTCCACATCGCCGTGGGCAGCCGCTGGAGGCGGCGCCGCCTGTTGATTCTCTGCTATCACGGCATCTCGCTCGACGATGAGCACGAGTGGAACCCCGAGCTCTACATGCCTCCCTCCCTTTTCGAGCAGCGCCTCGCTCTGCTGAAGCGCAACGGCTGCCGCGTTCTGCCGCTCGCCGAGGCAATCCAAAGACTCTACGATCGCAGCCTGCCCCCCAACAGCGTCGCCATCACCTTCGACGACGGCAATCACGATTTCCATGCGAAGGCCTTCCCGCTGTTGAACGCTTACGGCTTCCCCGCCACCGTCTATATCACAACCTGGTATTCCGAGCACAACGAGCCGGTCTTCGATCCTGCCAGCTATTACCTGCTCTGGAAAGCGCGTGGCCGCATACTGGATGGCCGCCGTTTCGGCCTCCCGGACCAGTTGGACCTGAGAACGCCGGGAGCCCTGGAACGCGCGCGCTGGACGATGCTCGGTCACGCCGCCGGTATGGAGGGCGGCGCCAAGAACGAGTTGCTGCAATGCCTGGCCGCCGCCGTTGGTTTCGACTACGCCGAACTCGGGCGCAAGCGGCTGCTTCACCTCATGCCGCCAGCGGAAATCCGCGAACTCGCCGCGGCGGGCGTCGATTTCCAATTGCACACCCACCGCCACCGCACACCGCTCGACCGCGGCCTCTTCATCCGGGAAATTCGCGACAACCGCGACCGCATCCGCGCGCTCACCGGCCGCGACCCGACTCACTTCTGTTACCCGAGCGGCGTCCACAAACCCGAGTTCCTCCCGTGGCTGGCCGAGGAATCCGTCGTTTCCGCTACGACCTGTGAACCGGGACTCTCATCCCCGGATTCGAGCCCGCTGCTTCTGCCGCGGCTTGTCGATCACTGCGGATTGAGTTCCGTGGAATTCGAAGGCTGGCTTTGCGGCTGCTCCGGGTTCCTCCCCCGCCGCTCCTTCCGTTGACCCTCGAACCGGCCACGGGCGACGCATGCGTCGCCCCTACATGGCGCAGCAAGTCCAGTGGCGCAATGCGCCGAAAACGATGCTTCCTGTAGGGGCCGGGCATGCC
>JAEZIJ010000026.1 GCA_023436715.1 Acidobacteriota bacterium
GCGCGGCGCTCCGGCATGCCGCGCCGCGCGCTCATATGCGTCTGAGTAGCCCCGAGATGAGCGTGATCGCGAACAGCACCACGAAGATGAAGAAGAGAACCTTGGCAATGCCGGCGGCAGCCGATGCGACAAATCCAAAGCCGAAAATCGCCGCGATAATCGCGATCACCAGAAACACCAAAGCCCAGCCCACTAGTGACATGCCCAATACCCCTGGGCAATAAGCGGGCAATTCTGAGGCCAAACTACAAATATCGGATTCCCGGAGGATCGACCGCCTCGGCTTCCTGCCATTTTTGCAGCGTGTAAGTTTTTCACTCGTTCCACACCGGGATACCGGGGCCGGTTGTGCTAATCTCGGCTCTGATGGTTGGCTTCGATGTTGTGGGTGTGGGCTTGAATGCCACTGATACGCTGCTGCTCGTGCCTCGCTTTCCCGCTTACGCCGGCAAGGTCCCGTTCGAACAGGAGTACCTCAGTCCCGGCGGGCAGGTGGCGAGCGCCATGGTGACGTGCGCGCGACTCGGCTTGCGGGCAAAATACATCGGCACTGCTGGTGACGACGAGCGCGGGCGTGTTCAACTGGCCAGTCTCCAGGAGGCCGGCATCAATCTCGATCACTTCCATATCCGGAAGGGTTGCGAGAGCCAGTCGGCGTACATCGTGATCGACCGCTCCACCGGGGAGCGCACGGTGCTCTGGCGGCGTCCGGAGTCGCTGCGTCTGGCGCCCGAAGAGATCGCGCCCGAGCAGATCACGTGCGCGCGGCTTCTGCACATCGATGGGCACGATACGCCGGCCGTGGCGCGCGCCGCGGAGATCGCCCGCCAGTCCTCCATTCCGGTCACGGTCGATGTTGACACGCTCTACCACGGCTTCGAGCGCGTTCTGCCCAATGTGGACTACCTGCTGGCCAGTTCCGAGTTCCCGGGGCAATGGACGCAGGAACAGGACCCGTTCAAGGCGTTGGAGACCATCCAGGACGAGTACGGAATCTATTTTGCGGGCATGACGCTTGGCGCCCACGGAGCTTTGGCCCGGGTGGAGGGGCGGTTTCTCTACTCGCCCGCATACGTCGTGAACTGCGTCGATACGACCGGGGCCGGAGACGTGTTCCACGGCGCGTTCTGTTATGCTGTGTTGGAGCGCTTCTCCTTGCCCGAGGCGCTCGATTTTGCAAACGCGATGGCAGCGCTGAACTGCACTGCACTGGGAGCCCGCGGGGGCATTCGTAATCTGGCCGATGCCAAAGCCCTGATGAGCCGGGCCGAGCGGCGTTCGGACCCCAGCTTCAGCGCGCACGCGTGCTGCCGAACCTGAACCGATGATTCCGCTCCGCGATACTCAGCGCAGCAGTTCGGCGCCCGTGGTCACGATCCTGCTGATCGCCGTCAACTTCGCGGCGTTTTTCTACGAACTGTCGCTCGACGATTTCTCACGCAATCACCTGATCTTCGTGTACGGGCTGGTGCCGGAACGCCTGCACGCATCAAGCCTGATCACATCGATGTTCCTGCATGGCGGGTGGATGCATATCGTCGGAAATATGTGGTTTCTCTGGATCTTCGGGGATAACGTCGAAGACTCCCTGGGACACGGCAAGTATCTCCTGTTCTATCTGCTGTGCGGTGTGGCGGCCGCCCTTGCGCAGGTCGCAATCAATCCGGATTCGCGCGTGCCGACCATTGGCGCCAGCGGGGCAATCGCTGGCGTGATGGGCGCCTACCTGGTGAAATATCCGCGAGCACGGATTTTGACACTCGTATTCATCGTCTTCTTCATTACGTTTTACGAACTACCCGCGTGGTTCGTCCTCGTGTACTGGTTCATTATTCAGTTGTTCAGCGGCGTGGGTTCCGTAGCTTACACGCAACTCAGCGAAGGGGGCGTGGCCTGGTTCGCCCACGTGGGCGGCTTCATCGCGGGCCTTGTGTTGATCCGTCTTTTCCCGACTCGCAGCGTGTATGAGCGGCGGCGCGATCTGAACTGGTGAAACTCATGGCTGAAACTCCTTCCCTTGACGTGCTGGCTGTCGCGGCGCATCCCGACGACGTCGAGCAGACCTGCGGCGGCACGCTGATCAGGATGGCGGAAGCGGGATATCGCACCGGCGTGCTCGATCTCACGGCCGGCGACATGGGCACGCGCGGCACCCCGGAAATGCGGCTCGCGGAGGCCGATGCGGCGGCCCGCGAACTTTTGCTCGCATGGCGAGGCAACATGCGGTTCCCGGATGCGCGCCTGGAGAACGCTCTCCCCGCGCGGATGTCGCTCGCGATGGAAATCCGCCGCCTGCGCCCGCGCGTGGTGATCCTGCCGTATTGGGAAGCGAGGCACCCGGACCATTACCGCGCCGCGGAACTCGGCTACGAAGCCTGCTTCCTCGCGGGGCTGACAAAGCTTGACGAAACCACCGAGCGCCACCGGCCGTTCAAAGTGCTCTACGCGGCCCTCTATGCCAATGTCACTCCGTCATTCGTCGTGGACATTTCCGCTCAGTTCGAGCGGCGAATGGCCGCGCTGCTGAGCTACCGCTCGCAGTACGGCGGCGGCCCGGGATCCGATCTCTTCCCTGATGAGCAGGAAATCCGGGAACGCCTGAGCTCGGTCGCACGCTTTTACGGCAACCTGATCGGCGTGAAATACGGCGAGCCGTTTGTGGTGAAGGAAACCATGCGGGTGGACGACATCGTTGCGCTCGGTGTACGGAGCTTCTAAGTGGGGCAGGCCCCTGGCCTGCGGCGGCCTCTCAGGCCGCCCATTTCGGTCACCCCTTTTCGCGCGCGATGGCCCCGAGCGTCGCGTGAACCGCTTTGAGGTAATCGGCGGGCGCGATCAGGATCTGCGCCCCCCGCATGCCGGCCGACACTGAAATTACGTCGAACAACTCGACGGTCTCGTCAACGAACACCGGGTATTCGCGCTTGAGGCCAAGCGCTGTGACACCGCCGCGCACATAGCCTGTGAGCGGCTGGATCTCTTTTACCGGAACCAGTTCGATGCGCCGGTCGCCCGTTAGCCGTGCCAGCGCCTTCGGGTCGAGTTCGGCGTTCCCGGGGACGACGGCGAGGCAGATCCCGTTTCGGTCGCCGCGCGCCACCAGCGTCTTGAAAACCTGCTCCGGCGGAAATCCGATCTTTGAGGCAACCGTCTCGGCGTCGAGGTGCTCGGGGTCCACTTCGTACTCGCGCAGTTCGTAGTGGATGCCGAGGCTGTCGAGTTGCCGGACGGCATTTGTCTTCATCAGGCCGGCTTCTTTTCCGCTTCAAGCGGGGTCACTGGATCGAGCAGGGCCCAGGCTACCGCCGCGGCCACATAGGCCGCCGCCATGATGTAGAACGCCAGAGTCCAGTTGCCCGTGTGTTGTATGATATAGCCGATCGTGATCGGCGCGGCGGCGCCGCCGAAGTTGCCCATCATGTTCATGGACCCGGAAAGCGTGCCTGCATACTTCCCGCCTACGTCCATGCAGGAACCCCACGCGCCTGGCATTACCAGGTCATTGCTGAAGCTGGCCAAGCCCATCACCACCATCGCCCAGAGCGGGTCCTGAATGCCCGTGTGAAACAGGAGCAGGCCCGCGGCGCCGAGACATCCGATATAGCCCATCGTGCGGCGGGCCTTCTTGACCCCCAGCCGGCGCGATATCCACGGTGCGATGAAGCCGGAGAGCGCGCACCCGGCGCCGCCGAACAGCAGGGGAAACACAGCGACGCTGGCCGCATACTTCTCGTCGAGATTGCGGGCTTCCCTCAAATAGGTTGGCAGCCAGCTAATGTAGAACCAGAACGTATAAGAGATGCAGAAATATTGCAGCCAGAGCAGCCAGACCGTGGGAGTCGAGACCAGCTTGCGCCAAGGCACGTTGCCATGTCCCGCTGCCATCTTGTCGGCGCCTTCGAGCAGCGCCAGTTCCGCCTTGTTCACGCTCGGATGGTCACGCGGATTGTCCCGGAACCAGCGATAGAAGATGACAGCCCAGACCACGCCGATCAGGCCGAAGATCTGAAAGGCCTGGCGCCACGTCACGAACTGCAGCATCCAGATGACGATTAGCGGCGTGAAGGCCCCACCCCACCGTGCGCTCATCCACATGATCCCCTGCGCCCGGACCCGCTCGGCCTGCGGCAGCCAGGTTGTGAAGATTTTCGTCAGGTTGGGGAAGCATCCCGCTTCACCTGCACCGAACAGGAAGTTCGTGATAATCAAGGAAGGCAGGCTCCAGATCCATCCCATTGCGGCCGTAAAGAACGACCACCAGGTTACGACCCGCAGCAGGACCTTCCGTGGCCCGAGCCAGTCACCCATCCATCCACCCGGAATCTCGAACAGCGCGTAGGCCAGCGCGAAGGCCGAGAATCCGTACCCCATCTGCACCTTCGTGAAGCCCAGTTCCCGTGTAATGGATGGCGCGGCTACCGAGATACACACACGGTCGATATAAGTGATGACCGCCAGGGTCACGGCGAGGACAACGACCCAGTGCCGGGTGCGCGTCGGTTTCATTGCTGGTTGTTGCGTACTCATGCGAAGGGATATCACACCACGGGGCGGTGTTCGAGCGCAAGTGAGCTCCGGTGTGCAAGAATGTCGCGATGGAGGTATGGTGATGAATCGCAGGGATTTCCTAGGCTCCACGCCTTTAATCGGGACGGCGCTATCGGCCGATGCTTACCAGCCGGAAAAAGTTGCCGCTCTGAAGGGGGCCGCGAAATCGGTTGTGATCCCGACCCACGAGTTCGCCGGAAATCTCGACGAGCGCCTCGATTTCCCGGCCGACTGGGATATCAACGTGATGGATATGCCGGGCCGCAAGGCGCCCGTGCTGGGGAAGTCCGAAATCCGGCGCGATTTGGAAAAACCGTTTGGCACGAAATCGCTCCGGGAAATTGCCGAGGGCAGGAAGACCGTCGCCATCACCTTCGACGACCTTACACGCGCCACGCCAACCTTCGCCGTGACGCCCTGGGTGATCGAGCAACTCAAGGCGGCCGGCATCGCCGATGAGAACATCCTCTTCATCGGATCTTTCGCGACGCACCGCCCGATGACCGCGCTCGAAGTGCAGGCAAAGCTGGGCCGGGACGTCGCACGCCGCTTCGCCTGGGTGAATCACAACCTCTTCGCGAACGTGCGTGAGGTTGGCGTCACCAGCTTCAAGAACACCATCAAGCTCAACCAGACGTTTCTCGGCGCGGATCTCAAGATATGTCTCAGCGGCATCAAGATCCACAATGACGCGGGCTACGGTGGAGGGGCGAAGGCGATCCTGCCGGGACTTTCATGCCTGGAGACTATCGAGTACAACCACAACGTCATCCTCAGGCGGAACCCTACGGCCGGTCCTGTCAAGGTCTTCAGGAACGAGATGCGGAAGGACATGATCGAGGCCGCGCGCATGGCCAAGGTGGACTTCTCGGTCCAGATCCTCTATAACCACAAACTCCAGCCGACCCACGTGTTTTCCGGGGACATCGTGGATGCGCATCACGCCGGCGTGCGCGTCGCGGCGAAGCACTACTCGACGCCTACGTTTCGGGAAGCGGACATCGTGGTGACGAACGGCTACCCGCAAAACGCGCAGGCCTTCCACGCCCAGCGATGGATCGCGCGTTCGGTTCGCGAGGGCGGCACGGGCGTGCTGATTATCCAGCACCCGCTCGGCCTCGATCCGGTTCACTACCTGAACAACCGCACCGCGGGGCGAAACGGAAGCACGTACTACCAGATAGCCGAGAGAAGCCGCAACGCGCCGCTTCCCAAAAACAGCTCGCTCATCGTCTACTCGCAGTATATGGATCGCCAGCAGATGAACACTTATCCCCGCGCCACTGCCTTCGCGGACAAGTGGGAAGACGTCATCAGAATTCTGCGCGAGCGCCACAAGGGCACGGTGCGGGTGGCTGTGTACCCGTACGGCGGGATGCAGCACGAAGAAATCGAACTGGACGGTTAACGCGCTTGCGGTCGCGGCTCTGAATCAGAAACCGAGACGCGACCGCAAGGGAGCGGTTGCCGTTCACGCGCGCGTTACGATACCTCTTCCGCCCACTTCACGCCGTGCATGTCCCCGGTGCGCTGAAACCGGTCGTGCATCTGGAACGCGGCGCTGAGCGTGTGCGGCGTGTGGCCGGTCTCCACCATCTCGAGATATTCCCGGAGAGAGTCCCGGAAGTCCGGATGCGCGCAATTGTTGATGATGAGGTACGCGCGCTCGTAGGGTGACCGCCCGCGGAGGTCGGCGATTCCCCATTCCGTTGCGACGACCTGCACCGAGTGCTCGCTGTGATCCACGTGGCTGACCAGCGGCACAATCGTGCTGATCTTCCCGCCTTTCGCCGTTGAAGGGCAGGTGAAGATCGAAATGTAAGCGTTGCGCGTGAAGTCGCCCGAACCGCCGATGCCGTTCATCATCTGCCGGCCCATCACGTGCGTGCTGTTCACGTTCCCGAACAGGTCCACCTCGATCGCGGTGTTGATCGAAATGATGCCCAGGCGCCGCACAACTTCGGGATGATTTGAGATCTCCTGCGGCCGCAGAAGAATGCGCGAACGGAACCATTCGAGGTTCGAGTAGACTTCGCGAATGGCATCGCGGCTCACGGTGAGCGAGCAGCTACTGGCGAACGTCACCCGGTCCTTCTTCATGAGCTCAATCACGGAGTCCTGCAGCACCTCGGTGTACATCTGGAACGGAGGAATGTCCGGATGACCGCCCAGCGCCCCGAGCACCGCGTTGGCGATGTTGCCCACGCCGGACTGTATGGGGAGGAACTGTTTCGGAACCCGGCCCGCCGCCATTTCGGCAGCGAGGAAATCCGCGACTTCGCGCCCGATCTTCTCGGTTTCCGGAGTGGGTTGGTCGAAGCCTCCCGTCTCATCCGCCAGGTCCGTCTCCACGACGCCGACGATCTTGGACGGGTCCACCTTCACAACCGGAGAGCCGATGCGGTCCGACGGATGATAAATCGGTATCTCCCGGCGGCTCGGCGGATCGGCAGGCTCGTAAATGTCATGCATGCCGAGCAGCGTCGGAGGATGGTACCTGTTCAATTCAATCAGGATCTTGTCGGCTTTCGAGCAGAACGTGGGCGCCGCGCCGACAGACGACGTCAGCACAACGCCGCCGCCCGCAGTGACGTCGGACGCTTCCACGACGGCCCAGTGTACGGGGCCGAGGAATCCGTACCGGACTGCCTGCGGCATCAGCGACAGGTGCATGTCGAAGAAGCGCGTCTGGCGCTCGTTAATGCGCGCGCGCAATTCGGCATTGGATTGGTATGGCGTGCGGAAACTGATGGCCCGCGCTTTCGCCAGCGCGCCGTCAAGCGACGGCCCGGTAGACGCTCCGGTCAGCACGCCGATCTGGAACTCGCGCCCTGCCTCGTGCTCCGCAGTGGCCCGTTCCGCTATCGCGCGCGGAATCGCCTTCGGCGCTCCGGCGGGCGTGAATCCGCTGAATCCGACCGTCTGGTCGTTCTGAACCATTTCCGCGGCTTCCGCCGCGCTGATTACTGGAAACTGAAATTTCATTCTGAGGTTTGACCCTTTCGGTAAACGGACAGCAACTGTTCCGCGGCGCGAAACGCGCTCAGCCGCCCATCGGCGACTTCCCGCTCCAGTTCCGGAAGCTTGTGCCGGACGGCCGGATGCTCGCGGAACAGCTCGAGGAGCGCCTCCTCGATCATATCGTGCATCCACGTGCGCGACTGTTCCCGCCTCAACTCGTCGAGCATGCCGCGGCTCTCGAGCAGCCGCCTCTGTTCGATCACCGCCTCCCAAATCTTGGGGATTCCTTCGCCGGTCATGGCGGAGCAGGCGATCGCGTCCGGCACCCATCCCCCCGGCTGCGGAGGGAACAGGTGCAGCGCGCTGCGGCATTCGTGCATGGCGACCAGCGCGCGCGGGCGGTCCGTATCGGCTTTGTTGATCGCGATGAGATCGCACATCTCCATCACGCCGCGCTTCATGCCCTGTAACTCGTCCCCGGCATTCGGCAGGAGTAATAAGAGGAAGAAATCCACCATGCCTCGCACGGTGGTTTCGGATTGTCCGACGCCCACGGTCTCGATCAGCACGTTCGAGTACCCCGCCGCTTCGCACAGCAGAGCGGTCTCCCGCGTGCGCCGCGCCACGCCGCCCAGGGAACCGCCGGAGGGCGATGGCCGGATATAGGCCAAGGGATCGTTGGCGAGCGTACTCATGCGCGTCTTGTCGCCGAGAATGCTGCCACGTGAGAGGCGGCTGCTTGGGTCCACCGCGAGCACCGCGACTTTCTCGCGCCGCTCCCGGGTGAGGTGCTTACCCAAAGCTTCGATGAAGGTGCTCTTGCCTGCTCCCGGAGCGCCCGTGATTCCAACGCGCACCGTGCGGCCCGTGTGAGGCAGACACGCGTCGAGGATTTCCTGGGCGAGTTCGGTGTCGTCCGCGCGATGGCTCTCGATTACGGTGATGGCCCGGGCAAGTGCGGTGCGGTCGCCGTTGAGAACCCCGTCGACATACTCGTTACGCGTGAGCCGCCTCGGCCCACCGCGAAGCACCGCTTGCTTGCCGTCCAACTTACGCCTTCTTTTCGGGAGTGTGAGCCATCAGCATCTGCAGGATCTCCCGCGCACTGTCCGGGATCACGGTTCCGGGCCCGTATACTCCGGCAGCCCCGGCTTCGCGGAGAAAAGCATAATCCTGCGGCGGAACAACCCCGCCCACAATCACCACAATGTCGTCGCGCCCCAGTTTTTTCAGCTCTTCGATCACCTGAGGCACGAGAGTGTTGTGTCCCGCCGCCAGCGACGACACACCGAGTACGTGTACATCGCTCTCGACCGCGTGGCGCGCCACTTCGGCCGGAGTCTGGAACAGAGGCCCGATATCCACGTCGAACCCGAGATCCGCAAATGCGGTTGCGATGACCTTGTAGCCCCGGTCATGCCCGTCCTGTCCCATTTTGGCCAGAAGGATGCGCGGGCGCCGGCCCTCTTGCGCGGCGAACTCATCGGTCATCTGGCGCGCTGTCCGGAAGTTGTCGTCCACTTTCGTCTCCGAGGCATAGACTCCGCTTATCGCGTGAATCGTGGCCTCATATCTACCCCAGACCTTCTCGAGGGCGGAGGAAATCTCGCCCAAAGTGGCACGTTTTCGCGCGGCCTGGACCGAAAGGTCGAGCACGTTACCCTCGCCCGATTCGGCGGCCCGCGTGAGCGCCTCCAACGCCGCGCGTACATCGTCCGCGTTCCGCGAGCGCTTCACGTGCTCCAGCATTCGGAGCTGGGCCTCGCGCACGACGGTGTTATCTACCACGCGCACGTCCAGCGGAGGTTCCGATTCCAGTTCGTAGGCATTCACGCCCACGATGACGTCCTTACCGGAATCGATGCGAGCCTGTTTGCGCGCCGCCGCTTCCTCGATGCGCATCTTCGGCAGGCCGCTCTCGATGGCTTTCGTCATGCCGCCGAGTTCCTCGACTTCCTGGATGAGCTCCCGGCCGCGCTGCACCAGTTCGTGCGTGAGGCTTTCGACGTAATAGGATCCACCGAACGGGTCCACAACGCGCGTGATGTCCGTCTCCTCCTGGAGATAGAGCTGAGTGTTGCGCGCAATGCGGGCCGAAAAGTCCGACGGCAGCGCGAGCGCCTCGTCGAGCGAATTCGTGTGCAGCGATTGTGTGTGGCCCATGGCTGCCGCCAGGGCTTCCACGCACGTGCGCACTGCGTTGTTATAGGGGTCCTGCGCGGTCAGGCTCCAGCCGGAGGTCTGCGAGTGCGTGCGAAGGGCCATCGACTTTTCGTTCTTGGGGTTGAACTGCTTCACGATCGACGCCCAGAGCACGCGGGCGGCGCGCATCTTCGCGACCTCCATGAAGAAGTTCATCCCGATGTCCCAGAAGAACGAGATGCGCGGCGCAAAGCTGTCAACGTCCAGGCCCGCCGCGATTCCGGTCCGCAAGTACTCCAGTCCATCCGCGAGCGTATAGGCGAGTTCGAGATCCGCCGTTGCGCCCGCCTCCTGCATGTGATAGCCGCTTACGCTGATGCAGTTGAACCGCGGCATCTTCTCCGCGCAGTATTTGAAGATGTGCCCGATGACGCGCATCGAGGGCTGCGGCGGATAGATGTATGTGTTGCGGACCATGAACTCCTTGAGGATGTCGTTCTGAATGGTTCCGCTGAGCTTCTCCGGCGGTACTCCTTGCTCCTCCGCCGCAACGATGTAAAACGCCATCACCGGCAGCACCGCGCCGTTCATCGTCATCGACACGGACATCTGGTCGAGCGGAATGCGGTCGAACAGGACCTTCATGTCCTCGACGGTGTCTATCGCAACGCCCGCCTTGCCGACGTCGCCCACCACGCGATCATGATCGGAATCATAGCCGCGGTGCGTCGCCAGGTCGAAGGCGATCGAGAGGCCCCGCTGCCCCGCCGCGAGGTTCCGGCGATAGAAGGCATTCGATTCTTCCGCCGTGGAGAATCCTGCGTACTGGCGGATTGTCCACGGCTTCATCGTGTACATCGTCGAGTACGGGCCGCGCAAATACGGCGGAATGCCGGCCGCGTACTCCAGGTGCTCCATCTTCTCCAGGTCTTCGCGAGTGTAGACCGGCCGCAGATAGATGTGTTCCGGAGCCGGCCATTCGCCGCCCTCGGGCATCGTGCCGGCGCGCGCCGGAGCCTTGGAGTGGTAGTCGATCTTCGAAAAATCGGGGCGCATAATCATCCTTCGATGCCGAGCTTCGCCTGCCATGCGGCCAGCACCTCGGCTATATTGCTGCGGATGTGTATGAAATCGGCGGCGCCGGCGCGTCGCAGTTCATCGACCGTGTCCTTCGGGTAGCCCGCTATGATCACGGGAATGCCGCCGGCGCCGGACGTAACCGCGGGCAGCAGCGACGTGTACTCCTCATCGGAACTGCACAGCACAATCGCGTCCGCCTGGCGCTTTGCCGCCTCGGCCGCGGCGACGGCCGCATCCGCGAAGTGCATCGCCTCCGTCCGAAAACCGGCGCATCCAAAAAAGTTCGCGGCGAACCCCGAACGCGCGTTGCGCATCTTGAGGTCGCCGATTTCCGCCAACAGGAATAACGGAAAACGACCGGTGAGCGCGGCGTGCCGTTCCGTGCGCAGCCGTATGCGTTCGAACACCTCGGCGGCACGCGGGGAAATCTCGTCTTCGGGTTTGCGCTCGACGCGGTCGAGCATGCGCTCCTGCTGGTTCGGATACTGGTTTGTACCGACTATCGCGCGCCTCCGCGTCGCTACCGCGTTCTCTTTGGCCTTCCGCGAAGCCTCGATTTGCGCCTGGATCGATCCCGCCTCCCACGCTTTGTGGAATCCGCCGGCCTTCTCGACTTCCTGCATCAGTTTCCACGCCTCACGCGCCAGCGAATCCGTGAGCGCTTCCACGTAGTAGGACCCGCCCGCAGGATCAACCGAGCGGTCCAGCCAGGTTTCCTTTTTCAAAAGGATCTGCGTGTTGCGCGCCAGTCTCCGGCTGAGTTCGTCGGGATACCGGTAGCACGCGTCAAACGGCGGTACTTCCAGAGAATCGCATCCCCCCATCGCCGCCGACATCGCTTCCGTCGTGCCGCGCAGGATGTTCACCTCAGGGTCGTAAATGGTCTTGTTCCAGCGTGAGCCGCGAACGTGAATCGCCGCCTTCGCGGAATCCGTGTTGGACGGGCCGAACGACTGAACGGCTTGCGCCCAGAGCACCCGGGCTGCCCGCAGTTTCGCAATCTCGAAAAAGAAATTGGAGCCGGCTGCGTAGGTGAATCCGAGCGACCGCGCCGCGTCGTCCAGGCTGAACCCTCGGGCCGTGAGCCCGCCGAGATAGTCTACACCGGCGGAGAGCGCATACCCGAGTTCCTGAACCGTTGTCGCTCCCGCGTCGTGGAACCGATAGGCGTTCACCGCCAGGGGCCGGAACATCGGGGCGTGCGTGATCACGCGGCGAACGAGTTCCAGCATGCCCTCCACCTCGTTGGGGGAGATGCCGTCCATGTGCGGGTCGTAATCGAGCGAGCCTTGAAGCTTGCGGGGTGACGCCGCGACTTCCGCGAGCAAGCGGAGAACCGCAAGGCCGTTCCGCCCGG
The DNA here is from genome assembly GCA_023436715.1 of Acidobacteriota bacterium. GTDB lineage: Bacteria > Acidobacteriota > Terriglobia > Bryobacterales > Bryobacteraceae > Fen-330. The sequence goes on from JAEZIJ010000026.1 coordinate 12,089, forward strand.
CTTCAAAGTGTACCGGGCATTCGAGCCCTTCCATCAGCGCCGCGAGATCGGCCGCGCTTTCAAGCCGCAGCTTGTCGAGAACGAACGCGATCTCTTCCGCGCCCGCCGAAACCGCCTTGCGCGCGGTCTCGTTCGCGGTTCGAAGGTCCGTTACTTCGATGCGCTCCCGAATCCGCCAGGCATTGGAAGACCGGGTCCCGCGAAGGTATGGGAACTCGCCTGGGAGCGAGTCGATGGCTGTGAGCCCTTCGAGGTCCTCGCTCCTGTAAAACGGCTTTACGTTGATGCCGTCCTCGGTGCGCCAGATCAGCTTCTTCTCGTAATCCGCGCCCTTGAGGTCCCGGATGACGGCTTCTTTCCACCGCTCGGTGGAAACCGGGGGAAACTCTTCAACCAATCTGGCGTCCATGTCGCTTCACCCCTGATTCGGGTCCTCCACAATCTCGATCAGAAAACCGAACGGAGCGTCCTGCCTCGACTTCGGGTGAACGAAGAACACCGTCGTTCCGCGCGAGCCTTTGCGTGGGGCCTTATCGATAATGTTGAATCCCGCGTTCTTGAGGTAATCGAAAGCGGTCTGGGCGTTGCGCACCCGGAACGCGATATGCGCGAATCCGCCGCGCCCGCCATTGCGCTCGATCAGCTTCTGCACGGGGCTGTCCGCCGAGAGCGGCTCCAGCAACTGAATGAGATTCGGGCCGCCCCCGATCTTCAACAGCGCTTCCCGCACCTGGTCGCCGCCATAAACCTCTTCCCGATGCACCTCTTCAAACCCAAGCATCTGGTAGGCCTTGACCTGCGATTCCAACTCGCCTTGCTTCACCGCAATGGCGACGTGATCGACGAACTGAAAACCCGGCACTGCCGCCATGTCATCTGCCGTTGAACCCATCTTGTTCCCTCACTCGAATTCGACCAGAATCTGCCCCGGCTGGACCGCATCGCCCACGTTCGCGTTAATCGCCTTCACCTTACCTGCGACCGGGGAAGTGATGTTGGTCTCCATCTTCATTGCTTCGAGCACCAGCAGCGGATCATTTTCCTGAATCTGCTGGCCCGCGTGCGTGTTGATGCGTACCACCAGACCCGCCACAGGCGCCCGGCACACCTTGCTCTCATCGGCGGCTTGGGCCGGAGCCGCGGCCCCCGCTGCCGGGGGAGGCACCGGCGCACTTCGCACAGCCGTCGAGGGACGCGCCGCGTAGTATGCGCGGGCAGCGCCGCCCGGCCGTTCGTCCTCGCTTACCTCTACATCGACTTCGTACGCCTTATCATCAATAGTTATCTTGAGCCGCACGTTTCAAATACTCCTTCACGACCTCGCGAGTTGATGCGAACCCTGCACGGACACGCGCCCCTGCTGAACCCAGGGACTCGGCGTGGCGCGGGCCCGCCTTATCGCCGAAACGCGAGCCGACTTCCCGAAGTAAGCCGCCACCACCGCGGAAATCACGGACAGCACCTCCGGGCCGATCTCTTCAGCCTCGACCACTTCAGGAGCCGCGACGGCGACGGCCGCTTGAGGAGCCGCGACGGCGACAGCCGGTTCAGAAGGCTGCTCTTTTGCCGCGGGGCGTAATTTGCCCAGTTCCCACCGTACAAGGAAGAACGCTGCGAGCGCACCCGCGGCCGAGCCGCCAAGTATCGCCGCCGGCAGCACGCTACTGGATGTTACCGTATCCAATGAACCCTCCTCTACATCGGCATCAAGCCGTGCTTTTTCGGCGGCCTGAGCTCCCGTTTCGTGTGCAGCGCATCGAGCGCGGCCGCAAGATAAGGACGCGTGCGCGCCGGTTCGATTACGTCGTCCACGAGCCGTCTTCCGCCCGCCACATACGGGTTTGAGAACGCTTTTCTGTACTGCGCGATCAGCTCTTTCCGCCGCGCCGCCTTGTCCTCGGCCTTGCCGATCTCGCTGCGGAAAACCACCTCGACCGCGGCTTCCGCGCCCATCACCGCAATCTCCGCGCTGGGCCAGGCCACCACGCGATCCGCGCCAAGGTCCTTCCCGCACATCGCCAGGTACGCGCCGCCGTAGGCTTTCCGGACAATCAGGGTCAGCTTCGGAACGGTCGCGGCCGAATACGCGAACAGCAGCTTCGCGCCGTGGCGAATGATTCCGCCGTATTCCTGCTGCACTCCCGGCAGGAAGCCCGGAACATCGACAAGCGTGAGCAGCGGGATATTGAATGCGTTGCAGAATCGGATGAAGCGCGCGCCTTTGTCCGAGGCGTTTATGTCGAGAGCGCCGGCCAGCACCGCGGGCTGGTTGGCGATCACCCCAACCGTGCGCCCCCCGAGCCTTCCGAATCCGACAATGAGGTTCTCCGCGAACGTGGGTTGCACTTCCAGGAAATCGCCGTGGTCGAGCACGCGCTCAATGACCCCGTGCATGTCGTAGGCTACCCTCGGATCGTCCGGCACTACTTCGGCAAGCGACGCGTCATCGTCCAACTGCCCGTCGAACGGGATGCTCGGCGCGTCTTCGAGATTGTTCGAGGGAAGAAAGCTGAGGAGGCGCTTGCAGGTAAAGACCGCGTCGTCGTCGTCCTCGGCTACGAAATGCACGACTCCGGAGTAGGTCATCTGCGCTTCCGGCCCGCCGAGTTGCTCCGGAGACACCACTTCGCCCGTAACCTGCTTGATCACGCTGGGGCCGGTGATGAACATCTGCGCGGCCCTGGTCTGGATGATGAAATCGGTCAGCGCGGGGCTGTACGCGGCGCCGCCGGCGCAAGGCCCGCAGATCAGCGATATCTGCGGCACGACGCCTGAAAGCATCACGTTGTTGTAAAACACCCGCCCGTAACCGGCCAGGCTGTCTATGCCTTCCTGCACGCGCGCGCCGCCGGAATCGTTGATGAAGACGAACGGCGATCCCGTCTTGAGCGAGAATCGCATCATCTCCGCTACTTTGTCGCTGTGAACCTCGCCGGCAGAGCCTCCCGCCACTGTGAAATCCTGGCTCGCGACATGCACCAGGCGCCCATCTATGGTCGCGGCACCCGTCACTACGCCGTCCGCCGGCAGTTCCTTCCCCGCCAGTCCGAACTGCGTGGACCGGTGCTCGGCAAACAGCCCGATCTCCTGTAGACTTCCGGGATCGACAAGGCGATCGATTCTCTCCCTGGCTGACAGCTTCCCGCCGGCGTGCTGCTTTTCTATCCGCTCTTTGCCCCCGCCCTGAAGGAGCCGCTCGCGAGTGCTCTTGAGTTCTTCAACCTTTTCTTGCATCGACATCGAATCACTCTCCTACTGTGTTGCTGTGCGGTGGTCAGGCGGTCGGCGCCACCGTGACCGTCTGCGTTCTGCCGTTGTACGTGACTGTGTAAGTCACCGGTTCCTCGATGCCTTTTCGCGGTGCCGCTGCCGCTTGGCCCGCGGCCGGTGCGGCCTTCGCCTCCGGCTCCTTGCTCAGGTTCTTCGGACCCTGTGCCCGCGTGGCAAAGAATTTCGGTGCAATCTGGGGGAACATCGCGTAGGTGAGCACGTCCTCGTCGGTCCCATTGCAGGCCGGTAGCGCGATGGCCTCGGCGCGCAACTGGTCCCACTCCGGCCGGAGCAGGTCCGCGGGCCGGACTGTGATCGGCTGCTTCTTGGCCTGCTGGATTGCGAGTTCCTCCACTTCCGGGTTCTTTGCTCCGATAGTCGCGCCGTAATAGCCCAGCATCAAGTCCGCGAATTCGCCGGTCATTACTTTGTAGCGGCCCATCAGCACGTTGAACACGGCCTGGGTGCCCACGATCTGGCTGGATGGAGTAACCAGCGGCGGATAGCCGGCGTCCTTGCGTACCCGCGGGACTTCTTCCAAAACTTCGCGGATCCGGTCGCCCGCCCCTTGCTGTTTCAGTTGACTCTCCATGTTGGAGATCATGCCGCCGGGGATCTGGCTCTCGAAAATCTCGGTCTCGACCCCACTAAAACCCGTGAGGAACTTGGCGTAGCGAGGTTTTATCGAATCGAAGTAATACTTCACCTCAAGAATTTTCTCGAGGTCAAGCTTCGTCTTGTAACCCGTGCCGTTGAGCATCTCGATGAATGCCTCGGTCGGGTTGTGCCCCGGCCCCAGGCTCAGACTGCTGATCGACGTGTCGCACATATCAGCGCCGGCCTCCACGGCTTTCATCAGGCTCACCAGGGTCACTCCCGTAGTGGCGTGCGTATGTACCTGGATGGGGATTTCCGGCCCGAGCGACTCCCTTAGCGCGCTTACCAGTTCATATGCCGCGGCAGGCTTCAGGAGCGCCGCCATGTCCTTAATGCAGATTGAATCGGCCCCCATGTCCGCTAGCTGCCCCGCCAGTTCGACAAAATGGCCCGTTGTGTGCACCGGGCTCATGGTGTAGCAGATGCAGCCCTGGGCGTGTTTCTTTGATTTGCGGACAGCTTTGAGCGCGGTGCGCACATTGCGCATATCGTTCAGAGCGTCAAAAACCCGGAAAACGTCGATTCCGTTCTCGGCGGCTTTCTGGACAAATCGCTGGACAACTTCATCTTCGTAGTGCCGGTATCCGAGCAGGTTTTGCCCCCGCAGCAGCATCTGCAGGCGGCTATTCGGCATCAGGGTTCGAAAGGTCCTCAGCCGGACCCACGGATCCTCGTTCAGGAACCGTATGCACGCGTCGAACGTCGCTCCGCCCCAGCACTCGATAGACCAGTAGCCGGCCGTGTCCAGGTTCTCGCAGGCGGGTGTAAGGTCCTCCAGGGCCATGCGCGTTGCCAAAAGGCTCTGGTGAGCGTCGCGTAAAATCAGTTCTGTAACATCAATAATGCGATCGGACATTGAAGCTGTCCTCCTTTGCGCCGTTGCTGAAAGCAGACCACATCCAGCAGGTCTATTCGAGGAAGTGCATCACTAAATCCTATTTTTGCACATCCTCGGCGAAGGCAAAAAGCTAAACAGGTTAAGTAATTCTTTCACGCGCGGCACGCAAACCCGGTACTGAGCTGCGAGCGTAATCGAGCTGTTCCTGAACTAGCTGCCTGCGGTGCGCGGGCGGCGGGATTTCCGGTTGCGCTGCTCGACAGCTGCGCGCAGCGCGGTGACAAACTCGTCGGTGAGCTGAAGGCGGTCCTGGCAGAATTCACACATCACCAGGTGCCCTTCGACAGCAGCCGCTTCGGCTTCGGGCAGCGATCTTGCTGCGTAGCAGTCCATCTGGTCTTCGGATATGTGGTCCATATGCCCTCCACGATCCCCGTTACTCAGAGTATGCGTGCCTGAAGATGCGGACGTCAATGCCGGATCGTTGCTTGCAAGCAGAAGCGTGAGAAGTATACAGGCAAATACGGCCGTTTTCATTCCCGGCCTGCCTTCGCCGGGGGCCCCGGATCGATGACAACACTTATTGACAAGCGTCGGGAACTCTGTAATGATCTTAAGTAGATTTCACCAATCGCAGTGTACGCAGGAGCCCGAAGACGTAGGGGTTGCACACTCAATTATCTTCTGGAGGGTGCTGGTGGCTCTGCAGTTCTCCAACTTAGTCCGTGACATACAGGCACTTGTGTCGAATAAGTTATCGATCCAGGTGGATTCCGTGGATGCGGACCTGTTCGAAACCGGCGTTCTCGACTCCATGACGCTTGTCCAGCTCATACTCGGTCTCGAGCAGCAGTATGGGTTGGAGCTGCCGATGCACGAGCTTGAGATAGAGTGCTTCTCGACGGTCGCAAGAATTGCCGGACTCGTCGCGGAGCGGGTCCCGACGAGGTAGGGAATGAGGCTGTCCTCAACCGCCACCCACGTCCGTACCTTCATGCCGCAGGACATTCCTCAAGTAGCCGACCTGCACAGAAGAGTATTTCAAGTAACCGGTTCCGATTCTTCGGAACTGTTGCGCCGGTATCACACTTACTTGACAGAGGTGTTTCTCGAAGATCCCTGGAGCGGCTCCGAGGCCGGTTCGCTGGTCCACGAGGAAGACGATGGGAGCATCACCGGTTTTCTCGGAACCGTGACCCGCCGTATGTCGTACAAAGGCGAGCCGGTAAGTGTCCGCATCAGCTCCCAGTTTGTTGTCGATCCGCAGAGCAGGGGATTGGCAGGCCTGAAGCTGCTGAGCTCCTACCTCTCCGGTCCCCAGGACCTCTCTATCGGCGATGAAGCCAACGACTCGAGTCGTGAACTGTGGAAAGCGTTCGGTGGCCATCCGCTGTTCTCGTACAGTCTCGGCTGGATGCGTCCTGTCCGGCCGTTCCGGTTTGCGAGGCTCGCGTTAATGCGCAAGGGACTGTTGCCGGAGTTCGCCTCGCGTTTAATGGCGCCGGTCACGTGGGCGCTCGACGGCTTGGCTGCGCCCGTAGCGAGGAGGCTGTCGAATTCGGATTTGCCCCAGGTGTGCGAGATGGAGCTCAGTTGCGAAGGGCTGATGGAGTGCATGGCCGAAGCGGGCACGAGATACGCACTCCGGCCCGAGTATGACCGCGCCTCACTGGGCCGGCTCCTGGCAAGAGTACAGCGGCTGCCACGCAACGGGCGATTGCACAGCGTGCTGGTTAGGACGGCGCGCGGCACTACGGCGGGCTGGTTCGTCTACTACTCGGCGAAAGATGGAGTGAGCGAGGTCCTGCAGCTATACGCGAATCCGGGCTATGGCGGCGCTGTGCTCGAAAGCCTATTCGAACACGCAAGGCGGCATGGCGCGACAGTTCTTGCGGGGCGGTTCGATCCGGCAGCGATGCAGTTTGTGAAGCGAAACTGGATTGTCCACTGCGGGCGTGAATGGGTGCTGGCACACTCGCGGCGCCCCGAGTTGCTTGCCGCTTTCGACCGCGGCGACGCGTTGCTGACCCGGCTCGAGGGCGAGTGGTGCTTGCATTTCGAGTAAGGAGCGAACGGGATGAAGACGAATCCTGTGGTTGACGTTTTCACAACGTGCCCGCCCTCATATGACCGCTCAGACGCCAACGCGTACTTAAAGGAGGTGCGCGATGTGGCGCGCTGGAGCGACGAGGCCGGGTGCAAGGGCATGCTTGTCTATACCGACAACGGCATGGTGGACCCGTGGCTTCTGGCCCAGATCGCCATCGAGAACACTCGCGCGCTAAAGCCGCTCGTGGCGGTACAGCCGGCGTACATGCACCCGTACACGGTAGCCAAGATGGTAAGCACGCTCGGTTATCTCTACGGCAGGGGAGTTTGCCTGAACATGGTTGCGGGCGGGTTCAGGAACGATCTGCTGGCACTGAATGACGCGACGCCGCACGACCGCAGGTACGAAAGGCTGATCGAGTACACGATGATTATCCAGCGCCTTCTTGGCAGCCCCGAACCCGTTACGTTCGAAGGGAAGTTCTATTCCGTCCGGCAATTGACACTCAAACCCGCCTTGCCTTTGGGACTGTTCCCGGCGATCACCGTTTCCGGATCTTCACCCGAAGGAATTGCGGCCTCCCGCACGCTGAACGCGATCCCGGTCAGATATCCGGAACCGCCCGAGCGCGGTGGTTTGGATGAGGCGCTTCCGCAGCATCCCTGCGGCGTTCGGGTGGGCATCATCGCGCGAAAAGACGAGGAGACGGCGTGGCGGGAGGCGCAATTGCGGTTTCCGCCGGATCGCGCGGGACAGATTACCCGTGGCGTCGCTTCAAAGATCTCCGACTCCGTCTGGCACAGGCAATTATCCGAGCTGGCGGCCGGGACCAAGGGCGCCAGAAGCACTTACTGGCTTGAGCCGTTCGAGAGTTACAAAACTAACTGCCCATATCTGGTCGGAAGTTACGAAGCGGTCGCCGGAGAAATTACCCGCTATCTCGAGATCGGGGCGAGCCTGTTCATCCTGGACGTGCCGGCAAGCGAGGAGGACTTGGAGCATATCGGCGCCGTGTTCGATCGCGCCGATCTCAGGGCGCGTGCTTCGGGAGCCGAATCGAATACATGAATATCCTCGGCATCAGCGGGTTTGAACATTCTGTCGATTTCAAGAGGGCAAATTGGCCGGGTCTGGATGAAAGGGAATACCGGATCGCGCAGGGCCACGATGCCGCCGCGGCACTGGTGGTGCAGGGCCTGCCCGTGGCAGCCGCCGCCGAGGAGCGCTTCAACAGAAGGAAGCACAGCGGGGCGTTTCCCATCCAGGCGATCTCGTATTGCCTGCGCGAGGCGGGCATCTCCTGGCGTGAAGTAGACGAGGTTGCTCACTCGTTCGACTACCGCCCTTACCGCAAACTGTTCGAGGTCGATCCTGTGACGGCCCGGCTTTATGATGAGGTGTTCTCGCGGGAAGCGCTGCTCGAAGCGGTTCACCGCGAGTTGCCCGGATTCCCCGATGACCGCGTTCACCAGGTCGGCCATCATGAGGCGCATGCCGCCAGCGCCTGGCTCACATCGGGCTGGGACGAGTGCCTGGTGGTGGTCATCGATGGCATGGGAGAAGCACATGGCTGTTCCATCTACACGGCCCGCGAGGGCACGCTGCACCCCGTCCGGCATCTGGCCGCCGGAGATTCAATCGGAAATCTCTACTCGGTGCTTACTTTGCACCTCGGCTTCGACTTTAACTCCGATGAGTACAAAGTCATGGGGCTGGCGCCATACGGCGACCCGCGGCGATTCCGGCCGTTTTTCGATCGTGCAGTCGAGTGCCTTGATGATGGCTCCCTCCGCATTCCGCCTCTCAGGCTGAACGCTACGCGCGAGCAGCGGGAGAACTACACGGCCACCAGGAGTTACCTTTCCGCGTGCCTGGCTCCGGCGCGGCGTCCCGAGGAGCCGCTGACACAAACGCATCGCGACATCGCGGCTGCGCTCCAGGAGTGCTTGAACCGGGCTGTGCTGCACATCTGCGGGCACTTTGGGCGCCAGACCGGACTGCGGCGGCTGGCCATGGCGGGCGGTGTCGCGCTAAACTGCGTGGCCAATGCGCAACTCGCGGCTTCGGGTCTGTTCGACGCTGTCTACATTCAGCCCGCGGCTGCGGATGACGGTTCGGCGCTCGGGGCCGCGCTGGCTCGATCCGCCCATCGCGGTGTCATCCGCAACCATCGCTCCCCGGTTCCGCTATACGGGCCCGCTTACGGAGCGGGAGTTGCCGGCGAGGCGCTCCGGGCATTTGCCGGGAGCATCGAAGTGACGCCCTTCGGCACGACCGCTGAAGCCTGCCAGGCGGCGGCGCGGCTGATAGCGCAGGGGCGCGTCATCGCGTGGTGCCGGGGCCGCATGGAGTTCGGCCCCAGGGCGCTTGGGAACCGCAGCATCCTCGCGGACCCCGGCCATCCCGAGATGCGCGACCGCATCAATGCCATGGTAAAGAAACGCGAGTCGTTTCGCCCGTTTGCACCGGCTGTCTCGGCGGAACAGGTCCACCGCTGGTTCGATGTGCCTCCCGGCACCTGCCTGCCCTACATGCTCCAGACCGTTCCGGTGCGTGAAGGGTGCCGCCACGAGTTGCCCGCTGTAACCCACGTGGACGGCACGGCCCGGGTTCAGACCGTGTCGGCCGCTGACAATCCGGATTTCTATGCTCTGCTCAAAGCGGCCGGCGAAGCCACCGGACGGGAGATGGTGCTGAACACAAGTTTCAACGTCAAGGGCCAGCCCATAGTGAACCGCCCGCATGAAGCGGTGGAGACTTTCCTCGGTACCGGAATCGAGTTCCTGTTCCTTGAAAACAACCTGGTCAAGCGCCGGGATGCCGCTTAGTGGCGGCAGCCTTTGAATCCGTAATAGACCACGTACAGATAACAGATCGCCGGCAATACGAAAGCGGAGTGTATGCCGATCTGGTCGGCCAGCGCGCCCTGCGCGACCGGGATGAGAGCTGCACCCAGAATCGCCATGATCAGAATGCCGGAACCCTGGCTGGTGAGCTTGCCCAAGCCCTCGATGGCGAGCGCGAAAATGCTCGGAAACATGATCGAGTTAAAGAGGCCGACGGAAATGATGGTCCACATCGCCGTGTGGCCGGTGGTGAAGACGGTGGTCCACACCAGACCCGACGCGATCAGGCCGTAAAGGCCCAACAGTTTGCCTGCCGGGATGCGCTGCAACAACGCCGACCCCGCAAAGCGCCCTATCATCGCGCCCATCCAGTAATAGGACACATACTGAGCGGCTGTCTTCTCGCTCAGGCCGCCGATTTCCGGTTGCGAGAAGAAGTTCACCAGAAAACTGCCGATTGAGACCTCGGCTCCGCAGTAGACAAAAATGCCGGCCGCGCCGAGCACGAGGTGCCGCACCTTCCAGGCGCTGCGGGCGATCTGCGGTTCCGAGCCCGCGTCGCCGCCCGCCTCGATGTGCTTGATGACGGGCATCTTGAAACGCCAGAGCGCGATGGCGAGCACCACCAGGATGCCCGCGAACACCAGGTAAGGAACCTTCAGCGACGCTGCCTCGGTGAGGCGGTACGCGGTCAGGCTGTCGGGCGGAAGCTGGCGGATCTCCTCCTGTTTGAGAGGCGCGGCGGAGAGGATGAGCATCCCGCCGAGCCACGGCGCAATCGCCGTGCCGAGCGAATTGAACGCCTGCGCGAGATTCAGCCGGCTCGACGCGGTCGCCGGCGGTCCCAGAACGGTGACATAAGGGTTCGAGGACACCTGAAGCATGGTCATGCCGGCTGCGAGCACGAACAGCGCCGTCAGAAACAGCGGGTACGAAACCATGCTCGCGGCAGGCAGGAACATCAGCGCGCCCACGCCCATCGTCAACAGGCCCACCACCATCGAGCGCTGGTAGCCGATGGCCCCCACCATCTTCCCCGCCGGAAGCGAAAGCACGAAGTAGGCCATGAAGAACGTGAACTGGATCAGCATGACCCGCATGTAGGTCAGGTCGAACAGGGCCTTGAAGTGCGGTACCAGGATGTCGTTCAGCACGGTCAGGAAACCCCACATGAAAAACAGGGTCGTGACCATGGCCATTGCCGGCTTGTTGGTCTTCTCAGTGCCGCTACCGAATGCGGCTGACGTTGTTATGGAAGGCATGGTGTTTCGCGCGGACGAAAGACCTAAGTTACCACACGGGATATACTCACGGCCGGGACCCGTTGGCGCCGGAGGGCGCCAGTGCCGCGGCCGTCCACAGCGCGGCGGCCGTTCGAGATTTTCCGAAGGACCACATGGGGAGTTCCGCTACTTTATCATAGGAAGTTCACGTGAAGCGCCCCGTACTCATCGGCGTCGCCGCTGCCGCGATGCTGCTCACATGGCAGTTCCTGACGGTTCGCTACAACTACGGCGGGAACTGGAGCGCCCTCTTCTGCACAGGAGCGCTGATGACGGCTCCGCCGGCCGGGGAATTTTCGGGAACCTACGCGTTTGCCGGCAGCAACGGCTACGACGGGCAGTTCTACCGCTATATCGCGCACGACCCGTTTTTCGAGAGGGGATTTTCCAACTGGGTGGATGCGCCTCGGCTGCGCTACCGGCGAGCGCTGGTGCCCCTGCTGGCCTATGCTGGAGCGCTCGGCAGCCCCGGGCTTATCGACGCCGCTTACATCGCCATCGTAGCGGTCTTTGTGTTCCTGGGCGCGTGGTGGGCGAGTTCCTATGCTGCGGCCTGCGGGCGACACCCGGCCTGGGGATTCGGATTTCTGCTTGTGCCCTCTGCGCTGGTTTCGGCGGACCGGTTGACTGTGGACGTGTCGCTTGCCGCGCTGGCGTGTGCGTGGGCGCTTCATGCCGGCGGACGCACGATTCCGCGCAAGGCAGGGTGGGCGGTGCTGGCGGCCATTCCTTTGGCTCGCGAAACTGGGCTGCTGCTGAACGCCGCCACTGGGATCCGCTTGGCGTGGGTACGGAAATTTCGCGAACTGGCGATGACGGCTCTCGCGCTGACGCCCTGTGCCTTGTGGTATCTGTTCGTTGCCATCCACACGCGATCCGAGGCGGAGACCTGGGTGTCCTACGCTCCGCTTTCAGGGTGGGCCGGCAGGGTGCTCCACCCGGCGGCGTACGGGCCGCAGGTCCCCTTCCGCAGCCTTGTGGTAGCGCTTGACTACGTCGCGCTGGCGGGAATTGCTTTGGCCGTGGCGCTCGGCATGTGGCTCTGGTTTCGTCGCCGCGACGGCGCGGTGGAGATCGCGATCGCCCTCTTCTGCGTTCTCGTCGTGCAAACGGGACGGCCGGACGTATGGGCGGATGCCTTCTCGTTCGGACGCGTGTTTTCGCCGCTGCTCCTGCTGCTCGGTCTCAAAGGGTTGGAGACGGGCTCGCCGCTGCTCGGAGTGCCCATGGCGCTGGTGGCCCTGCGCGTGGGAGCGCAACTCGCGCCTCAGGTGCTTGGGATCGCTCGAGGACTGCTGTAGCCCCCACTCACTTAACGATGCCGAAATCCTTCAGCTTTTGCTGGAAGGACTCGAACGGGTGCGCGCCCACCAGGAACACGCCATCCACTCCGTCAGGCGTACTCTTGCCGATGATGAACGTCGGTGTGCCGGAGACGTTCAGGGAGGCGGCCTCCGCCATGTCCTTCTGAACGGCTTGGCGGTACTTGCCCCCGGTCAGGCACGCTTTGAACGGATCCATTTTCAACCCGAGCTTCTCTGCCTTCCCCACCAGGTCTTCCTGCGACAGGCGGCTGGGATCGGCCACCAGCAGATCGCGCATCTTCCAGTACTGTCCCTGCTCTCCGGCGCAGCGCGCGGCTTCAGCGGCGCGAAACGCGTTGGCATGGAAATCCAGCGGAAAATCGCGGCTGAGGAACCGCACTTTGCCGGTATCGATGAATTGCTTGCGAATCTCCGGGAAGGTCACCGTGTGGAAGCGCTGGCAGAATGTGCACTGGTAGTCGGTGAACTCGACCATCGTGATCGGCGCGTCCTTGTTGCCCAGCCAGTTCGCATCGCCGATCTTCAGCTTCACCGCACCTTCGGCGTCCTGCGGTGCGGGCGCGGAGGGCTTGGCCTGCTTTTCCAGCAACTGACGGATCTGCCTGAGCTCGTTCAGAATCGCGTCCGCCTGGTCGCGCGTGATCCCCGGCTGTTGATCCTGGGCCGCCACCGCCGCGGGCAGCAGCAGTCCGAGCGCAATCGTGACAATGGTGATTCTACGCATGGGAAAGCCCCAATATAGCGCACTCCGGCCGGCAGAGGATCTACAAACGATTACGCGGCTGTTATTCTGAATCTCCAGGGAGGATTATGAAACGCGTCTTACTTGTCCTGACGCTGGCCGGTTGCCTGTGGGCCGATGAGGGAATGTGGCTCTACAACCAATTCCCGAAGGAGCAGGTGGCGAAGAAGTACGGTTTCCAGGTAACCGATGATTTCCTCAAGCACCTGCAGTTGTCTTCGGTCAGGCTCGGAGCCTCGGGCTCGTTCGTCTCGCCGAAAGGCCTGATCTTCACCAACCATCACGTCGCCTCCGGCTGCATTCAGAAATTGAGCACGAAAGAGCACAACTACATGGCGAACGGCTTCTACGCCGCGACCGAGGCCGACGAACTCAAGTGTCCGGACACCGAGGCCACCGTGCTGCTTCGCATCGACGATGTCACCAACGCCGTCAATGCGGGCGTGAAGGCGAAGCCCGGCGCGCCGGAAGCGAATCGGGAGCGGCGCGCCGTCATCGCCTCGCTCGAGAAGGACTGCGGCGCCAGGACCGGCAACCGCTGCGAGGTCGTCACGCTCTACTCGGGAGCCATGTACAACCTCTACGAGTACAAAAAGTACACCGACGTCCGGCTGGTGTTCGCACCCGAGGAGGCCATCGCGTTCTTCGGCGGCGACCCCGACAATTTCACCTACCCGCGCTACGACATGGACATCACCTTCCTGCGTGCGTACGAGAACGGCCGCCCGGTGAACTCGCCCAACTACCTGAAATGGAGCCGCCAGGGCGTGCGCGACGGCGAGTTGGCGTTCGTGTCGGGCAACCCGGCGAGTACCGACCGCTTCATCACCTACTCGGAGCTGGCGTACTTGCGGGACACGGATTATCCGCTCTCGCTCGATTACTTCGGTTCGGCAATCAAAGCGCTGAAGGCTTTCGGCGCGCAGGGAGAGCAAGCGCGTCGCTCGCGACAAGCTCTTCGGCGCCGAGAACACGTTCAAGGCGCGCACCTGGGAGTACAAGGGCCTGCGGACCGCGAAGCTGTTCGCGGAAAAGAAGGCGCGCGAAGACCGGCTGCGTGTGGCGATCGAGAAGAATCCCAAGCTGAAGCAGGACGTCGGTGGCGCGTTTGAAGCCATCGCGGCGGCTTACGCGAAATGGGCGCCGGTGAACAAGGAATACTACGCGCTCGAGGGCGGTCCGAGGCTCTCCGACCTGTTCCGCATTGCACGAAACGTAGTGCGCCTCCCCGAAGAGAAGGCCAAGCCGAATGGGCAGCGGCTAAAAGAGTACACCGATGCGGCGCTTCCGTCGCTCGAACTGCGGCTCTACTCGCCCGCGCCGATCTATGACTCGGCCGAGACGGTCATCCTGGCGAACTACTTCCGGTTCCTCCAGGCGCAGCTTGGCCCGGAGAGTGCGACGGTAAAAGCGGTGCTCGGCGGGCGCACGCCCGAGCAGGCCGCGCAGTATTACGTCGCGAACACGAAGCTGAAGGACGTGGCGGAGCGCAAAAGGTTGGCCGCAAGCATCGATGCAGTCCGGAACTCCCGGGACAGCATGATCCAACTCGCGCGCATGATGGACGCCCCGGCACGAGCGCTGCGCACCAGGCACGACGACGAACTTCAGGCGGTTGAGCGAGAGAACGCCACTAAGATCGCGCAGGCGCGGTTCGCTCTTTACGGTGCCAGCGAGTACCCGGATGCCACCGGCACGCTCCGGCTCTCCTTTGGCGCCGTGAAAGGCTACCGCAACGCTGCCGGCAAGCAGATCCCGTATGCAACGGGTTTCGCCGGCATGTATGCCCATGCCACGGGCGAGGAACCCCTCCGCCTGCCTGACAGCTACATCAAGGCAAAGGGCACCCTGAACCAGAGGACACCGCTGAATTTCGTCAGCACAACCGACATCATCGGCGGCAATTCGGGCAGCCCGACCGTGAATACGAAAGGTGAGGTGACCGGTATCCTGTTCGACAGCAACCTGGAAGCCATGGCGAACCGGTTCGTCTATGACGAAGTGCAGGGCCGCGCGGTCCATGTGGCGAGCCAGGGAATCGTCGAAGCCCTGCGGAATGTCTACAAAGCAAGTCGCATTCTGGCCGAGCTCGGCTTCTGACCGGCCCCCCGGGTAGAGGTGGCGGCCCCTGCAGGCCGCCAATAGCGATGAAGACGGCTTGCTGACGCGCGCGGCTCGGAATCAGGGCCACGGGCTCCACGGAAATGTCGCGCACTCCAGGGACACTCCGGGCTGGATACGGCGTACCGGTCGCATCCGGAAGAGAGCGGGCGTGTCCCCGGATTCTCTCGCACCCCAAACCGGCAATTTCAGATCCGATTGGTATTGCCTTGACCGTGAGCGGCTGGTCTGGGAGATTGAGTGAGTTACGGGTTGGGCGAGGAAGGAGGGGTATGGCAGAGAAGGTTCGCTCTATTCTGGCGGACAAAGGTTCCGCGATCTGGTCGGTTCCGCCGGAGGCAACGGTCTATGAGGCGTTGATCCTCATGGCCGAGAAGGATGTCGGAGCGCTGCCGGTCATCTCCGGCGGCATGCTCTCCGGAATCTTTTCGGAGCGCGATTACGCTCGCAAGGTGGCGCTGATGGGCCGATCTTCGAAAGAAATGAAAATCGCCGAGATCATGACGGGAGACGTCGTCACGATCACCCCGGACCACACGGTCGAGGAGTGCATGAGGATTGTCACCGAATACCGGATCCGGCACCTTCCCGTTATCGAAGGCGATCGTCTTGTGGGCATCATCTCGATCGGGGACCTGGTGAACGCGATCATCTCCGCGCAGGCCGCCACGATCGAGCATCTGAGCAATTACATATCCGGGAATTACCCGTCGTGAGAAATTGTTGAAAAACGTGGGCCGCAGATAAACGCTGCGTTCATCTGCGGCTTGGTTACGAATTACCTGATAAACTCCGCCAGGTCGCGTTTGAGTTTGTCGAGCGACGGTTTGTGCAGGTAGAACATGTGTCCCGCCTCGAAGTAATCGCCGCTGATGTTCGGCCTCAGGTGCGGCTCCAGCCCGAGATGGTCCGTGACGTAGTCTGCCGCGAAAAACGGTGTCGCCAGATCGTAGTAGCCCTTCGCGACGAAAACGCGCAGGTTCGGATTCTGGGTCATCGCCCCTCGTAGCGTCTCGGCGACATTCACATAACGGTTCTCGTACGGCGCCCAGTTCCAGGGCCAGACGCGCCGGGTTAGTATCTCGTAGGGCAGATCCGTATCGAACTTCAGGTCCTGGCGAACGTACTGGTTGAACGTCGCCGTGTACGGTCCCTGAGCCACCGCATAGCTCGGATCGTACTCGGAATCCTCGCCGGCCGCGTCGCGGTCCATCCCCTGGTAACGGCTGTCGTAGCGGCCGACAGTGCGCCGCTTGTCGCGCAGCAGTTCCTTGCAGAAACGGCCGATGTGGATTCTGAGGTTAGTCGCGTCGATATACTCCGGTGAAAGCCCCGTGTAGCGGGCCAGCTTCTTCACCACTGAGCCGCGCTCTTCGTTTGACAGGCGGTCGCCCTTCATCAGCGCCTGTGCGTACTCGCCCGCGGCGAAGCGCTCGACTTCCGCCACCGTCTTCCTGAGGTCGCCCAGAAGCTCCTTCGGCAGCCGCTTGTGGTACCACGCGGAAGCCGTGTAAGTGGGCAGGAAAAGAATGTACGGCAGATCGTTGCCGGGATCGAACGCCAATGTCTGGAAGTTCAGCACCGACGAGATCAGGATGACGCCGTTCAGGTTCATCCCGAGGTTCTGCTGCAGGTAGCCTGAAAGCCCCGCCGCGCGCGTCGTCCCATAGCTTTCCCCGGCCAGGTACTTGGGTGACGCCCACCGGCCGTTGCGGGTGGTGTAGATGCGGATGAAATCCGCGATGCTGGCGATGTCCTCGCGTACGCCGTGGAACTCCTTGGCGTCCTTCTCCTGCGCGGGGCGGCTGAAGCCGGTCGCCACGGGGTCGATGAAGACGAGGTCCGTGCGGTCCAGAATCGATTGGTCGTTGTCCACAAGGCGGTAGGGCGGGGGAGGCGGGTTGCCCTCATCGTCCAGAAGCACGCGCTTCGGCCCCAGGCACCCCATGTGCAGCCACACCGAAGATGACCCCGGACCGCCGTTGAACGCGTACGTGACCGGGCGCGTGGAAAGGTCCGCCACTCCGTCTTTCGTGTAAGCGACGAAGAAAACGGTCGCCCGCGGGGCGCCGTCCTCCTTTTTCAGTTGAATGGTCCCTGCCGTGGCCGTGTACTTCAACTCCTGGCCTCCCAGCCGGATTGTGTGCTGGGTGGTCGCGATTCTCTCTTTCAGCGGCTCCGGTTTCTGAGCCTCTTTGGCTTCGGGCGGTTTCTGTTCCGCGGTTGCGGGCTGGCATTGTACCCTCAGCCCGGACGCTAGCATGATGACACTGGCAATAACGAGTCTTGACACCGAATAACACTCCTGAGTGTAGAAGACGTGTATTGTCTCAAGACGAAACGGCTCTGTCACGATCCCCCCAAATGTGCCTGGATACCCCTCGCGTTTTGGGGTGTCTGGTGCTAAACTCAACTCACACAAAGATATGGCCGCAGCTCAACCGATTCGCGATAATAAGGCTGAGTTCATTGAAGCTACCTGTCAGTATTTCAAGGACTTAGCCGAGGGAGCTCTCTACCTGGGAAGCCTCGACGAGGCAGCTATGGCTCTCGAGAAGGGCTTGGCAGAGGCCGAAAAGGTCGGCCCTGGCAACGCTCGGTTGCCTGAAATGCTCAATAGATTAGGGGCGGTCTATTACTACCAGGGTAAGTACTATGACGCCGAGCCCCTCTTTCGGCGAGCCATCGCCCTCTTGGAAAAAGCGGGGCCGAAGAAGGCCGCCGACTTGGGTCAGGTTTTCTACAACCTCGCGGGCCTGCTCAAGTCGCAGGGCAGGTTTGCTGAAGCGGAGGAGACCTACAAGCGGGTCCTCGCAATCTGGGACGAGGCCCTGGGGCCGGACCACCCCGACCTGGCCCTGGTGCTGCGCAACCTCGGGGAAATCGGATTGCAGCGCGGGCGCATGCCGGAGGCGTTTTACGAGTTGCAGCGCGCCTTGAGGCTCCTGGCCGCCCGGGGGGTCGAGGACTGGAACACGCTGGTGGTGCTCCAGACCCTGGCACGCTTCTACATGGCCCAGGACCGGCTCACGGAGGCCGAACCCATCCTCTGGCGAGCTCTTGAACTGAGGAAAACTCTCCAGGGCGACGAACACCCCAAGGTTGCCGCGGCGCTCACCGAAATGGCGACCATGTACCGGAGGCAGGGGAAATTCGCTCACTCAGAGCCTTTGTTGCGGCGGGCCCTATCCATCCAAGAGGATACACTTGGTCCGAAGAGCCCCGAGTTCCTGAAGACGCTCACCGAACTGGCCGAACTGTACCGCGCGGAAGGCCAGTTCTCCGAGGCCGAACCGCTCTTCAGGCTCGCTGTGGCGGCTTTCGAAGAGGCGCTGGGATCCGAGCATCCGCAAGTAGCGGAGCGACTCGAAGCCTACGCAGGAATTCTGCGCATCACCCACCGCAATGCCGAAGCCGAGGTTTTCGAGGCGCGCGCCACCGCCATCCGCAAGCGGCGGGGGATAGTAGTCCGCCAGGACTCACGCCCCGAGCCGGCGCAGTCGAGCGTGTCCGTCAGCACCGTTCACGTGTAGCAGGGCGCTGATGCTGGTTCTTCTTGTGGACGACGAATCCGCTTTGCGCGGGTTGGCCGCGAGAGGGCTCCGAGCTTCGGGGTACGAGGTTGTGGAAGCGAGCACCGGAAAGGACGCGCTCTCGGTCGCCGAGAGCTATCCCAGGCGGATCGACCTGCTTCTGACCGACCTCTCCATGCCCGACATGGACGGAAGCGAGCTTGCGAAGCGCCTAAAGGCGGCTCATCCGGATCTGAAGGTTCTGTACATGTCCGGGTACACCGAGAGTCTGCCGGGCGACGCCGCCTACATCCAGAAGCCGTTCACCATGCGAGCGCTTGCCGAGAAGGTCCGCGGCGTCCTGGGCACCGGAAACAGGTAGGCGGTCTATACTGACCGGATGGAATCCGAGTGGGACAAGTCTCCCGGACGTTCCAGGTCTGACTGGTTTGGCATCGGGAAATGGCTGGTTACACTGGCTGCCGTGGTCTGGTTCCTGTACTGGTTTATCGACCCCGGAATTCGCCATCCGGCCGGTATCCTGGTTCCCGAGGAGCCCCGGCAAGCCCTGACTACCGGGTTTACGCTGCGGGAAACCCCGGCTTACCGAATCACCGCCCTTGCCGATTTCTCTGTCCGCGCCCTGGTTCTGCACACTGAGCGGTACTGGTGGGATCGCGGGGCGGACCTCTCGCCGGTGGACCTTGCTGTCGGCTGGGGCGCCATGTCCGACCAGAGCGTGATCGACCGTCTGGTCATCACGCAGGGCAGACGCTGGTATCAATGGCGCCCGAAAGACCGCCAGCCGCCGCTCCCCGTGCCGGAAATCATCTCGCACAGCGCCAATATGCACCTCATTCCGGCGGACGCATCCGTGCGCAGCGGGCTGCTTGCCGTCCGCCGCGGCAGCGTCGTAAGCCTGTCCGGCTATCTTGTTCTCGTGCAAGGAAAAGACGGTTCGAGCTGGCGGAGTTCGCTGAGCCGGACGGACACGGGTTCCGGGGCATGCGAGCTAGTCTGGGTGACCCGAGTAGCAGCGCAGGATTAGGTATTTGGGATACAATTATACTTTGGTTTTATCGCAGCTCACCAAGTTGTTTCCCGCCATCCTGCTTGCGTGCAATCTGGGTTCCGCCGTTGTCTACGCCCTAGCCGGCGACTACAGGCGCGCCCTGTACTGGGCGGCTTCGGCGCTCTGCATCGCGGCCGTAACCTACTGAAACTCCGACGAAAATATCCAGGGAACCCCGAATAACACCTCGCCGTATAAGAGGACAAGGTCTCAAAATCCTGAATTGTGTCCTTCGGAGAGATGAATGAGCACTACGCGAAGAAAGCTGATCCAGTGCGCCGCATTGAGTGGGGCCGCGCGCCTCGGGGCTGCGAACGACGAAGCAGCCGATATTAAGGGTTTTCTGGCAGTCTTCCCCAAGCGCCAGACGGTTCGCAGGTACAAGTCGGATCCCGTGCCGGAGCAGGCTCTCCGGCAGGTCCTCGACGCCGCGCGGTGCGGCCCGACGTGCATGAACCAGCAGCCATGGAAGTTCCTGGTGGTCCGCGACAAGGCCAAAATAGAGGCCATGAAGAAGGCCACGCTCGGCCTGCTGCAGAAGCGCTTTGAGTCGTTCGCCGCGCAGCGCAAAGACATGAAGCCGGAGGAACTCAAGGCCCAACTGGAGCAGACGACGCGGTTCACGGAGGGCTACTTCTCCGCGCCGGTGTACGTTGTGGTGCTCGTGGATTCCGAATCGGCCTGTTCGGGATACGCTCTGAAACACGACGGCCCGATCGCGGCCGGTTACCTCATGTTGGCGGCGCGCGCGTTCGGCTACGGCACCGCGTACCTCACCGACGGCATTCCGGACGAGGTGACCAAGGAGGTGCTGGCCATCCCCGAACGGTACACGCGAATCTGCGTGACGCCGATCGGCGTTCCGGACGGCTGGCCGAAAAAGCAGCAAAAGCGGAAGTTCGAGGAGATGGTGGCCTGGGAGACGTTGGAAGCGCACCCGCCGCTGGAGAAGATGCCGTATAACCCGTAAGGGAACCGCTCCCTCGACCGCGAGGGAGCGGTTATGCGAAAGGTGCCTACTTCTTCTTGCCTTGGGCGGCGACGGCTTCCATTGCCGCCTTCACCTTCTCAGGATCGCCGATGTAGTAGCTCTTGATCGGCTTGAGGTCGGCATCGAGCTCGTAGACCAGCGGCATCCCGGTCGGGATGTTAAGGTTCACGATGTCCTGTTCGGAGACGTTATCCAGGTACATCACCAGCGCGCGCAGGCTGTTGCCGTGCGCGGCGATGAGCACCTTCTTCCCCGACTTGATCGCCGGGGCGATGGTCTCATGCCAGTAGGGCAGAAACCTCGCCACGGTGTCCTTCAGGCACTCCGTGACCGGCAGTTCGGACTCGCTGAGGTCTTTGTAGCGCGCCTCGTGACCCGGCCAGCGCGGGTCGTTCTTTTCGAGCGGGGGTGGCGGGATGTCATAGCTCCGCCGCCAGATCTTCACCTGGTCCTCGCCGAATTTTGCGGCCGTTTCGGACTTGTTAAGGCCCTGTAAGGCGCCATAATGGCGCTCATTGAGCCGCCAGGTGTTCCGCACCGGGATCCACATCAGGTCCATCTCATCCATGATGATCCAGAGCGTGCGGATGGCCCGCTTCAGCACCGAGGTGAAGGCGAGGTCGAAGGTGAAGCCCTGGGCCTTGAGGGTCTGGCCGCCTTCCTTCGCCTCGGCCATACCCTTTTCGGATAGATCGACGTCTGTCCAGCCGGTGAAGCGGTTCTGCTTGTTCCAGTCGCTCTCGCCGTGGCGTACTAAGACGAGTTTGTACATTACTGTCTGAAAGCCTTTCTGCCGGCGTACTGCGCGGCGACGCCCAGTTCCTCCTCGATGCGGAGCAACTGGTTGTATTTCGCGATGCGGTCCGTGCGACTGGCCGAACCGGTCTTGATCTGGCCGGCGTTGGTGGCGACGGCGAGGTCGGCGATGAAGGCGTCCTCGGTTTCACCCGAACGGTGAGAGACCACGGCGGTGTAGCCGGCTTCCGCTGCCATGCGCATGGCGGCCAGAGTCTCGGAAACGCTGCCGATCTGGTTCAGTTTGATAAGGATGGAGTTTGCCACGCCAGCTTCGATGCCGCGGGCGAGCCGCTCGGTGTTGGTGACGAACAGGTCGTCGCCCACGAGCTGGATCTTCTTGCCCAGCTTCTCGGTAAGCAGCTTCCAGCCGGCCCAATCGTCCTCGGCCATACCGTCTTCAATGGAGACGATCGGATACTGGCGGCACCAGTCGGCCCAGAAGTCCGCCATCTGCTCGGACGTGCGCTCGCTCTTGTCGGACTTCTTGAAGACGTACTTCTTCTTGTCCTTATCGTAAAATTCGCTCGAAGCGGGATCGAGGCAAATGCCGATCTGCTCGCCGGGCTTGTAGCCGGCCTTGGTGATGGCTTCGAGGATTACTTGCAGCGCTTCCTCATTGGACTTGAGGTTGGGAGCGAAGCCGCCCTCGTCGCCGACCGCGGTCGAGTAGCCGGCCTTCTTCAGCACGCCTTTGAGGGTGTGGAAGACTTCGGCGCCCATGCGGAGCGCTTCGGAGAACTTGGACGCGCCGTAGGGAGCGATCATGAACTCCTGCGGATCGACGCAGTTGTCGGCGTGAGCGCCGCCGTTCAGGATGTTCATCATGGGGGTGGGCAGCAGGCAGGCGCCGGCCCCGCCCAGATACCGGTAGAGCGGCAGGTCGCGGGAAGCGGCGGCCGCGCGCGCGGCGGCCATCGATACGGCGAGAATGGCGTTCGCGCCGAGGCGTCCCTTGTTGGGCGTGCCGTCGAGCTCGAGCATCTTCCGGTCAATGTCGTACTGCGCGATCGCTTCGAAGCCCGCGACGGCGGGCGCGATCTCGTCATTGATGTTCGCGACGGCCTTCTGAGTGCCCTTTCCGAGATAGCGTTTCTTATCGCCGTCCCGCAGTTCCACGGCCTCGTGCTCACCGGTGGAGGCGCCGGAGGGAACCGCCGCCCGCCCGAAGCTTCCGTCGGCCAGCCAAACATCGGCTTCCACAGTGGGATTCCCGCGCGAGTCGAGAATCTCCCGTCCTAGTACTTTCACAATTTCCATTTGTAGATTGCTCCTTGAATATAAACGCGATGTGATTACCCGGACTGCCTGAGCGTGTAGGGTTCCTGCCTGGTGTAGACCTCGTGCTGTTGGCAGACGACCACAATGCCGGAGTCGGTTACCGTGTAGCCTTTTCTACGGTCCTCTTGAAGATCATAGCCGATTACACTGGAGTCCGGTATCCTCACCCCCGGACCGATGATCGTGCGGCGAAGCCGGCTGTAGCGCCCTATGTCGGCCTCATGCATGATGATGCAGCTCTCGATCTCGCAATAGCTATTGATGCGGACGCCGGGGGAAAGTATCGACCGCACGACGCGGCCTCCGGAAACTATGCATCCGCCGGAGACGATGGAATCGACGGCAACACCCATCCTTCTGCCTTCCTGGGCGAAGACGAACTTCGCGGGCGGCTGCTGGACGAGGTGCGTGCGGATCGGCCAGCGCTTGTCGTAGAGGTTGAACTCCGGGATAACAGAGACCAGGTCCATGTTGGCCTCGTAATAGGCATCGATGGTGCCCACATCCCGCCAGTACTTGATGCTCTTGTCGTTGAGGTCGATGAAGTCGTAGGCGACGACGCGCGACCGCTCGATGCACTTGGGGAGAACGTCGTGGCCGAAGTCGTGGGAAGAAGACGGGTCTTCAGCATCTTCCGTGAGGGCACGCAGCATAACACGGCTGTCGAAGACATAGACGCCCATCGAGGCACTCACCATTGCCGGGTTGAACCGTGAACGCATCGGATGGTCGTGCTTGGGTTTTTCTTCGAAGCCGACAATGCGGTGGTCGCTGTCGATCTCGACGACGCCGAAGCGGCTCGCCTCCTCGGGCGGGACCTGGATCGTGCCGAGGGTTATTTCCGCCTTGTGATGCCGGTGCCACGCGACCATCTCGTGGTAGTTCATCTTGTAGATTTGATCGCCGGAAAGCACCAACACCAACTGCGGATTCTCGGCAACGATGCTCTGCATGTTCTGATAAACGGCATCGGCGGTGCCCAGGTACCAGTCCTCGTGAATGCGCTTCATCGGCGGGATGACTTCAATGTACTCGCCGAGTTCGGGCGAGAGAATCATCCACCCGCCGCGCAAATGACGAGCCAATTCGAGGGCTTTGTACTGAGTAAGGACGAGAATCCTGCGGATATCGGAGTTGATGCAGTTCGAAAGTGTAAAATCGATAATTCGGTAGGTGCCGCCGAAGGGAACCGCGGGCTTCGCCGTATGCTGGGTCAACGGGAACAGGCGTTCCCCAGCGCCTCCCGCCAGCAGGATCGCCAGTACGTTCTCCATGAGAAGTCGAAAAGCCGAAGAGCCTTCTTAACGATTTATAGCAAAAGGCTCCAGCCGACCGCATCGATTTAATGATCCGGAACTGCCGGGCAGAGTTCGCGCTCCCTTGGACCTGCGATCCCTTGGATGCAACTGATGCGTCGTATCCGGCCCTGCAACCCGCTAAGGCTTGATCCGGGTTATCATGGAGGCGTGTGCTGGTGCATCCGCCAGAGCTGTGGGTGCGCCCCCTGCGACAGCGAAGGAGGTGAACTTAACTTGGCAGAAGTCGTGGTAAACGACGGCGAAACCGTAGAAAGCGCTCTACGCCGATTCAAGCGGAAGGTGCAGCAGGAGGACATCATCAAGGAGATCAAGCGTCACTCCTACTACCTGAAGCCCGGTGAGAAGAAGCGCGCCAAGCAGGCCCTCGCCCGCAAACGGAACCGCAAGAAGCAGTCGAAAATGATCGAGTAGTTCACCGATTCGCCGGTTGTGGGTGTGGATGCACACACCCGCAACCAGCGTCCCTCACACCAATCCCAGAAACTTTCTTTGCGACACCAGTTCGGCTAGTACGTCGCGAGAATCGGTGGTAACGGCCAGATCGCTGCCGGCATGCAGGTCGTTGGCGCCCAAGCCTGGCCACCGCCCGTAGACCTTTCCCCCGCGGACTCCGCCCCCCATCACGAACATCACGTTGCCATGTCCGTGGTCAGTGCCGCGATGGTCGTTCTCGCGAGCCGTGCGGCCGAACTCGGACATCGTAACCACCGTGACGGATTCCATCCGTCCACCGAGGTCCTGCCGAAAAGCGGCTAGAGCGCTCCCGAACTCCGAGAGCACGCCGGCGAGTTGGTCCGCCTCGTTGAAATGGTGATCCCAACCGCCGCTGTCGGCCCAGGCGACCTCGACGCCCGCGTCTGCCTTGATGAGCTGTGCGATTTGCATAAGGCTCGTTCCGAATTTACCGCGTGGATATTGCACCGAATTGGTGGAAGCGGGCGAAACGGCGCACCGGGCGGAGAACCCGATGCGAGGTTGGGGTAAAACGCGCGTCAACCAGTCCTGAGCGTCCAGGTGCGAGCGGATGGGAACAGGTGAGCCGGCGGCCTGGACGATCGCGAGTTCACCCGCGGCGTAAATCGGCTTGAGCGGCGCGAGCGAGGGATGCAGGCCGAAGAAGCCGTCGAGATCAATGGCTGCCGCGCGAGGGACGGCGATTCCCGGACGAAGGCGGTAGTAATTCGGGTCGCCAAACGGCACCACCATGTTTAGCCCGTCCGCCCCACCCCGCTGAAATATGACGACGAGCACGTTGCGGCGTCTTCCCGATTCGCGTGCCGTCAAGTGAGGAGCGGCGCCGATCCGAACCATCGCAAGCCCTGCGCTTTGAAAGAGGAATCTGCGTGTCACATAACCTCATTTCCGCCTGAAGTCGGACAATTAACAGCAACACGACAGCCGGCAACAGCCCTGAGCACCTGAATGCTTAAACCCGAATTTGCATCGGAGTTGCGGTTCCTGGAAGAGAAAATGGGACAATTAATAGTGCTGGAGGGGGATTTGTTGGTTTGCCGGAGTGGGCGGAAACTGCGTCCCGAGCGCATGGATTCTTCCGATCCTGAAACCACGGCTAGGTGTTTGAAGGATTTGACGCGCATAAACGCGTTGCTGGGCGGCTACAGGAGTCTGTGCAGAGTGATGCGGCTTCTGGTTCCGCGGGAAGAGCCCTTCACCGTTCTGGACGTGGGCGCGGCGTCCGGCGACATGGGCGTCGCGCTTTGCAAGTCTTTCAGGAACGCTGTCGTGACCTCGCTCGACCGGCGGGAGTTGCACCTTCGCTTCGGGCACGGGCAGCGCGTTGCCGCCGACGCGTTCAGTCTCCCGTTCCGCCCGCGGAGCTTTGACTTCGTAATCTGCTCGCTGTTCCTGCACCATTTCGAGAACGAGCAGGCTACGAGTCTGCTTGCGCGGATGAGGGCGGTGGCCAGTCGCGCCGTGGTGGTGTTGGATCTCGAGCGGCACCCGGTGCCGTACTACTTTCTGCCCGCAACGCGGCTTCTTCTCGGGTGGGATGCCGTGACCGTGAGTGACGGTAGCATCTCGGTGGAAGCCGGCTTCCGCCCGGGGGAACTTCTTGCGCTGGCGAGAGCGGCTGGGGCGGAGCGGCCGCAGGTCCGCCGCCACTGGCCGTGGTTCCGCCTGTCGCTGGTGATGGCCGCGTAAGAGGCCGCGCCGTCTGCTATAGTCGGATTTCCATGAAGCGCATTCTGACTGTAGCGGGCGGCCTGGCGGCGATCGCAGCGGCGGCCTGGTTTCACACGCCATCTCGCGTGCGGTTGCTGGTGTGGAGCGGAAAAGGCGTCCCCTGCATGGCCGCGGATGCGGCTCGCGGCGTAGCCAGCCGGGACCAGCAGGTCGCGCTCAAGGACCGCATTTTAAAAGCCAGCCGCATGGTGCAGCAGGACCCGGCTGGTTTCAACCAGTGGCAGACGCCCTCGGGTCCGTTCTGGATGCCGAAAGGCAGCGATTACGCGCTGCCCTGGGATCTCGCCGAGCAGGAGCGCGACATCTACGGCACCGGCGAACGGGCCGTGCGTGCCGGTGATATCGTGCTCGACTGCGGAGCGAATGTTGGCGTATACACGCGAAAGGCGTTGGCGGCGGGCGCAAAAACCGTCGTTGCCATCGAGATTGCGCCTGAAAACCTCGAGTGCCTGCGGCGCAATTTCGCTGAGGAAGTGAAGGCGGGACGCGTCATCATCTACCCGAAAGGCGTGTGGGACAAGGACGACGTGATCACGCTCACCGTGGACCCGCAGAACTCCGCTGCCGATACCGTTGTGATGAGTCCGGAGAATGCGCAAAAGGGGCCGCAGGTGCCGCTGACGACGATCGACAAGATCGTCGCCGAGCTGAAGTTGGATCGCGTGGACTACATCAAGATGGACATCGAGGGCGCGGAGCGGAATGCGCTGAAGGGTGGGCAGGAAACAATCGCGAAGTTCCACCCGCGCATGGCGCTTTCCGCGTATCACAGGCCCGACGATCCCGTGAAGATCCCCGAAGTGGTGAGCGCTGCGTGGAGCGGCTACCGTTTCGAGTGCGGATCGTGCGCGATTGACGGCGTCTCGGTGCGGCCGGAAGTGATCTTCGCGCATTGAACGTCTAGACCGCTCCGTTGAAAATCACCGGGCGCGCCCCCGCGAATCCACCAAACCGCTGCCCTGAAAAGTCGAGCGATTGCGAGTGGGGCAGCCCCTCGGGCTGCGCCGGCCTCTCAGGCCGGCCAATCTGGGCGGGCTGGGAGCCCGCCGCAGGGCACGGCCCTGCCCCACTGTGCTGGATCGCCTCCATCGCGCATTTTCATTCCTTGGCTGCGACCCGGTTGGGCCATGCCCGAACTCCGTTGCGGTCGCGGCTCGGTAACAGCATGAACGGCTCCGCGATCGCGAGGGAGCGGTTCCGCCTCCAAGGGTGTTATAGTGTGGGCCTGGACTGGGCTCACATTGAAACCAGCGATTCGTGTTGTCGGTGGGGGGCCGGCAGGAGCCGCGGCGGCCATAGCTGGGCTGCGCGAAGGGCGCGGCGTTGATCTGTTCGAGAAGAGCGTCTTCCCCCGTCACAAAGTATGCGGCGAGTTCATTTCGCCGGAAGCGGCAACGCTGCTGGACGAACTGGGAGTCCTGGCGGATTTTCGCGCCGCGGGACCGGCACGGATCGGCCGCATCGAGCTGCACTTTGGGCGGCGCGCCAAGCGTTCGCGGTTGGCGGAACCGGCTTTCGGACTGAGCCGGTATGCGCTCGACGCACTGCTGATCGAGCACGCCGTGCGTCTTGGCGCGCGCGTGCGGCGCGAGGCGGGAGCGGCCACGCCGGGATGCGTGCTCGCGTCCGGTAGAAGCGCGATCGAGCGCCCGGGCAAAAGGTTATTCGGGTTCAAGGCGCACTTCACGGGGCCCGCGGACGACGCGGTGGAGCTCTTCTTCTTCGGCCAATGCTACGCCGGTGTGAGCGTCGTGGAGCATGGCATCACCAACGTGTGCGCGCTGGCGCCGGAGCACATCCTTCGAGCGCACGGCTTCGACTTCGATTCCGTGCTGCGGCTTTCCGAACCGCTTGCCGAGCGCGTGCGGCCGCTCACGCGCGCCATGAAGTGGCTCGCGGCCGGGCCGGTCGCATTCATGGATCCGTTCAGCGGCGCCGGAGATACGACGTACCGGGCAGGCGACGCGCTCGGGTTTATCGACCCGTTTACAGGATCGGGCATTCTCAGCGCGCTGTTCACGGGGCGGCTGGCGGGAATCGCAGCGGCACGCGGGACGCCCGCGGCGGAGCATTTGCGCGAGTGCCGTCTCCGTTTGGCACGGCAGTACGAAGTGGCGAAGCTGTTTCGCGCGGCTCTGCGCGCCGGCTGGTCGGACTACTTGGCCTTTGTCATTCCGGGACGCGTGCTGTTTTACCTGACCCGGCCTCAAGCGAGCATCGCCAGGTGATCGGCGCTACTTTCCCCACCAGAAAGATGTACGAGCAAGCGCCGAGCACCAGGGCCGCTGCGACCGCGACGAACGCCAGGAAAAACTGGCCCGTTTCCTGCACAAGGTAACCCGTAAACCAGGGCGCCACGACACCGGCGATGTTGCCTGTGCAGTTCTGCATGCCCGTCCATTTCCCGGCGGCGGACGGCCCTGCCAGCGTCTGCGTGATCGCCCAGACGTTCGATGAATAGAAGCCGTAGCAGATGCATCCGAGGGTCAGCAGCGTCATCGATGCAAGCTGGTTCGGGAGCATCGAGGCGGGCAGGACCAGGGTCATCATGAGGAGTCCGCCGATCGCGAAACCCTTGCGGACGATGGTTGGATTTCCGCCGCGATGGATGAGGCGATCGGAGAGCCAGCCGCCGAACACCGACGCGAGCGCGATCCCGGTGAACGGAACGGCGCCGTAGACCGCCATCATCGTTTTCGAGAAATGGCGCTCCATTTCGAGATAGGGCGGCAGCCAGGTAAGGAAGAAATACCACGCGTAGTTTCCGCAGAAGAGGACGAGGAAGGTTCCCCAGGCGTCGCGTTTGCTTGCGATCTCGAGGAAGCCGGGGCCGGCGGCGTGAGCGGCCGGGGAAGCCGGAACGGATGCCATGCGATTGATGCGCGGCAGGAGCGCAAACCAGGGAATCAGCCATAGCATCGCGCCGAAACCCAGTGCGAAAAAGAGCGAGCGCCAGCCATAGTGCGCGACGATGAGGCCGCCGACGAGGGTCCCGAGCGCGGGGCCTGCCTTCGAACCGGCGTCGATCAAGGCGTTCGCGAGACCGCGGTGCCGGGCAGGGAAGTCGCGCGCGATGATTTTCGAGTAGGCCGGATAGGCGATCGATTCACCCACCCCGAGGACGAGGCGCAAAGCGAACAGTACCGCGAGGCCGCTGGCGAATCCGGTGAGCGCCGTGGCTGCGGACCAGAGGAAGAACGCAACGCCGTATGCGACGTAGACGTTGTAACGGTCCACGACCCACCCGGCCACAATCTGAAGTGCTGCGTAGCTCCAGAAAAATGCGCCGAGCAGGAGGCCGAGATCCCTGCTGTTGAGCGAAAGCTCACGGCTCAGGTCGGTGGCGGCAACAGAGAGATTGCTGCGGTCGATGTAGTTGATGAAGATGGAGACGACGAGCAGCGTCATCAACAGCCAAAGAATATTCGAAGAATTTTTCAGGGCAGGTTTAGCGGCGGTCGCCATCGAGTCACTCTATCAGACGAACGCTGCGCGGGCCAACCTGTGGTATTATTTCTCCAGGTGCTTTACAGGCTCACCAGTCTGTGTTTGGCGGTTCTGCTGGTTGGGACTATGTTGTGGGCTGAGTGCAGTTCATGCTCCACCACCGCATCATCCCGGCAGGAGAATTACGATTGCTGCAACCGTCATGAAACGGATGAGTGCGGCATGCCTTCGCAGAAAGCGCCGGTCCAGAAACAGCACGAATGTCCGGCGATGATGTTGGCGCCCCAACCTTCGCCTGCCGTAGCGGTACTTACGGCCGACATGGTTGCGCCCGTCCCGGTCTTCGATTTCGTTGCAGTGTTCGAGCCGCGGCCGGTAAGTTGGGTGAGCCCTGACGATGCGCTTCAGCATTCACCTCCCGACCTTTACCTGCTGAACGCTACCCTCCTGGTCTGATTCCTCCTCTTTGACATTGTTGTGCGGAGCCTGCGTGCCCCGCGCAAACCGCTCCCTCGCGGTCGCGTCTCGGTTCAATGCTGTTGTTGAGCCGCAACCGGCCGGTCTGGAGCGGTGAGTGGTCGTCAAGAGAGAGGAATTATGTGGAAAGTCATCGCTGTAATGGGGGCTACCGCGGCCTTTAGTGTTGCCGGGGAGGGCCCGTTGCGCCTCGATGAGATTACGCGCGAGGCGCTTGAACGCAATCCCGAGATCCTGGCTGCGCAGAAGCGCTACGAAGCCGCGCGGCAACGGCCGGCGCAGGCCAGCAGTCTGCCGGACCCGATGCTGTCGGTTGGCTACAACAGCACGGGTAACCCTCTGCCCGGTGCGGGGATTGGTACGGATCCGGTGGCGAACGCGGGGTTCAGCATCACTCAACCACTTCCGTGGCCGGGTAAGCGCAAGCTCCGTGGAGACATCGCGGAACGCGA
Source organism: Acidobacteriota bacterium (assembly GCA_023436715.1). Lineage (GTDB taxonomy): Bacteria > Acidobacteriota > Terriglobia > Bryobacterales > Bryobacteraceae > Fen-330. The sequence goes on from JAEZIJ010000026.1 coordinate 42,772, forward strand.
GGCCGACGCCGGTCTCGAGGAATATCGCGGGGTCGAGTTGAGCGTGGTCTCGCGCGCAAAACAGGCCTATTACAGGTTGCGCAACGCGTACGTGTCCGTTGAGATTCTCTGCCGTAACCGCGACCTCCTACAGAAGTTCCTGCGGATCACGGAAGCCCGGTATTCAGTCGGCAAAGCGGCCCAGCAGGACGTGTTCAAGGCGCAGGCACAGCTCTCGATCATAGAGACGCGGATGGAGCGGTTGCGCCAGGAAATCAGCAGCCGGAAGGCGGAGATCAATTCGCTGTTGAACCGTGCGCCGGATGCCGCGATGGGTGAACCGGTCGAGGTCTCGCCGCAGCCGCTGACCGCTTCGCTCGATCAGCTCCTGGCACAGGTGCGAACCAATGCGCCGGAGATACGGCGCGACCAGAAGCTGGTGGAGCGTACGCAACTTGCAGTGAACCTGGCGCGCAAGGATTACTACCCGGACTATGCGGTGACGGGCGGTTACTACTCCATGGGCAGCATGGGGCCAATGTATGTGGCGCGTGTGGACGTCACCTTGCCGGTGTATTACTGGCGCAAGCAGCGGGCCGCTCTGGCCGAGCAGACGGCCACGGCCAGCGAGGCTCGCCACAACTATGCGACCGCAAACCAGATGCTGAGCTTTCGAGTGAAGGACGACTACCTGCTGGCCCAGACTTCCTACCGGCTCATGAAGATGTACTCGACCACCGTGGTTCCGCAGAGCAGCCTCGCGCTCGAGTCGTCGCTGGCATCCTACGAAACCGGAAGCGTCGATTCTCTTTCGGTGTTATCGAATTTCACCACGGTATTGGAATACGAGCTGAACTATCGCGACGAGTTACTGAATTACCTGCTCGCGCTGGCGAGGCTCGAAGAGATGGGGCTGAAGCTATGAAACGCGTGGTGCTGGTACTGGTTGTGATCGCCGCCTTCCTCGGCGGGTACGGATACGGACGGTGGTACGGAAAGCCCACCGCGAGTTCGCAGAAGACCGGACGAAAAGTCCTCTACTGGGTGGACCCGATGCATCCGGCTTACAAATCCGACAAGCCGGGCATCGCGCCGGATTGCGGCATGAAGCTGGAGCCGGTGTATGCGGACGAGCCGGGCGCCGCGCCGGCGCCGCAGAAGAAGGTCCTGTACTACCACGACCCGAAGCAGCCCAGTTATAGGTCGGACAAGCCGGGCCTGAATCCCGAGACGGGAGACGATCTTGTTCCGGTGTACGAAGAAGGCGTGTCATCCATGCCGCCGGGAACCGTGCACATCGACACGGAAAAACAGCAGATCATCGGCGTGCGTTACGGGCAGGCGGAGTACACATCTGGCGCGCAGAATGTCCGTGCGCAGGGCAAGGTGGCGATGAATGAAACGCGTGTGACACACGTGCATACGCGCACCGATGGCTGGATTGAGAAGGTCTTCGTGAACTTCACCGGCGACCTGGTGAAGAAAGGCCAGCCGATGCTCACCATCTACAGCCCGGAGTTACTCGCCACCCAGCAGGAGTACTTACTCGCGCTCCAGGCGAAGAACATCATGAAGGGCGCGACCATCCCCGGAGCCGTGACCGACAGCGACATGCTTGTTTCGGCCGCCCGGAAGCGGCTGGAACTGTGGTCGCTGAGCGAACAACAGATCGAGCAGATCCGCGAGACGGGCAAGCCGGTAACGAACGTGACGCTGTACTCTCCCGTCGCAGGCTACGTAACAGCTCGCAATGCCTTCGAGAACCAGAAGGTTTCCGCCGACACGGATTTGTACACGGTTGCGGACCTGAGCCAGATTTGGGTGATCGCGAATGTGTTCGAGTACGAGGCTCCGCAGGTACATGTGGGGCAGACGGCGACCGTCTCCCTTCCCTTTGCGGGCGGAAAGACTTACCGCGCCCGGGTGAGCTACATACAGCCGCAGGTGGATCCGGCGACGCGTACGATCCCGGTTCGTCTGGAACTCGCAAACCCGGGTCTTGCGCTGAAGCCAGAGATGTTCGTGGATGTGGACCTTTCGGTGCCGCAGGCGCGGCAGTTGACTGTGCCCGCGGAGGCGGTGCTCGATTCCGGACTGAAGAAGATTGCGTTTGTCGATCGCGGGAACGGATACTTCGAGCCGCGCGAGGTCGAGACAGGACAGAAGGCCGGCGGCCGCATCGTCATCCTGAAAGGGTTGGCGGCGGGCGAGCGCGTGGTCACGTCGGGCAACTTCCTCATCAGCTCGGAGAGCCAGTTGAAAGCGGCAGCGCCGGCGGGGGGACACGCCCATGATTGACCGCATCATCGAGTTCTCCGGCCGCAACAAGTTCGTCGTGTTCATTCTGGTCGCAGCGGCGGCGCTGGCGGGCTGGTGGTCGATGACCCATGTGCCGCTCGATGCGATTCCGGACCTCAGCGACACCCAAGTGATCATCTACTCGCGCTGGGATCGCAGCCCGGACATCATGGAAGACCAGGTCACGTACCCGATCGTCACGGCCATGCTGGGCGCGCCGCGGGTAAAGGATGTGCGCGGGTTCTCCGATTTCGGGTATTCGTACGTGTACGTCATCTTTGAGGACGGAACCGACACTTACTGGGCGCGATCGCGCACGCTGGAGTACCTGTCGGGCGTGCTGCCGCGATTGCCGCAGGGCGTGAAGACTGAAATGGGTCCGGACGCGACCGGCGTGGGTTGGGTGTTTCAATACGCGCTGGTTGACACGACCGGCAAGCGCGACCTGGCCGAACTGCGATCTCTCCAGGATTGGTATTTGCAGTATTACTTGAAGGCCGTTCCGGGAGTGGCGGAGGTGGCGCCGCTCGGCGGCTTCGTCCGGCAGTACCAGGTCAACGTGGATCCGAACCGGCTGCAGGCGTACAACATCCCGCTCGGCAAGGTGCTGGAAGCTGTGCGGCAGGGCAACACGGATGCCGGCGGACGCCTCGTGGAGTTGAGCGGCACCGAGTACATGGTGCGCGGGCGCGGTTACGCAAAATCCACGGACGACATCGGGAATATCGTTCTCACCTCGAGTGCGAACGGCGCGGCGGTGCGCGTGCGGGATGTGGGGGACGTGGTGCTGGGGCCCGATATCCGCCGCGGGCTCGCGGATTGGAACGGGCAAGGCGACACCGTCTCCGGCATTGTCGTGATCCGCCAGGGCGAGAACGCGCTGGCGGTGATCGAAAGGGTGAAAGCGAAACTCAAAGAGATCGAGCCGGGGCTGCCGGCGGGCGTGAAGATCGCCACCGCCTATGACCGCTCCGACCTGATTCTGCGGTCAATCGACAACCTGAAGCACACGCTCATCGAGGAGCTTGCCATCGTCGCGCTCGTGATTCTGATCTTCCTCTGGCACATTCCGAGCGCGGTGATTCCCATTCTTACGATTCCGATTGCCATTCTCATCTCGTTCATCCCGATGCGGGACATAGGACTGACGTCGAACATCATGTCCCTGGGCGGAATCGCAATCGCCATCGGCGCCATGGTGGACGCCGCGATCGTGGTAGTGGAGCAGACGCACAAGAAGCTCGAAGAATGGGAGAGAACGGGCCGCAAAGAGGATTACCACCGCGTTGTGATTGACGCCGTGAAGGAAGTCGGGGGCCCAAGTTTCTTCGCGCTTCTGGTGATCGCGGTGTCGTTCCTGCCGGTGCTGACGCTCGAAGCGCAGGAAGGGCGGCTGTTCAAACCGCTCGCGTATACGAAGAACCTGGCGATGATCGTGGCCGCGGTGCTCGCCATCACACTCGACCCCGCCATGCGGCTTGTCTTCACGCACATGAAGAACTTCGACTTCCGGCCGCGCTGGCTCGCGCGCGCCGCGAATGCCGTGCTGGTGGGCAAAATCCACTCCGAGGAAAACCATCCGATCAGCCGCATTCTGATCCGGCTATATGAGCCGGTGTGCGCCTGGGCGCTGCGGAGGAAGTGGCTGGTGATCGCCGGGGCGGCCGCCGTGGTGGTGGCAACGGTTCCGGTTTACCAGCGTCTCGGTTCGGAGTTCATGCCTCCGCTCGACGAGGGCGCGCTGCTGTACATGCCTTCGACGCTGCCGGGAATTTCCGAGACCGAAGCCCAGCGGCTCCTGCAAGCCACGGACCGCATCATCAAAGGCTTTCCTGAAGTCCAGACTGTGCTGGGCAAGGCGGGGCGGGCAGAGACTTCCACCGATCCCGCGCCGCTTTCCATGCTCGAGACGACCATCGTGCTCAAGCCGCACAGCGAGTGGCGCAAGGTGGACACCTGGTATTCGTCCTGGGCGCCGGAGTGGGCCAAGGGAATTCTCCGGCGCATCACGCCTGACCACATTTCGACCGACCAGCTTGTCGAGGAGATGAACGAGGCGCTCCGGATCCCCGGCGTAACCAACGCGTGGACCATGCCGATTCGCAACCGCATCGACATGCTGACCACGGGTGTTCGGACTCCGGTCGGGGTGAAGATTTACGGCGCGGATATCAAACAAATTGAACGCATCGGGACCGAGATCGAAGCGCTTCTTCCAAAGCTCGACGGCACCAGAAGCGTGTTTGCCGAGCGTACGGGCGGCGGGTACTTCATCGACGTGAATTGGAACCGCGATCAACTCGCGCGGTACGGCATCAGTATGGACGAAGCGCAGATGGCGGTGATGAACGCCATCGGCGGCGATAACATCACCACGACCGTGGAGGGGCGGGAGCGCTACCCGGTGAACGTCCGCTACATGCGCGATTTCCGCAGCGATTTGAGTTCGCTGGACCGCGTGCTCGTGCCCGGGATGAACGGGCTGCACATCCCGATATCGCAGTTGGGGACCGTCAAACTCGCCTCGGGACCTGCCATGCTGCGCGACGAGAACGGCATGCTTTCGGGCTACGTGTTCGTGGATATGGCCGGGCGGGACGTCGGCAGTTACGTGGCCGAAGCCAAAGAACTTGTGCGCGAGAAAGTGAAGCTCCCGGCGGGCTACGCGATCCAGTGGAGCGGACAGTACGAGGCGATGGAGCGCGTGAGGCAGCGGCTCATGATCGTCGTGCCGCTCACGGTGTTCCTGATCCTGATGCTGCTGTACATGAACACGCGATCCTTCGCGAAAACGATCATCATCGTGCTTGCGGTGCCGTTCTCCGCCGTCGGAGCGGTCTGGCTGCTTTACCTGCTCGGCTACAACATGAGCATCGGCGTGTGGGTAGGGCTGATTGCGCTGATGGGGGTGGACGCCGAGACCGGCGTGTTCATGCTGCTTTATCTCGATTTGGCGTACGAGGAGGCGCGGGCCGCGGGCAAGCTCGGCAGTCTGGCGGACCTGCGGCACGCGATCCTTCACGGGGCCGTCAAGCGCATACGGCCGAAGTTCATGACCGTTGCGTGCATGTTTCTTGGGCTGGTGCCGATCATGTTGTCAACCGGCACGGGCGCCGACGTGATGAAGCGCATCGCGGCGCCGATGATCGGCGGAATCTTTACTTCCTTCCTGCTGGAGCTGATCGTTTATCCGGCAATCTACGAGGTCTGGAAATGGAATTTCAGAAAGCACGCATCGTAATGGTTTTGGGGCTGGCGGCAGTGCCGGCGATGGCGCAGCAGGCGTTGCGTTATGAGGTACGCCATGAACACCTGCGCAAAGGCTGTTCGGGAACACTCGCTATTGATGACCGCGGAGTGAGCTTCCGGGGTGTGGAGTCGAAGAAAGGAAGAACTCCGCACGCCTGGACCTGGAGGTACCCGGACATCCAGCAGTTGACGATCGCCTCAGGGGAGATCCGCGTGCTGACTTACAAGGACAACGCCTGGAAGCTCGGCGCCGACCGTGAGTACCGGTTCAAAGCGGCCGCGGGCGGGCAGTTCGGGGATGCATACGAGGTCCTGGAAGGGCGGCTGGATCAGCGGCTCGTCTCCGAACTGGCGGATGCGGGCGTGAAGCCGCTCTGGCAAATCCCCGTGAAGCTGCTGGGAACGTTTCGCGGCTCCGAAGGGAGGCTGATTGTGGGCGATGACCGCATCGTATTCCGCTCGGATCAGAACGGGCAATCGCGCACCTGGAGATACGTCGATATCGACAACATCAGCAACAGCGGCCCGTTCCAGTTGACGGTGACGACCTTCGAGCGGTCGAGGTCGAACTACGGCAGTAGAAAAGGTTTTAACTTCCAGCTCAAAGAGCGGCTGGAAGAGGAAAGTTACAACGATCTCTGGCGGCGACTGAACCGCCGCAAGACAGAGTAAAGGGAGAAAAAAATGATGAAATTGACAGTTCTGATGCTTGGTGCCGCAATGGCTATCGGTGCTGCGCCGGCAACGTTTACGGGCGTCATCACGGATACGATGTGCGCTTCCGACCACAAGGCGATGAAAGTGTCGCCGGATGCCAGGTGCGTGCGCGAGTGCGTGAAGCACGGCTCCAAGTACGCCCTGCTGGCCGGCGACAAGGTGTACAGGCTAAGCGATCAGCAAACGCCGGATCAATTCGCGGGCGAGAAGGTGAAGGTCACCGGGACTCTCAACCCGAAAACGAACATCATCCAGGTAGACAAAATCGAGCGCTGACGTAGGGAACAGTGGGACAGGCCTCCTGGCCTGTCCCTGGACTTTGGCCTTTCACTAGATAAAAAGCATTTGCATAGATTTTTGTTGCGTTCTGAGCCATCTTGTGGTATCTAGTTACTTGACTAGATGTACGAATACACACAAAGGAGCCTCTCTCATGGGTTTTCCCACCAAGGTGCAGCTCATCAAACGCAAAGCCAGCGAACAGTGGTACATCAACTTCCCCTCCGCTCTCGCCCAGGCCATGGATTTCACCCGCGGCGA
>JAEZIJ010000004.1 GCA_023436715.1 Acidobacteriota bacterium
GCACGAAACCGAGCCGCGACCGCGAGGGAGCGGTTTGGCGGATACTTGAATGGTGCCCCGATTCCTACGCTCTGTTTCCCTGCTCCTCCTCATCGTCGCCAGCGCGGCGGCCCAGGAGGCGGTTCGCTCCCTCGTCATTCTCCATACGAACGACCTGCACGCACGCCTCATGCCGGATGCGCAAGACCGCGGCGGCTTCGCGCGGCTGGCCACCGCAATCAGCCGCGAGCGGCAAGGCTGCGACTCGTGCCTGCTGGTGAACGCAGGGGACCTCGTCCAGGGGACGCCGGTTTCGACGCTCTTCCGCGGCCTGCCGGTCTACGAACTCGCGCGGCTGTTTCGCTTCGATGTTTCCACCCTCGGCAATCACGAGTTCGACTACGGCTGGGAAATGACGTCGCGGTTCCTGAAGACGGCCAATGGCCCGGTGGTCGCCTGCAACCTGGCCGACGACCAGGGCCGGCTGTTCACGCGTAACGCATACGCGATCAGGAACGTGAACGGAATCCGGGTGGCGGTGATCGGCGCGATCATGGGGAACCTGACCACCTACAACCCTCCGGCAAAGCTCGGGCCGTGGCGAGCGGCTCCGGCGCTCGAGACGGTACGAAAGTGCGCCGCGGAAGCGCGGGGCCGGGCTGATCTGGTCGTGCTGCTGGCCCATCTCGAAGGAGCCGAGCAGTCGGCCGTGCTGCGCCAGGTGCCCGAGGTATCCGTGATCGTCGGAGCGCACGTCCACGAAGGTCTCGAGGGCTTGCAGGAATTCGACGGGCGCGTATGGGTGCGCGGAAACAGCTACGGGCGCGAATTGGGCCGGCTCGAACTCAAAGTGGACGTGCCCGCCAAGCGGCTGGCCGCCTGGACCTGGAAGCGGATCCCGATCAACGCCTCCGTCGACCCTGAGCCGAAAATGGCCGCGCAGGTGGCCAAGTGGGAGAAGCGCGTGGCCAAGGTGGTGGACGTGCCGGTCGGCGAGTCCAGGCGCGAGTTTGCCGGAACGGACCTGCAGCTGTTAATCCAGCGCGCGCTCGCCGATGGAATGGGCGGCGATTTCGGCCTGATGAACCTGGGCGGTGTCCGCGACAAGCTGCCGAAAGGGCGGCTGCTGGCCCGGCACGTATGGAACGTCATGCCGTTCGACGATCGCGCAATCGCGGGTAAGTTCAAAGGCTCCGAACTGCCCCCGGCCGTCGCCCGGGCGCATGCGGTCGATCCCAACCGCGAGTACACGCTCGTCACCACCGAGTTCATATCGGAAACCGGCGCGCTCGGCACGCGCGGCCTGAAGTTCACCCGGACCGGCCCGGTGCTGCGCGACCTGATCATCGACTGGATCAGGAAGCAGAAAATGCTCGAGTAGGCTGCAACTCCGGGGTCAGCGCGGTCTTTGGCCCCGGGTGACCTTCACCGAGATCGTTTCCGATCCCCGGAGCACCTTTACGGAGACTTCATCGCCGGGCTTCTTCGCCCGGAGGGCACACGTGAAATCGTACAGGTTCTGCACCGGAGCGCCGTCGAACTCGATGAGGACGTCGCCGCCGCGGAGTCCCGCCTTGGCCGCGGGCGATCCCGCCGTGACATCGGCGAACTTAGCGCCCCTCGGCACTTCGCCGAAATCCGGCACGCTGCCGAACCAGGCTCCATAGCCCGGACCGCCACCGCCCGCCACCGTTTCGGCCTTGGGCGGCTCCACTTTGACGAACTGCGGGCGAGCGTCCGCGCCGCTCAGCGCGGTGGCGACGCCGGCAATCGTGTTCAACAGTTCCGCCGCGTCAGGCGCGTCGATCTTGTCCCATGTGTCGCTTGGCTTGTGATAGTCGCCATGCAGCCCGGAGAAGAAGAACAGCGCCGGAATCTGCTTGCTTGTGAACGAGGCGTGGTCGCTTGAGCCGGCTTCCGCGCCACCGGAGACGTCCATTTTCAGATTGTGCTTGGAGAACGCCTCTTCAAGCAAAGGCTGAAACGTGGTCCCCGTGCGCGCGCCGCCGACGTCGACCTTCTTGTCGCGCGGCCGGCCGATCATGTCCAGGTTGATCATCGCCACCGCCTTCTCCAGCGGCAGTGCCGGATGGTCAACGTAATACCGCGAACCGAGCAGCCCGAGTTCCTCGCCCGCGAACGCCAGGAACAGAATGCCACGCTTGGGCTTGGGCTGCGAACCGAACCAGCGCGCGAGTTCTATCACGCCCGCTGTGCCCGAGGCGTTGTCGTCCGCGCCCGGATGCACCTTGCCGGCATCGGACGGCGACATGGAGAACTGCTCGCCCAGTCCGAGGTGATCGTAATGCGCCCCGATGATCACGTACTCGCCGGTCTGGCCGGGCAGGTAGCCCCACACATTCCGGACCGTCTTCACTTCGCGCTTCACGTCTACGTGCGCGCTCACCTGCATGGAATCCGGGAGCGCGAACGTCTGCGGTTTCAAGTCCCTGTCGATCGACGCTTGAAGCTGTGCCAGCTCCTTGCCCGAAGCCGAAATCCACGTCTCGACCGTGGCCGATTTCACCTGCACGAACGGGATTCCGGCGTTCACCGGCCCGGCGGCGCGGCCGAATTTCTCCAGGTCGTCGGCCTCGCCGGGATGGGCGGCGCAATCGTTCACGAGAACCACCCCGACGGCCCCGTGCCGCTTGGCATTTACCGCCTTGCTCCAGAACTGCGCGTGTTCCGTTAACAACTTGCCCGCAAATACGCTCTTTTCATCCGATTCCTGCGGTTCGTGCCGTAACACGATGACAACCTTGCCTCTTACATCAATTCCCGCATAGTCGTCGTAATGGTATTCGGGCGCCGTGATGCCGTATCCGGCGAACACGAGGCGGCCGGACATCGCCCCGCTGGAGGAAAAGTTGAAGGGTTGAAAATCCTCCCCGGATTTGAGTGACTTCTTCCTGCCGTTCCCGGAGTACTCGAAGCGGTTGTTCGAACCCAGCCGGGCGTTCGTGGTCACAGGAAAGCGCTGCACGTATCCTGTCTGCCCAAGCGGCTGCAAGCCCGCCTCCTTGAACCGCTTCTCGATAAAGCTTGCGGCCTTGTCCAGCCCAGGCGTACCAGCGCCGCGGCCCTTCAATTGAGGCGAGGCCAGGTACTTTACGTCGTCCAGGTAGCGGTTGGGGTCGACTTGCGCCGCCCGGGTTGCCAGAGCGGCGCCAACGGCAAACAGGGCGGCGTACGTTGCCTTGCGCAGCATCATCGTTTCCGAGCCGCGACCGCAGCGCCGCCTCCGCTAGTTGTTCAACGGGGAGGGCAGTTTCACTTCGCAACCGCAGTCTTCCCCGGCGTTGTGTGCGGTCTTCTGATATTCGATCTCGCTCTCGATGATCTGACGCAGGTTGGGCCATGCCACATCGCCCGTGAGCCGCCGCCCGTTCACGAACATGGTCGGGGTCTGGTTGATCTGGAGGGCCTTGCCATCGGCGATGTTCTTGTCCACCTCGGCTTCTGTCGCCCGGGCGTCCATGCACCTGGAGAGTTGGAGCGAATCGATATCTTTTTCTTTGGTTTTGGCGAACTCCATCACCTTCGACTTGAAGTTCTGGGCCGTGATCTCGGACTGATGCTCGTAGATCCAGTCGTGGTAATCCCAGAACGCGGTCGGCTTCTGCCGGAAGACGCAGCGTCCGGTGATGGAAGCCATCTTCGCCCACGGATGCATGCTCACCAGCGGGAAATCCTTGAAGTACACCCGGACCTGTTTCGGGAACGCGCTCAGGAGGTTGTCCCGGAGCATCTTGGCTTCGTTCTTACAGAACGGGCACTCGAAATCCGTGAAGAGCACGATCACCACCGGCGCGCCCGGGGTGCCAAAGCTCGGCTGGAAATCGGTTTTCAGCTTATCGAGTTCGGGCTTGAACGGGTTCTTTTGAACGTCGAACACCGCCGCTTTCAGGATCTTTTGGCCGTCCTTGGACACATAGAACACTTCTTCCTGCCTGGCCTGGCCGGCGGATGCGACTACGTCGATCTGGTCGAAGCCAGGGAGATTCGCGGCGGGCTTCGGAGCGGAGATTTCAACCGTGATCTGCGGCCCCCACACGAACAGGTGCCGGAGGTACGCCTCAAGGACTGCCTTGTTATAGAAGGACTTCGTCTGCCCACTGGCGGCGGCTTTCTTCGCTGGCGCCACCTGTTTCGGGGCGGGCCGCTGCTGAGCGGCGGCAAAGCCGCAGACGCCGGCTAAGCACAGTGCGAGGGCGGTGTTACGTACGGAAGGATACATGTCGATTGCTCCATTTTATAGTACCGGGCCGATGCGCCACGGTACGAACTCCCTATGGCCGAATCGCTCCGCGGCGGTCCGTTCGCCCGAAGCGACCTTCAGCAGCAGGTTGAAGATCTCCTCGCCAACTTCCTGAATTGATTTGTCTCCCTCGGCGATCGTCCCGGCGTTCACGTCCATGTTCTCCCGCATGCGCTCCCATACGGCGACGTTGGTGGCGATCTTCAGGACCGGAACGGTGGGGAACCCGATCGCGCTGCCGCGGCCGGTGGTGAATGCGATCAGGTTGACGCCGCCGGCCGCCAGGCCAGCGAGCGAGACGGGATCGTACCCCGGAGTGTCCATGTACACGAACCCGGGGCAGGAGATTCGTTCGGCGTAACCCACGACGTCCGTCATCGTGGATGTGCCCGCCTTGGCGACCGCGCCCAAGGATTTCTCGATCACGTTCGTGATGCCGCCCTCCTTGTTGCCGGGGGAAGGGTTGGCGTCGAAAGTCTCTCCGAACCGGCTCAGGTAGTGCTTGTAATTCCGTATGCAATCCAGCAGTTTTTCAGCTACTTGTCTGTTTCGAGCGCGACGGACGAGCAGGTGTTCGGCGCCGAAAATCTCGGGAGTTTCCGCCAGCACGGCCGTGCCGCCGAGCGCGGCCAGCATATCCGAGCACGCCCCGAGCGCCGGGTTCGCCGTGATGCCGGAGAAGGAATCCGAGCCGCCGCAGTTCAGTCCGAGAACGAGCTTCGAGACGGGGATTTCAACCCTCCGCTCCCCATCCAGCGCGTCCATCATCTTCGCGATTTCGCGTCTGGCCGCTTCGACCGTGCCGCGGGTTCCGCCGCTCTCCTGTAGCGTGAGCACGGCGAGCCGGCTGGTGGGAGGGTAGTTGGAGGCCTGGTTGTCCTCGCAGCCGAGTCCCAGGATGACCGCCGCCCCGACGTTCGGATGGTCCATAACGCCCGCGATGGTTCTGCGGAGCTGTTCCGTATCCGGGCCGCGCGCGTGGCCGCAACCTTCCCCGTGCGGGAAGGCAACCACGCCATCGATGTTGGGGGGCAGCGACTCGCCCTCATAGCTCCGGGCGACCAGTTCGGCCGCATGCGCGGCGCAGTTGCTGGCCGCGACCACCGCGATGTAGTTCCGCGTGCCGGCGCGTCCGTCCGGGCGGGCGTAGCCAAGGAAAGTGGGCGTCGCTGCGGGAACGGGGAGCGGGATCTCGCCGGCCGGGAACTCGTAATCGAAGGCGATCTCCTCGAACCCGACATTGTGGGTGTGCACGTGCCGGCCCGGTTCTATCGGACGGGTCGCCCGCCCCATCACCTGCCCGTACCGGCGGATGGCCTCGCCCGCGGCAACGGCAATCAGCGCGATTTTGTGGCCTGGAGGAATCGGGTCGAGCGTGACGACCCGGCGACCCCCGATCCGCAGCTCCCGACCCGGCGAGAGCGGAACGCGCGCAACGGCGACGTTATCCTCCGGGTGCAGGAGGAGGGCGGAATTCTCCGCGTTTTTGAGCGTTATAAGTGGCATAGGCTTAACGGAACAAAACGGTCTCGGTTGTCTGTTCGCCAAGGTGGACGTGGAGCTTCTTGCCGGCCGGGTGAATCCACAGGCCGGTGCCGTCTTTGGGCACAGGAATACGCTCCGGCCCGGATACAACGATGAACCGGTTCGTCTCGACGCCCTTCAGGAGCCTGCCGATGTGGAAGTGGGTGTGGCATTGCGTGCGCACCTTGTCGCCGTTGTACGCGACGCCCCACTCGTCACCCCAAAGCTCGCGGGCGCGTTCGATGGCCATGCTCCACATACGTGCGCGCTCGGCGGGCGTGAGGTTCGCGAGCGGCAACAGACCGTCGTGATGCGCGCGGGGCAGAAGCAGCCAGCGGTTCGGCTTTCGCGGGTTGTTGTCCTTGAGGAAGAAAAACCCGTCGCCCGGGGGCTGCTTCTCCGCTTCGCGACAGAGCCCGCACTGCCGCGCCGTCATGGTTTCGGGGCGGGCCGGGTCGCAGGAGCAATTGGAGACATCAGCCAATGCCGATGCGGCGGCGAGAAGGAGCAGCAGCGTGGCTTTCACGGTTTTGAGTCTCTATTGTACAGCCCCGATATACTTGTGAGGTGGTTTCGAGTTCTCCCAAAGAGGAAACCGGGGTTTGGCGCGTCGCCGTGCCGCGCGCGTGGGCCTGGCTCGCCCTGATTCCGGCCGTTTACTTCCTGTTCTTCTTCAACCTGTCAGGCGTGGGCCTGCTCGGGCCGGACGAGCCGCGATACGCCGCCATCGGCCGGGAAATGGCGCGGTCGGGCGACTGGATCACGCCGCGCTTGTGGGGCGAGGCGTGGTTCGAGAAGCCTCCGCTGCTGTACTGGATGACGGCGGCGGCGTTCCGTGCAGGGCTGGGGGACGACCTGGCGCCGAGGCTGCCGGTGGCGCTGCTGTCAGTGGGATTTCTGGTCTTGTACTGGAGGGTGCTGGAAAGGGAATTCGGGCGGCGAGCGGCGTTTTTCGCAACCGGCATGCTGGCCACGTCAGCCGCCTGGCTCGGATTCAGCCATGCGGGAGTCACGGACCTGCCGCTGGCTGCCACGTTTTCGGCCGCCATGCTGATTGCCCTGCGGTGGCTGGACGGCGGTTCGCCAAGACGGCTGACGGCGGTTGCGGCGCTGCTCGGGGCGGCCGTGCTCGCCAAGGGCCTCGTGCCGCTGGTGCTCGCGTTGCCGCTGTTGTGGATGGGCCGCAGGCGATGGAAGGATGTCTTCCGGCCGGGTCCGGTGCTCGCATTTCTGGCGGTCGCGGCACCGTGGTACGCGCTCACGACGGCGCGGCACGGGGTGGTGTTCCTCCACGACTTCTTCATGAAGCACCATTTCGCGAGGTTTGCGACAGAAGCTTTGAAGCACGAACAGCCGTTCTGGTTCTATGCGCCGGTGCTGGTGGCGGGGCTGTTCCCGTGGATCCCTGTGGCCGCTCTGGCATTCCGCCGGAGCCTGTACTCGGACGCGCGGCTCCGGTTTCTGCTGTTGTGGGCCGGGTTCGGGTTTGTGTTCTTTTCGGCGGCGACGAACAAGCTGCCGGGGTACCTGCTGCCGTTGATACCGGCGGTTTGCGCGCTGGCGGGGGTCAGCCTGGACCGGACGCGCACGGCGAAGTGGGCACTCACGCTGAGCGCGGCGCTATTGGGGCTTGTTCCCCTGATCGCGGCCATCCTGCCGGCGGCGCTGCTTCACGGCCTTTCGAGAGCGGGGATGCCGGGTTTGTCGTGGCCGGTGATGGCGCCGGCTGCCACGATAGCCGCCGGGGTCTGGATGTGCGAGCGCACGGGCCGGCGGGCTCTGGCTTCCGGTCTGATCTTCTTCGGGATGGTGGGAGCGGTGCTCTGGCTCGAGGTGGTGACGTTTCCCGTGCTGGACCGGACGGTTTCCGCCCGCGGCGTATGGAGAGAGATCGCCTCCGGCGCCGGCAACGTCTGTGTGGGGACGGTGAACCGGGGCTGGCGTTACAACTTGAACTACTACTCAGGGTCTCCGCTGCCGGGCTGCGATGAGAGCGCGCGGCCCGTTCGCATCGAGGCGGGGCCGCGCGGGTACGCAGAAGCCAAGGCTCGCTAGGTGGTCTTGGCGGATTTCAGCGTCTTCTGGATCTTCTCCGAGAGCGCCTTTGTGGCCTTGGATTCGGGGATTTGCTTCAGGGCGCCGGCGGCCTGCGTGGTGAAGTACTCAACCCGGTCGGGCTGGTCGAGTTTTGCCCGGACGTAGAGTTTCGCCTGCTCGTGAAGGGCATCGGCCATCGCGAGGAGGAACACGTCGCGGGGGATCTTCACGGGACTGGTTCTGAAGATTTCCTGGGTCTTGGCGACGTCGTCGGGAGCGCCGGCCGAACGGCAAGACTGGAGCACCACCGAGGTCAGCAGGTGTGCGCGCCGGACGTCATCCACGACCGCGGGCGAGAGGTTCTCCCCATTCCCGATCTTGGTCAACTGGGGAGAGGGAATGGCGCTTCCCGTGGGGAAGGCGAAGTCCAGCGTGATTTCGGGGTCCTTGTTTGTCTTCTCGAACTCCTGATAAGTATGCGCGAATTGCAGAGCCAGCGTGTTGGCGTAGGTTCGGAACGCCGTCATCTGACGCCGGAATGCAGTAGCCTGCACGCGGTTTGCCTTGGACCCGAACTCGAAGTTATCCGCCAGTTCCATGTATCCCCGGGACATCCCTGAGGTCAGGATCAGATCCCAAGCCATGGCACGCGTGGTGAACTCGTTTTGAGTTTTGGCGAGGTTCTCCAAATGCTCAATTGTCTTGACGTAGTCTCCCGCAGCGTACGTCACCTTTGCTCCCGACCAGTAGAATGCGGGGGTGCCCACCTTGACGGCGTCCGATTCGGCCGAGCAGGAAGTCATCATCAACAAGCCACTACTCAGTATTGCCAGAACGCAAGTAGCGCGAAATTTCATCGCTGCCTCCCAGGGAGAAGGCTATATCATATTTGGAGGGTCAATGCAAGCAGGAGGAGCGGGGTGGACAGGCCGGGAGGCCTGTCCCACCGGGAGGACGCGCGCCTACCCTCGACGGGATGAGCCGGCGCGGGTTGCGCGGATGCTGTCTACGGAAGTGACGTTCGCGTGTGCGGCTGCCTGAAACGGGATTGGAGTATCGACCAATTCGGCCATGGCGTAGGCAGGCATTCCCTCGGCTTCCTTCAGGAATGTCATGCAGGCTTTCTCCGCGTCGAAATCGATCCGGATCCAATCGCCGCCATGGACCTGCTCCGTGGCGATCAGATTGGACATCGGCTGAACCAGGTGCCTCTCGATGGCGCGCTTGAGATGCCGGGCGCCGTATTTCGCGTCCGTGCCTTCGGCCAGCAAATAATCTTTCGCGGCGGGGCTGACCGTAAAGATGAACGGATTCGAACCGGCAGCGGAAAGGATGCGCTGCTGGACCATCTTGAGTTCGATGTCCAGAATGCGGCGGAGCTCGGCTTCGCCCAGCGGTTTGAAGACGACGATCTTGTCGAGGCGGTTGATGAACTCCGGAGTAAACTTGCGGCGCGCTGCCTCGACGCCGGCCTGGGAGATTTTCGATGTGACGCGCTCATCGAGCGGGGCGCACTCCTGGCCGCTCGGGAAGGCGGTGAATCCCAAACGTGGGCTGAGGATATTGGTCATCTCCCAGGCGCCGAGGTTACTGGTCATGAAAATCATGGCGCGGGAGAAGTCCACGCGGCGGTTGTCGCCCAATGTGAGAGTCGCCTTATCAAGGATGCCGAGCAGCAGGTTCCACAGGGAGTCGCTGGCCTTCTCAATCTCGTCGAAGAGGACGAAGCTGACCTTCACCCTTTCGGTGTGGTACTGATTGAGGACTTCCTGACTGAGCAGCGGGTGTGTTTCACGATGGCCCAGATAGCCGGGAGGCGAACCGATGAGTTTGGCGATCTCATGGCTATGCTGAAATTCAGCGCAGTCGATTTTGATCACCGCGCGAGCATTTCCGATGAGGGTTTCGGCCGTCGCCTCGACGATACGCGTTTTGCCTGAACCGGTCGGTCCCAGGAACAGAAAATTTCCGATCGGGCGGCCCGGCGCGTTCATGCCGGTCAGATACATCTGGTAGATGTTCACAATCTGGTTGATCGCTTCGTCCTGGCCCACGATGTACCTGTGCAGCCCAGCCTCGAGCGACTCGGCATCGCGGCCCGTCTTAGTGGGGTCCAGCGGAATGTTTAAGCGAACCATATTGTTAGCGCCCCTTTCGCAATTGCTGCATTTTTGTAGAGCAATCCCCTTGCCACATTTTTGGGCTAGGCGCCGGTTGACACCCAACCCGCCTTTACAAGGATTTCGATTGCCGCCGCACACCCCTCTGTCGCAGCCTGCGACACTCCGACTCCCGCTCGGCTCGGTATCCGGTAAAGTTTACTACTCATGGTTTTGAGGGCCCCTCGCGATTTAGGAACGCACACTTCACCCGGCAGAACGACTGCCATTCCCAGACTTCGAATATTGAAAGGAGTTCCCGCGACTATCTATATGATGACAGATACCGCGCCAGGGTTTCGCGGGGGTTCGCATCAGGACACGGATAGCTGGCGCTTTGCACCACGGCTGAAGCCGTGCCCCTATTTCTTAGGCCGTGAAGGACGGACCTCGACGCGGCTGATCAGCGTTCTCTCAGGCATTCCGAGCACGGTGAGCACGATCTCAGCCACGTCCTGAGGCGCGATCTTCCACTCGGCGGCGGAGGAGCCGGGGCTGAACGCGGTATCGACACTGCCGGGCATAATGTAAGAAACACGCACATTATCGTAGCGATGATCGAGCATCGCGGCCTCGCTGAAACCGTTCAGGCCGAACTTCGAGGCGTTGTAGGCAGCGCCGCCGGCGATCGGGTTCTTCCCCGCAAGACTGCTGATGTTCACGATGAAGCCGCCGCCTCGCTTCCGGAACCGGGATAGCGCCTGACGAGAGCAGTAGAACGCGCCGTTCAGGTTGGTACCGATGGTTCTGTGCCAGGCTTCAAGGCTCATATCCGCCACACTGGAGAAGAATCCCACGCCGGCGTTGTTGACCAGAATGTCTAGCCCGCCCAGGTGGTGATCGACGAACTCGAAGAAGGCGTGCACGTCGTCCGGGTTGGAGACGTCGGCGGCTTTGCCGGCCGCTTTACGGCCGTCCCGGGCCAGTGTATCGAGGGCCTTTGCCACGCCTTCATCGGTGCGTCCACAGATGGCGACGAAGGCGCCGGCTCCGAGCAGCGCGTCGGCTATAGCCAGCCCGATTCCCCTTGTGCCTCCGGTAACAACAGCCAGTTTTCCTTCCAGGGATTGCATGTCTCGATTATGGTCCTAAATGCCCATCCGGCGGGCGACGCGGGTAAGGATTTCGAGTGCGCGGTCAAGTTGCTCGCGCGTGTGCGTGGCGGTCATGATGGTGCGGATGCGAGCTTTGCCTTCGGGCACCGTGGGGTAGCCGATGCCGGTGGCGAAGACGCCTTCCTCGAATAGCGCGCGTGAGAAGGCGTGCGCGGTTTTCGCTTCGCCAACCATGATGGGCGTGATCGGGGTCTCGCTGTCTCCTGTACGGAATCCGGCGGCGTTGAGAGCGTTCTTGAAGTAGCGCGTGTTGGACCACAGGGTCTCGATGCGCTCCGGCTCCCGCTCGAGAATGTCGAACGCGGCCAGGCAGGAGGCGGCAACGGCGGGCGGATGCGAAGTGGAGAACAGGAAGGGCCGGGCGCGATGGTAGAGGAACTCGATCAGCTCGCGCCTGCCGCAAACGTACCCTCCGAGCACGCCTATGGCTTTCGACAGGGTTCCGACCTGAATGTCGACGCGGCCGTGCAGGTTGAAGTGATCCACGGTGCCGCGGCCGTTCCGGCCCAGAACACCGGAGGAGTGGGCGTCATCGATCATCATGATGGCGCCGTGGCGCTCGGCGGCTTCGACGAGTCCCGCGAGCGGCGCGATGTCTCCATCCATCGAGAACACGCCGTCCGTGATGAGGAGCTTGCGGCCGGGCTTGCCGTCGAGGTCGGTGAGGATGCGTTCGGCCGCGGCTGTGTCTTTGTGTGGAAAGACGTGGATCCTGGCCTTCGAGAGCCGGCAGCCGTCGATGATGCTGGCATGGTTCAGCTCGTCGGAGATGATGTGGTCCTCGGGCGTGAGGACGGCCGCTACGGTGCCCGCGTTGGCCGCGAATCCGGACTGGAATACGACGCAAGCTTCGACGTGTTTGAAGGCGGCGATGCGGCGCTCGAGTTCCATGTGGATGCTCATCGTGCCGGCAATCGTGCGTACCGCGCCCGATCCCGCTCCGTACTTGCGCGTGGCTTCCACGGCGGCCTCGACCAGCTTGGGATGATCGGCCAAACCGAGGTAGTTATTCGACGCGAGATTGACGACTTCCTTGCCGTCAAAGCGGCAGACGGGCTCGCACGCGGTCTGAAGTTCGCGTAGGTTCTGGTAAGTTCCGGCGCGCTTCCAGGTTTCGATCTGTTCGCCCAGGTATGAGAGCGGATCAGTTCTGTTTTCCGTTTCGGAAACCATGATTGCCTCCAAGTTTTGATTGTAAGGCCGATTGGAGGGCGGGCCGGGCATGCCAACGTGATATAAGTAGAGGTCTGTCTAAAACCAGGAGCACCCTTTTATGAAGAAAATGTTCTATGGCTGGTGGGTGGTAGCGGCTGCGTTCTGCACGTTCGGTCTTTCGGTGGGTCTGCCCTACTACACGATCTCGTTCTTCTACGACTACTTCGGCAAGACATACGGGTGGCGCGATGTGGATGTCACGCGCGGCTTCCTGTACGCGGCACTCCTTACGTTGTGGGTGGGACCGGTTCTGGTCCCGCGCTTCAGCCCGCGCAAGTTGATCCTGGTGGGCACGGGGCTGACTTGCATCGCTCTGTTCTGTTTCGGCATTATGGGCCCGAATATCTGGGTCTACTGGGGCATTTGGGTCATCTACACAATCGGTTATTTCCTCTCCGGGCCGATCCCGCACCAGATCATCATCGCCAACTGGTTCCGCAAGAACCGCGGGAAAGCGATGGGGGTGCTGTACGTCGGCGTCGGCATTGCCGGTTTCCTCGGCGCCAAGATCGTCAAGCCGCTCACCGAGGGCCTGGACTTCCACCAGGCGCTCATGATCATGGGCGGAATCGTTCTGCTCGCCTGGCCGCTGGCGATTTTCGTGCTCCGGGACAAGCCCGCGGACAAGGGACTCTTCCCCGACGGAGCCGATGCGCCTCCGGCGGAGATCAAGGCCAAGCCGCACAGCTTCCGCTATCTCACGCGCCGCTACTCGTTCTGGCTGCTCGTGCTCGGCAGCATGTGCTCTATCGGCTCCATCGGCGCGGTGAACTTCCTGATGAAGCTTGTCTTCAGGGAGAGCATGGACCCGTCCATCACCGACCCGCAGCAGTCGCAGGTACTGCTGAACTCGACGTGGCAGTTCGCGCAGATGCTGATCCTGCTTTCGAGCATCGGCGGGCGCCTGGCAATCGGCGCCTTTTCCGACTCGTTCCCGAAGAAGTGGGTGATGACGATCAGCTACTTCCTCTCGGCGGCGACAATTCCGCTGCTGCTCGCCGTGCATCCTCCCTCCGACCCCTGGGTCTTCTCCCTGCTGTTCGGATTCGCAATGGGCGCCGACTACATGCTGATCCCGCTGATGACGGCCGAGCAGTTCGGCGTGAGTTCCCTGCCCCGCGCCATGGCGATTATTCTGCCCGCGAACACCATCGCCCAGACCGGTTTTCCGGCGTTGACGGCCTTCCTCCAGCAATATTTCGGAAGCTATACGATACCGATGTACATCGTATTTGCTGTCGGAATCCTGAGCGGCATTTCCATTGCGCTGCTCCCGAGGAAGGAGAAAGAGCCTGTTGAAGAGGAACTTCAACTACCGGACGCTCGACGAGCTTCGGTGTAGCGCCGAATCGCTCGGGGCATCGCACGTCCGCTTCGAAGGCGACCCTGCGCGCGTCCGCGAAATCCTGGCGCGCCCGGTGCGCGTGGGCGGTTTCACCGTGGGCAACTCCATCGCGAACCATCCGATGGAAGGCTGCGATGGCGAGCTTGACGGGCGTCCGGGCGACCTGACCTGGCGCCGGTATGAACGGTTCGCCCGGGGCGGCGCCAAGCTCGTCTGGTTCGAGGCGACCGCGGTCCGCCAGGAGGGCCGCGCGAACCCGCGGCAACTCTGGCTCCACAAAGGCACCGTTGACGATTTCGCCCGGCTGCTCGAAATGGTCCGCCGCGTCCATCGCGAGCAGTTCGGCGCGGCGGACGACCTGCTCGAGCCGCTCCAGTTGACGCATTCAGGCCGCTACAGCTATCTGCGCCGCGTCATCGCGTGTCATCAGCCTGCTGTGGATTTGAAGACCGGCGTGCCGCCGGATTACCCGGTCATTTCCGACGGAGAACTCGAACGGCTAGAAGACGATTACGTCGAGGCCGCGCGGCTGGCCTCCCGTGCGGGCTTTCGCGCCATCGACATCAAGGTGACGCACGGGTATCTCCTCAGCGAGTTGATGGGCGCGAAGATGCGCGAAGGGGCCTACGGTGGCTCGCTCGAGAACCGCACGCGGTTCGTGGGGAATGTGATCGGCAAAATCCGCGCGGCGCTTGGCTCCGAATTGATGCTTGCCATGCGGCTGGGCTGCTTCGACTCCGTGCCTTACTATCGCGACCCGGGTGAGGGCGCAGGCGTGCCGTATGATTACCCGATCCCCTACCCGCACGGCTTTGGAGTGGATCCTGACGACCCGCTTCGGGAAGACCTGTCGGAGGTAAAGCAGGCGATCTGCCGCTTCAAGGAGTGGGGCATCGAACTGCTGAATGTATCGCTCGGCTCGCCGTACTTGAACCCACACATCGGGCGCCCGTTCGAGAAGCCCGACGAGGGAAACTACGAGCAGCCCGAACACCCGCTGCTCGGCGTGGACCGGCACTTTCGCATCGCCGGCGAACTGCAACGTGCATTCCCCGATTTACCGATGGTGGGAACGGGCTATAGCTGGCTTCAGAAGTATGCGATCAATGCGGGGGCGAAGAACATCGGCGAGGGCCGCATCCGCTTTATGGGGATCGGCCGCGGCGCGCTCGCCTACCCCGATTTTGCGCGCGATGCGCTCGAAACGGGCGAACTCGATGAGCGCAGGGTCTGCAAAACGCTCACGTATTGCACGTTCCTCATGAGGCAGAAGAACCACCCGCTCGGGCAATTCCCCTCCGGCTGCCCGCCGTTCGACAAAGACGTTTACGGGCCGATTATGAAGGAAGCCCGCCATCGTTAAGCGCTGCGAAATCCCCAGCGCATCAGGATGTTCAGCACGGATAACAGAATGCTTGCCAGCAGCGCCGGGAGGCAGCCGCGAATCTGGAAGCCCGGCATGATTGCCGCGGCCACCTTCAGTACGAAGGCGTTAATCACGAACAGGAACAGCCCCAGCGTGAGCAGCGTGATCGGGAAGGCAAGGATCTTCAGGATCAGCCCCAGCGTGGCGTTCAGTAGTCCGATGACAATCACCGCCACGAGCGCGGACCCGATTCCGCTGATCGTGAACCCCGGCACAAGATGGGCAACCAGCAGCAAAACCAGCGCGCTCAATACCCAGTAAAGGATTAGCTCGCCCATGTTCTCAAGTTACACCTCATGGGCGTCATCAGGATTTTCTGTTCCCTCTGATCCCGAACCCTAAGACCGGAGCCAAGACTCCGAATCCAGCGGGTCCTCCTTCAGTGGGACTTTCAGCAATGCCAGGTTCAAAACGAGCAGCAGAGCGCCGCCGGCCAGCGCCGGAAGGAAGCCGAGCATCGCAAAGCCGGGGACCAGCAACGCCGAGAGCCGGAAGAGAAACGTGTCGGCCAGCAGCAGAACTATCCCGGAAAACGCGAACGTGAGCGGGCCCGTCGCGTGCTTTACGAGCGTTCCGATGCCCGCGCTGATGAGCCCGACCACACCGCAAGCGATAAGTGCGGATTGAAAATCCGTAACGCGGAAGCCCGGCAGCAGGGCGGCCACGAGCATCAGCCCCATCACGCTCGCAACCCAGTTCAAGATGAAGTAGACCATAAAACCCCCTAAAGCGGACCTTCGTGCGAGAACGTTGCACGCAGGGGTCCATACAAGATTTAATTTCATTAATTCATACTCCATTGATATGAAAAGGGTTGCCCTCTACGGCTCGGCGGATTCCTGTCGCTTCAATCGGTAAGTACATACTTTTTACCCAAGGGCAATGGAGGTTTGTACAATTGCGTTGGGGGAGTGGCGGGGTGCCCTGCAAGTTTTGCGATGTCGTGGCGGGCCGTGTGGCGGCCCAGACGGTGCTCGATGACGAAGCTACGCTCGCGTTCCTCGACCACCGGCCGCTCTTCCCTGGTCACACCCTGCTCGTGCCGAAGCAGCACTTCGAGTCGCTCGCCGAGTTACCGGACGATCTGCTCGCGCCGCTGCTCGGCAACGCGCGGCTGATCTCGCGCGCCGTCGAACTGGCGCTCGGGGCTGAGGGTTCATTCGTCGCGATCAACAACCGCGTAAGCCAGAGCGTGCCGCACGTTCACGTTCACATCGTTCCGCGGCGGCCCAAGGACGGCCTCAGAGGCTTCTTCTGGCCGCGCGGAAAATACCGGGACGATCAGCACGCCGAGGAAACGGCCGCGAAACTGAGGGAAGCCATCGCCCGCATACGGACCGGCACGGAATGAAGCGAAAATCGAAGTATGGGCTCGGGATGCCGGTGGGTCGAGCCGATGCTTGCCACCCTGACGCACGAGCGCTTCTCCCGCGAAGGTTGGATCTTCGAGCCGAAGTTCGATGGCGAGCGCTGCCTCGCACTCCGGAACGGAGACAGCGTTCATCTCCTTTCGCGCAACCGGAAACCGCTCGACGGGACGTATCCCGAACTGATCGAACCGCTCAGGGCGCAACCGGCCGAGTCGTTTATCCTCGATGGCGAGGTTGTGGCTTTCGACGGCGAGGTGACAAGCTTTCGGCGTCTGCAGCAGCGCATGCAGATCCACGATGCGCGGCAGGCGCTTTCGGCGAATGTCCCGGTGTTTTACTACGTCTTCGACCTGCTCTGCCTGAGCGGCAAGGACCTCACGCACGAGCCGCTGATCGACCGCAAACGATTGCTCGAAACGACATTCCGCTTCGCCGATCCCCTGCGCTTCACATCGCTCCGCGAAACTGAAGGGGAGGCCTTTTACGCGGAAGCGTGCAGGAGGGGATGGGAGGGGCTGATCGCGAAGCGCTCGGGGAGCGAGTACGTCTCAAGACGTTCGCGAGAGTGGCTGAAGTTCAAGTGTACGAACCAGCAGGAGTTCGTTATCGGCGGCTACACCGATCCCAAGGGCGCCCGCGCGGAGTTCGGCGCGCTGCTGGTGGGCTACTACGAGCGCGGCAAGCTGCGCTACGCGGGCAAAGTGGGAACGGGTTACACGGAAGACACTCTGAGCCGGCTGGGGAAGCAACTCGCCGCATTGACGTCGCCAGCCTCGCCGTTTTTCGAACCCGTGCTGCCGCACCACGGCGTGCATTGGGTCAAGCCGAAACTGGTCGCGGAGGTCGGCTTTACAGAGTGGACCAATGACGGCAAGCTCCGCCATCCGCGATATCTTGGCCTGCGAGACGATAAAGCCGCGGAAGCGGTCGTCCGGGAGGGATGAGTGGGTGTGAAAGGCGTCGTGATCGAAGCGGGCGGCCGCTCCATCAAGCTTACCCGCCCTGACAAGGTGCTGTTTCCCGACGCGGGCATCACGAAGAGTGACCTGGTTGAATACTACAAGCGCGTCGCGGACCGGATGGTGCCGCACCTGCGCGGGCGTCCACTCTCGATGCAGCGTTTCCCCGACGGCATCGATGCGCCCGGCTTCTTCCAGCAGGCAGCTCCGCGCTTCGCCCCGGATTGGGTGAAGCGTGCCACCGTGAAGAAAGGCGGCGGTGAAGTCACTCACATTCTCTGCGATGACGCGGCGACCCTCGTCTACCTTGCTACGCAGGCCTGTATCACGCCGCACGTCTGGCTCAGCCGGGCGGATAAAATCGACTACCCCGATCAGATGATGTTTGACCTCGACCCCTCGGGCGCGGAGTTCGATGTCGTCAAGAGCGCCGCCCGTGGGTTGCGGGATCTGCTCGCGGAGTCCGGCCTGCCCGCGTTCGTCAAAACGACCGGTTCACAGGGGCTGCACGTTCTCGTGCCGCTGGAGCGCACCGAACCGTTCGACCGCGTGAGGGCGCTGGCGCGCGAGTTCGCGCATCTCCTGGCCGCACGCGATCCCGGGCATTGGACCACCGAGCAGCGCATAAGCAAGCGAGGTGGGCGCGTGTTCATCGACACCTACCGCAACTCGTACGGGCAGACGGCGGCGCCGGCTTACGCCGTGCGGGCACGCCCCGGCGCTCCGGTGGCAGTGCCGCTCGAGTGGGAAGAACTCGATCGTCGCGATCTGAAGCCAGACGGCTGCACCATTCGCGACGTCTTCAAACGCATCGAGAAGATCGGCGATCCGTGGAAGGACTTCGCGCATCAGGCTGTCACAATCGCTAAAGTGAAAGTCGATGCCACTCGAAGAGTACCGGAAGAAGCGTAAGTTCGATGTGACGCCGGAGCCCGCCGGCCTCGTACACAAACCATCGGCGCAGGCCAGGTTCGTCGTCCAGAAACATCTCGCATCACACCTGCACTACGATTTCCGCCTGGAAATAGAAGGTGTGCTCGCTTCCTGGGCGGTTCCGAAAGGCCCGTCACTGAACCCGCGCGACAAGCGCCTCGCAATGATGACGGAAGACCATCCGCTCGACTACGCCGATTTTGAAGGCGTGATTCCCGAGGGCAACTACGGCGCGGGCCAGGTGATGGTCTGGGACAAGGGCACGTACGAAGTTCAGGGCGACGACTCCGCGGCCGAGCAGCTTGCGGATGGCGAGCTGCGGTTCACGCTTGACGGTGAAAAGTTGCGCGGCGGATTTGCGCTCGTCAACACCGGCCGGCGCGAAACCGACCCCCGGCAAAGGAAGCGATGGCTGCTGATCAAAGGGCGCGACGAGTTCGCCGACCCATCCTGGAACATCGATGAACAGGACTGGTCCGTCCTGACCCGCCGGGGCATCAAAGAAATTGAGTGAGGCGCGGTCTTGCCGCTCGAGGAATACCGGAAAAAGCGGAAATTCGAGAAGACGCCCGAACCGCAGCCCGAGCCGGCGCGCGGCGGGGGGAACTCGTTCGTTGTGCAGCAGCACGATGCCACGCGCATGCACTGGGACCTGCGGCTGGAGATCAACGGCGTCCTCGCGTCCTGGGCGGTTCCGAAAGGCCCGTCGCTCAATCCCGCCGACAAACGCCTTGCGGTCCAGACGGAGGACCACCCGCTCGACTACGGCGCCTTCGAGGGCGTGATCCCGGAAGGCAACTACGGCGCGGGCACGGTGATGGTGTGGGACAACGGCACCTATGAGCTCGAAGGCAGCAGCGTCGCGTCCGAGCAGCTTGCGCGTGGCGACCTGAAGTTCCGGCTGCACGGCCACAAGCTGCGGGGCGGGTTCGCGCTCGTACACAGCGGCAGGCGCGCGACCGATCCCAAGGACCAGAAGAGCTGGCTGCTCATCAAGCATCGCGACGAGGCGGCGGACCCGAACTGGGATGTCGAAAAGCTGGACTGGTCCGTGCTCTCCGGCCGGAGCCTCAGCGAAATCGAGGCAGGGCTGCCGGCGCGGGCGGGCACTACGGGCGGGCTTGAAGGTGCGCGCGAAGCGCCGATGCCCACATCGCTCGAACCCATGCTGGCGACGCTCATCACCAAGCCGTTCTCCGACCCCGACTGGCTGTTCGAGCTCAAATGGGACGGCATGCGCGCGCTCGCATTCGTTCGCGACGGGGAGGTGGAGTTGCGCTCGCGCCGCGGCCGGATCGTCACGTCGCAATTTCCGGAGCTTGCGGGGCTGCCCGCGACGCTCTCGGCGAAGCAGGCCATCGTCGATGGTGAGATAGTGGCGCTCGACGCCGAGGGCCGGCCGGATTTCGGCGTGATGCAGCAGAGGATGAATGTCGCCCGGCCCTCGCGCACGCTGGTTACCGAAGCGCCCGTCATCTTCTACCTGTTCGATGTGTTGTACTGCGATGGCTACGACCTCCGCAACGTGCCGCTCGTCGAGAGGAAGCGCATCCTCAAGCGCATTCTGATGGCCGAGGAGCCCGTTCGTTATTCCGATCACGTCGTTGGCCAGGGCGAGGACCTCTACCGGCTGACACAGGAACGCCAGATCGAAGGGATTGTCGGGAAGCGCAGCCGCAGCCGCTATATCGCCGGGCGCAGCGCGGAGTGGGTGAAGCTGAAATCCACGTGCGAGGTGGATGCCGTAGTCGGGGGCTTCACCGAGCCTCGCGGTGACCGGGGCCGATTCGGCGCGCTGCTCGCCGGCCTCTATGATGGACCGAATCTGCGATTTGTCGGCGGCTGCGGCAGCGGCTTCAATGAGAAGTCACAGGAGCAGGTTTGGGCGCAGCTCGAAAAGCTGGTCACGCCGGAATCGCCGTTTTCCGAAAAGCCGGAGACGCGCGAGAAAGCCACCTGGGTGAAGCCGTCGCTGGTCGCGCGGGTGAAGTTCACCGAGTGGACGCGGGACAAACATCTGCGCGCCCCCGTATTTCTGGGCCTGCGCACGGATGTTGAACCGCGCGAATGCGTGATGCCCGAAGCTGCGGCGGCATCCGCACCGGCGCCCGAGCCCGTCCCTGGACTCGAAACCGAACTCTGCCGCTCCAGCGCCGAGAACGTTACGGTGGATGTCGAAGGCCGGCGCCTGAAATTCACGCATCTGAACAAGCTCTACTTCCCCGATGAAAACCTCACCAAGCGCGACCTCCTCTGCTACTACCTGCGGAGGGCCCCGCTGATTCTGCCCTTCCTCCGCGAACGCCCGCTCGTGCTGCGCCGCATGCCGGATGGGATGCGCGGCCAGTTGTTCTATCAGAAGGACGCAGGCGAGTTCGCGGCCGAGTGGATGCCCACTGTGCGAGTCGAGGGCGTTCGCTACTTCATGGCGAATGACCTCGCCGGCCTGCTCTACCTTACGAACCTCGGGTGTATCGACCACAATCCCTGGGCCAGCCGCGCGGACGACCTCACGCACCCGGATTACCTCTTTGTAGACCTCGATCCCACGGACGAAACTCCTTACTCGACCGTGGTGGCCGTGGCACGTGCGGTGAATGATGTGCTGAGCGAGATCGGACTGAAAGCGTACCTGAAGACCTCCGGCGCGAGCGGCCTTCACATCTTCGTGCCGCTCGAACCAGGCTACGATTTCGAGCAGGCGAGCCGCTTCACCGAGATTGTTTCGCGAGTGGCCGCGGCGCGCGTGCCGGACAAGGTGACGTTCGAAAGGATCGTGGAGCGGCGGCCTCACAACCGCGTGCTGCTCGATTATTCGCAGCTCGCCTACACGCGGCCGCTCGCGTCCGTTTACAGCGTGCGCCCCACGCCGAACGCCTGCGTGTCCGCCCCCATCACGCCCGGCGAACTGCGCGCCACGCTGAGACCGGAACGATTCACAATCAAAACGATGCCCGCGCGCCTGGAGAGAGCCGGAGACCTCTGGGCGGATTTCTGGCAATCCCGCCAGTGCATCGAGCCCGCGCTGGAGAAGCTGCGGGAAGGGCTTACCAAATCGTAGCTCCCTTGCGATCGCGGCTCGGCAGCGGCATGAAACCGAGCGGCGACCGCAAGGGAGTTCGGGCATGGCCCGTTCCGGGCCGCAATGAAGGATGAAAATGGAAGTCCAGGGCGGCAGAGACCCCGGCGCGCCGCAGAGTGGTCGCCACACCGGCTGCGTTGAAGGCGCATCCGGCCCAGTGGGGCAGGGCCGTGCCCTGCGGCGGGCTCTCAGCCCGCCGGCGTGCGGCCGGCCTGAGAGGCCGGCGCAGCCCGAGGGGCTGCCCCACTCGCGATCGGAAGCGGCGCTCGCAGCCTCGACCGATTTTCAACGGAGCGGTTTGCCTTCAGGACGCCGCCCGCTTCCTGGCCGGCCGTTTCCGCGGTTCCTTGACCGGCTGAATCTCCTCGGCTCTCTCGGGCGGTTTCCTGCCCGCCGCCAACAGGCTTCTCTGCAACGCCTCCATCAGGTCCAAGACCGGCGCGACCTTCGGCTGCGGCGCTTCGCGCACTTCCTTGCCCTCGCGCTTCGCTTCAATCAGGCCGAGCACCCGCTTCTGGTATTCGTCATGGAACTTCTCAGGCTCGAACGGCGCGGCCAGGTTCTCCACCAGCCGCTCGGCGAGTTCCACCTCCTGCGGTCTGATTTCGACCGCGGACGGTTTGCCATATTCGGCCAGCTGGTTCAGTTCATCCTGATAGAAAATGCTGTGGATTGTAAGCCCGTTCGCGCGCGGGCGGATCAACACCGTGTACTCGCGCTGGTGCATCGCCACCTTCGCGATTGCCGCGTACCCCGATTTGTTGAGCGTTCGCACCAGGAGTTCGTACGCCTTTCGCCCCGGGTCTTCCGGCAGGGCATAGTAGGACGTGTCGAAGTAGAGCGGATCGATCTCTTCCGATTTCACGAACTGGATGATGTCCATGCTCCGCTCCGAGGGCGGAGCGATGGCCTTCAGTTCGTCCGGGCTCACCACGATGAAGCTGTCCTTCGATTCCTGATAGCCCTTTACAATCTCCGAGCGCTCCACCACTCGTTCGCAATGCGGGCAGAAAAGCTGCTGGCGGACACGCGTTCCGCAAACGTTGTGCAGCATGTGGAACTCCACGTGTTCCCGCCGCGCCGCTGCGAACAGACGCACCGGAACCGAAATTAAGCCGAACGTGAGATAACCTTTCCAGACGGTCTGGGCCATGACGGGATCCCCTCTGCTAATTTCAGAATAATCCCCGGGAGCCGGTGCGGCATCCTCGCTATGATGGTCGCAAGGGACGCATGAGAGTCTTTCGGCGCTACGTTCTCTTGCAGGTGCCGGGATGGCTTCTGGCAGCAGTTGTGGTGTATGCACTGGAACGCTGGGCGGGACTGGACAGGCGCATTGCACTGGGACTTTGGCTGGCGTACGTGGCCAAGGATTTCGCCCTGTTTCCCTTCCTGCGCCGAGCCTACGAAACGAACGCAACCACAGGCGCGGCGGCGCTGGTAGGTGAGAGCGGTACGGCCACAGAGGATGTAGCTCCCAGAGGCTACATACGTATCCGCGGCGAGTTGTGGCATGCCGAACTCGCGCCGGGCGCGGCAGACGCGCCTGCCGGCACGCGTGTCAGGGTGCGGGCCGCCCACGGCCTCACGTTGACGGTTACTCCAGAGTGAAGGTGCTACACTGTTGCGTCAGGAGGGGACATGGGAACCGTTACCGAAGTTGCGCCGGACATCTACCGCGTGTCGGTCTTCGTCCCGCAGTTCAACCTGGAATTCAACCACTTCCTTGTCAGAGATGACGAGCCATTACTGTTCCACGCCGGATATCGCGGCATGTTCAACGAGGTGCGCGAGGGCATCGCGTCGATAATCGACTCGTCGCGCATACACTGGATTGGCTTCAGCCATTTCGAGTCCGACGAATGCGGCGCGCTCAACCACTGGCTTGCCATCGCTCCGGGTGCCGAGCCCGTCTGCGGTCTGGTTGGCGCGATGGTGACCGTCAACGATTTCTCGAACCGGCCTGCACGGGTGATGACCGAACGCGACGTGCTGACCACGGGGAGGTACCGTTTTCGTTTTCAGCACACGCCGCACCTGCCGCACGGCTGGGACGCAGGCGTGCTGTTCGAGGAAACGCAGCGCACGCTGTTCTGCTCGGACTTGTTTCTGCAGACCGGCGAGCGCGAACCGGTGACGCGCGATGACGTCGTGGGCCGCGCGCGGGAAGCGCTAACGAGCCTTGAGGCCGGACCGCTGGCGGGCGTCACGCCGTACACCGATCACACCGGCACGCTGCTGCACAAGTTGGCGGATTTGAAGCCCGCACTGCTGGTCACGCAGCACGGCTCAGCCTACGCCGGCGACGGCGCACACGCGCTGCGCGACCTGGCTACGGTGTACCGCGAGGTGCTCGGAAAAGCGGCCGCGGTGGGCTTGGGCAGATAGTCACCACCGCGCCGCCGCACGCTCCCAGATTCGCCGGGCCTCCCCGGCAGAAGAAACGACCGGCTCAATCGCAAGCCCCCGATGCGGCAACCGCGTCAACAGGAAGTCGAGGTCGCGGTCCGTCACATCGCCCCATACAAGCAGCGGCTTCGTCCGCAGAATCGCTTCGTAATGCGGAAGCAGGTCCTCCGCTCGCGGCCCGCCGTAGTCGATGTGCAGTTCGATCGCGGAAATCGGGCTCGCGGCGAGCTGCCGCGTGGGAATGAAGCGCGACGGGTGCAGGTGAATCACGGTGTGTTCGAAAGCGCGCGCGATGGCGCAATCGGCGGGATAGATGAACTCGTCGTATAGCTCGGGCGAGAGCAGCGCGGAGGCGTCCTCCTGGAGCCAGATGGCCTTGCCCGGGCACCAGATTCCGTAAAAGAACGAGCCGGTGCCGCCGTGGAACAGCGGCAGACGGCCGAGCACCGCGCGCCCGAACGCGATCCAGAATTCGGTGAGCCGCTCAATCACTCCGCGCACCTCCTCCGGCGCATCAATCATCCGGTATATGAACTCCTGGCCTCCATAAAGCGCCGAGAGCAGATCGGAAATCCCGCGCATCAGGGTGACGCCGACCGGGTATCTGCCCGCGCTCTGCCGCTCCAGAGCCGGGATGAATTCGAGGAGTTTGGCCACCCACGGATTGCTCTCGGAGAATTCCGGAATGATGGGCTTCGCGGTGAAATCCGGCGGCGGCACGGCGCGTGTGCAGCCCTGATCGTGGTCCGCCACCACGGTGCACCCGAGCGCCGCTTCGAGCCACGGCATCCCGAGAAACGGCGCCGCGGAGAAAATCATGTCGCCGCCCGCCTCCTCATGCGTCTCGAACAGGTGTTCGGTATCCCTCAGGTAGTCCGCCGCCACGACGTCGTCGGACCTCACAATACCCTCAGGCAGCCGCTCGACGCTGTGCGCGTAACGCCGAAACGGGAAATACGATCCCACGTAGAAACCGATGAGCGGCCGGTCGTTCTCCCGCGCCAGCCATTTCGCTAATCTGTCAAGCCTTTCGTGCAAAGGAATCCGCATCGTAGTTAAGGCAGCTTACATGGTGTATTACGATCAAATCAAGGGGACCGCACGCAGGGGCTTGCGATCCGACTTAGAGGGGAGAATAGTGTGAAATCTCTTGGATTCCTTTTGGCGGCCGCCCTTTGCTTCAGCGGCCTCGCTTTTGCCCAGAAGGTAACGTATAACTACGACCGCAGCGCCGATTTTTCCAGGTATCGAACCTACACCTGGGTCCGCATGCCGGATTCCAGCAATACGGACCCGTTGCTGGACCAGCAAATCAGGCAGGCGGTTGAAGCGGACCTTGCGCAGAAGGGAATCGTACGGTCCGACTCCAATCCCGGCCTTCTGCTGGCCTATCAGACCATCGTCCGGCCGCAGCAGCAAGTCGAAACGTGGGGAGATACCTACCCCTGGGGCTGGGGGCCCGGCGTGGTTCAGACTACGGTTACCACGGTCGATGTCGGGTCGTTGGTGCTCGACATGTATGACGCCGCCCAGCACCGTCTGGTCTGGCGCGGCGCGGCGACAAAGACGCTCCATCCTAGCTCGGATCCAGACAAGAATCTGAAGAACCTTCAGAAATCCGTGGAAAAATTGCTCAAGGACTTCCCGCCAAAGAGGGAAAACAAATAGCGCGCGCTTACAGCGGCCGCGCGGCGCCCTGGATACGGAACATGACTCTCGGGCCGTTTCGCCAATCCGCGCCGAGCCCGATGCGCTCCACCTCGATATTCGGCGCAAAGAAGCGCAGGATCGTCTCTGTCTTCGGATGGAAGCAGAGCGCCGGCGCGATCAACAGAAGCCGCGGCCAGGGGCGCGCGAGCGTCCGGCCCGGAAAGTACCCGTATTCTCCAAATTCGCCGCGTTCAAGGTGCCAGACTACGCGTACCCAGTAGTCAAGTGCCTGGAGCGGCAAGTGTATGTCTTCGGATGCCTTCAGTTCGAGCACCGCAAGCCGTCCGCTTTGGTCCGCCGCCAGCAAGTCGATGATGCCCCGCTCACAGCCGGAAAGCGCCGGCACCTGCCCGTAGACCTGTCCCGGTAATAGTGACGCATCCACCTGTTGCAAATGGGTGCGCACTTCGGCTTCGAGCCATGCCTCAGGATGCCGGCGGTAGAGCGGGTTCTCACGATCGGCGGCGGATGGCGACCGCAGCCGGCCGATCTCTCTGGCGAGCCTCTCGATTTCCGCCATATTGGACGAAGTCGCTTTGGCCTTTTTGTCCAACCCGAACAGCATTCCGTTCCGGCCGGCTCTGGCGAACTCCAGGCCGTGTACCCGGAGGCTGGTTGCACCGTCGGCCCTGGATGCCACTTCGACATTGGGGATCGCCCGGAGGCGCTCCACCCATTCGGCCACCTGTTGCGGAAGCGTGGGAGACAGCGTGGCGCACGGCTCCAGGCGGGTATCGAGGTTGCCATAGTCTCGCGGATCGATCCATTCCTCGTAGCCCTGCTCCGAGTACACGTAGGCCTGCGATCTGACGGCCTTCGGGTCCAGGAACGGCAGGCGGTGGCACGCCTGGCGCGCCTCGGATTCCGGCAGAAACAGCGCGAGGCTTTCGATGGTCATCCGCGGCTCTCGCCGGCGCAGATAATCCAGCCAGATGAGCGCGAAGGTCAGGCACGCGGCGGCGGCACCCGGCTCCGGCGGCGCGCCCATGGCCGCAATTCCCGTACTGCCTCTCTTCAGAAGCGCTCTCGGGTAAGAGGGTGAGAGGCTGTCCTCGAGATTGGCGTCCGTACTGAGTTCCGCGATTTTCCAATCCGGAAATTGCCGCGAGAGCGATCGCCGGAATTGCTCCCGAAAGACGAGCCGCGAGCTCAAACGCTCGACTCTGGCCCGCCCCCTTCCCGTTTCGACGAGGTATATGCGGCCTTGCTGCTTCCCAAAACGCTCGATCGTAAGCTCGAGCTTTCCGGTTCGCTCCTCACCCACACCGACTACCCGCCGCGCCAGGTTCCGGCGCTCGTCCCAGACCTGGATCGTCAACCGGCCGTTGCGCCAATCGAGCTTATAGCAGTCCGGCCTCAGCGCGAACTGCATCTCCCCCGGCTCGAGCAGGGCGGGTTCCCTTCCGCGCTCAAGGAAACGCACGATGGCGTCGTAGGCCTTGGCCGGGCCGCTCCTCGCGGCCTCCATGCGACTGTCCATATGAAATAAGAGTGCGCTCGCGCGGCTGGCATTCTCACGGGTGGCTTGTTGGTGTGCCCCTTGCTTTCGTTTTCGGATTCCCCACACTGGACGCATTTAGAACCCCGAACCGTGTTCGAGAGCCGTTTCGCAACTTTCCGGAACCAGGCTTCTGGACAGCGTCTCTCGGCACCACTCGTACGAGTCGGGTGACCCCGCCCTGCCAACACAAGGGATGATCCCTCTTTCTCTGTTGACAACCTACAGGAACATCGGTGTATACTCTTCCTGTAGGTTGCCTAATGAACGATAACTGTCCAGATAAGGCGGATGTTCTGCAGGGCACGCTGATTCTCCTCGTTCTACGCACGCTGGAGGCACTCGGACCGCTGCACGGTTACGGCATTGCGCGCCGGATCGAGCAGATCAGCAAAGACGTGCTGCAACTCAACCAGGGCACCCTCTATCCGGCTCTGTTGCGCATGGAGCAGGAAGGATGGATTTCCTCCAAGTGGGGGGCTTCGGAGAAGAACCGTAGGGCGAAATTCTACTCCATTACCGCTGCCGGGCGGAGACAACTCGCCAAGGAAGCCGAAGATTGGAGGCGCATGTCGTCAACGATTGAACGCTTCCTTGGCTTTGACCCGACAAGCTTGACGGAGGAGCGCGGATGAGTTGGGCCACCGTGGTTGCCGCTCGGCTGCGTGGGCTGTTTGAACACAAACGGCTGGAGCGCGAACTGGATGAGGAAGTTCGATTTCACCTGGAGATGCAAATTGAGGACAACCTCAAAGCTGGCATGAATCCAGCACAGGCTCGATATGCGGCGATGCGCAGCTTCGGAGGCCTGGAGCCCATGAAGGAAACGTACCGTGAACGAAGGACGTTTGCGCTGGTCGAAACGACGGCGCAGGACGTACGCTATGCGGTGCGGACTCTCCGAAAGAGCCCTGGATTCACGATGACCGCGGTAGCGGTGCTGGCGCTGGCGATTGGCGCTAACACTGCAATGTTCAGCGTCCTGAATGCCGTTCTGCTCCGGCCCCTTCCGTATCGCTCGCCGGAACAATTGGCGATGTTGTGGACCGAAGATCCGACCCAGCAGCTTCGCGAGGGCAGATCGGCACTTTGGGATGTCGAACAGTGGCGGAGTCACAGTCAGAGCTTCGCGGATATGGCCACCTTCGATGCCGTGTCCACGATGCTGACTGGAGCTGACGGTGTGGAGCAGATCGTCGGAGCGAGCATCTCCCCCAATCTGCTTCCACTCCTCGGTGTCCGGCCCGTTCTGGGACGCAGCTTTTCGACCGAAGAAGCCGAGCAGCGGCAACGGCTGGTCCTGATCAGTCATCGCTTCTGGCAAGCGCGATTCGGAGGCTCGCACGATGCGCTTGGTGCCACCCTTGTGCTGGATGGCTTTCCTTGCCAGGTCATCGGCATCCTCCCTGCTGATTTCCAAATCGCGAGGCTCGATGCAGACGTGTGGGAGCCGCACACGAGCCACCGGACCGTGCGCGGCCCAGAAACGTGGTTCGTCGTCGGACGACTTCAACCGACTGTGACGTTCGACCAGGCCCAGGCGGAGATGAGCGCAGTCGCCCGCCGCCTCAATGATCAGTTGCCGGCGGCCGAAAGGAACCGGGGCGTAAGCGTCGTCCCATTGGGTCTCTACATGGTCGGACCCCAATCGCGATTGGCATTGTGGGTGCTCGGCGGCACCGTATTTTGCGTGCTCCTAATCGCCGCCGCCAACGTTACAAGCCTCTCATTGGCGCGCAGCGTCGCCCGCGCGCGAGAGATGGCTCTTCGCGCGTCGCTTGGAGCGAGTGTTGGACGGATCATGCGACAACTGCTTACCGAAGGCGTCCTGCTCGCCGCCGTCTCGGGACTGATTGGAACACTGCTCGCCTCAGTAGGCATTCGCCTCGTCCGCGCCTTTGGCCCTGGCAACTTGCCGCGTCTGCATGAAGTAAGCCTCGATCTCCGCGTCCTCGGTTGGGCCTTGGCCATCTCTGTAGTCGCGGGAATTCTGGTGGGACTGCCGCCCGCGATTGCGACGGTGCGCCGCGACCTGCGTCCCTTCGGCGAGGAGGGTGGCAGAAGTGTCTCGGCCGGAGCGGCCACCCGTCGAATCCGTGGCGCGCTCGTGGTGGCGGATTTTGCGCTCGCGATCGTCCTGCTCGCAGGCGCTGGCTTGCTCGTCCGAAGCTGGTGGTACGTGAACAGCATTGATCCGGGATTCAGGCCTGAGCGGGTTCTTGTGATGGAGCTCTCCGCTCCGCCGACCTTCAGCATCCTCGCGCAACGGGCCGGCCTTTACCGCCGCGTGCTCGAAACGATTCAGGCGGTTCCGGGTGTGGAGAACGCCGGTATCATCGGCGATCTGTTCATTACTAACAGCAGGGAACAGGTCGTCACTGTCGAACGGGACGACGGAGCGGTATCCGAGCGCCTGCGGTTCGTTGGAGACGAGGTCAGCGCGGATTTCTTCAAAGCCGTCGGGACGCCGCTGCTCCGAGGCCGCTTCTTTTCGATAGCGGATGGGCCGGATGCTCCGCCGGTCGCGATCATCAATGATGCAATGGCTCGGCGCTCGTGGCCGGGGCACAATCCAGTCGGCAGAAGGTTCAAGTTGGGCCCGCGCGATTCCGCCCACCCCTGGTACACAGTCGTGGGCGTCGTGGGCGACATGCGGCGGCAGGGGCTGGAGCGCGAACCGTTCCCGCAGATGTTCGTCTCGCTCACACAGAGTCCTCCTCCGCGCGCCGTGGACCTTTTCATACGGACCTCGTCGGACAATCCGGCGGCGATGGCCGGGGCACTTCGGGCGGCCGTGGGTCGAGTGGAGAAGAATGCGCCGGTCTATGGAGTAGCGCCTTTGGAACAGCTGCTCGGAACCTACCTCGCGCAGCGTCGTTTTCAGACCTTTCTGCTGACCGGCTTCTCCATCGTGGCGCTGCTGATGGCCGCTGTCGGGATCTACGGGCTCATCCAGTATTCCATCGCAACGCGCACGCAGGAGATCGGAATCCGCATGGCTGTAGGCGCGGAGGCCGGGGAGATTTTCCGCATGGTTCTCGGTGAGGGACTGAAACTAAGCCTGACCGGATTGATGCTCGGACTGCTTGGAGCACTGTGGCTGGGTCAGGCGGGCTCCAGTCTGCTGTTCGGTGTCACCCCCACGGATCCATTGACCTTTATTGTGGTGTCGTTACTGCTGATCGCTGTCGCCGTCGCGGCCTGCTGCTTCCCCGCGCGACGCGCAATGAGGATTGAACCGATCGTGGCGTTGCGGCAGGAGTGACCTGACCTTCGGCGCTTGGGCCTGGGCGTACTGGGGTTCCGCGCCGAAGGGTGGCACGACTGCCTCGCACCGGTCTGGTCTAAGCTGAAGCTATGCGTGTACTAGGCATTCTTGTGTTTTTGGGTGCATGCGCCTGCGCCGCCGATGTGCGTACCCTGACGCTGCGCCAGGCTGTGGATTTGGCGCTCAAACAGAGTCCGGACGTGCTGCTCGCCCGGCTCGATGAAGTGAAAGCGGAACAGGCCGTGAAGCTGGCCCGCGATCCTTTCATCCCCAAGCTGTTCGCCGGAAGCGGATTGGCGTACAGCAGCGGCTTCCCGATGAGCATCGAAGGAGCGACGCCGTCGATTTTCCAGACGAGTGCGGTCGGGTCCGTGTTCAACAGACCCCAGAGCTACCGCGTCGCGGCCGCGAAGGAGAATTTGCGAGGCGCCGCATTCGATGCGGCGGCAAAGCAGCGCGACGTGGTCTATCGCACAGTGGAACTGTACGTGGAGGCGCAGAGGGCGGCGCAGATGACCGCCGTGGTGGGACCGGAGGCGAAGGCGTTCGAGGCGGTGCTGGAGACGGTTCGCGCGCGCGTGGGCGAAGGCAGGGACCTGCCGGTCGAACTCAAGCGTGCCGAGCTGAACGTCGCGCGAGCACGGTACCGCGGCCGGGTGCTGGAGGCCAACATGCGGAATGCGGGATCGGCTCTGGCCATGGTGCTGGGCCTCGACCCGGCCGGGGAGGTGCGCGCGGCGGATTCCGACATCGAAACCTCGCGTTACCAGGGCCCCGAATCCGCGGATGAGGCGGTGAAGAAGGCGCTGGACGACAACCGCGAACTGAGGGCGCTGCAAGCCAGAATGCTTGCAAAAGGCTACGACGTGCAGGCGGCCCGGGCCGAACGGCTGCCCAAATTCAACCTTGTGGCGCAATACGCTCTTCTGGCGGAGTACAACAATTACAACCAGTTCTTTAAGTCGTTCCAGCGCAACAACGGGCAACTCGGGGTTTCCGTGGTGGTGCCGATCCTGAACGGGCCGGCCGTCGCCGCCGCCACCGCTCAGGCGGAGGCTGAGGCGGCGCAGTTAAGAACTCAATATCGCGTTCTGCGCCAGCGCATCGATCTGGATACCCGCCGGGCTTACGATGACGCGCAACTCGCACAGACGGCGCTGGAGATCGCCCGAGCCGACCTGGATACCGCCCGCGACAATGTCTCCGTTGTGCTGGCCCAGATGCAGGAAGGGCGCTCGCCACTGCGCCAGGTGGAAGAGGCGCGCGTGGCGGAAACGGACAAGTGGATTTCGTTGTATGACGCCCGGGCGAATCTGGCCAAGGCGCGGCTGGCCTTGCTCCGGCAGACCGGAGAGTTGCTGGAGGCTCTTAAGTAACTTGTGTTAAATGAGGCATTTAGTACCCGTTACTTGTTTCTCCCGGGCGCCACCAATCCATTGCGCGCCCGTGCCGATTTGTGATGACATAGGAATCAATCATGAGGAACTGCGTCAGGCTGTGCTGCTATGCCCTGGTTCTGCTGTCGGTCACTATGGCGGTGTCCTGTAGCCGGGACCCCAACGTAGTCAAGGTGAAGTATCTCCAGAACGGCAACCGGTACTTCGAGAAAGGCAAGTATAAGGAAGCCTACATCATGTACCGGAACGCCCTGAAGAAGGACCCCAAGTACAGCGAGGCGTACTACCGGGTGGCGTTGGCCGAGTTGCGGATGGGGCGCCCGAATGACGCCGAAAAGGATTTGCGCAGAGCTCTCGACACAAAACCCAGCGCCGCAATCGAAGCCGACGCCCGCGCCGAGTTGGGCGATCTCTACCTGTTCTCGTACATCGCTCCAGACACACCCACACGGCACCGCCCGGAGATTACCGCAACGATCGAGGAGCAATCCAAAAGGATTCTGAACCTCAATCCGAACTCGGCACGCGGGTTGCGCCTGAAGGGGTACCTCGATCTGACGCGGAACCAGTTGCCCGAAGCGATCGCCTCGTTCCGTCAGGCGAACACAGTGACGCCGTTCAAGCCCGAGATCGTACTCCCGCTCGCACAGTCGCTCTACGCCGCAGGCCAGGCAGCCGAGGCCGAGAAGATTTCAAAAGAGATGATTGCGAAGGACAAGACCTTCGGTCCCATTTACGACCTCCTTTACCTGCACGCGATGCGCAACAACCGGCCGGAGGAGGGCGAGCAGATTCTGAAGCAGAAGGTGGCCAATAACCCGAAGGACAGCAGCTTCATGATTCAACTCGCCACCCACTATTACTACCAGAAGCGTCAACCGGAGATGAAGAGCGTCCTCGACAGGCTGGCGTCGAAGGAGTTCACAGGTGGCTATAAGGCTGCCGGCCTGTTTTATCGAGCGCTGCGCGACTACGACAGCGCCATCCGCGAGTTCCGGGCCGGCGCGGACGGGGAACCGAATGACAGAAACGACTACCTGAAGCGCGTAGCCGAAGTCCTTTCCGTCCAGCGCAAGGACGCAGAAGCCATCAAGATCCTTGAAGAGGTGCTGAAGAGTGACGCGAAGGACGAGCAGGCTCAGGCGATGCGGGCAGCGCTGCTCGTGCAGACTGGCGATCCGAAGCAGGTGCAGGCGGCGGTTAACGACCTCCAGTCGCTGGTGAGCAGGTCCCCGGGCAACCACGTAGTGCGCTTCAATCTGGGACGCGCGCTGACCGCGAAGGGAGACCTGGAGCAGGCCAGAGTGCAGTTCCAGGAATCGGCCAGGCTGAAAGCGGATTACATCCCTCCCAGGCTCGGTCTCGCGACGCTGAATGCCGCCAAGGGAGATTACGGGAAGGCGCTTCAGAACGCGGACGAAGTGCTGAAGATCGATCCCCGCAACGTTCCCGCGCGACTGATTCGAACGAGCGCGCTGGCGGCGGTCGGGAACAGAGACCAGGCCCGCACGGAGCTATCCGCCATCACGAAAGAGTACCCCGCCGCGCGTGAAGCATTCGTGCAGCTCGGGTTGCTCGCTTTGGCCGACAAGAATTACAAGGAAGCCGAGAGCACGTTCAGCAAGCTCTACCAGTCCAATCCCCAGGACCTGCGCGGCCTGATGGGGCTGAGCGAGACGTATGCCGGGCAGGGCCAATACGACAAGGCCGTCCAGGTTCTCGAAACCGAACTCAACAAGAGGCCCGATGCCGTTCAGATTCGGATCGCGTTGGGCAACCTTGCGTTCCGCGCCGGAAAGTACGACCTCGCGATCCAGAACTACCAGGCGTTGATACAGAAGCAGCCGGACGACGGAGGCGTTTATGTCCGTCTGGGTGAATCCTATCGCCGGAAGGGCGACACGAAAGCCGCGGTGGAAGCCTTCCGCAAGGCCAGGGAGATCCTGCCCAACGACGTCCAGCCCCATCTTCAACTTGCGCTCCTGCTGGAGGGCAGCGGGCAACCCGACCAGGCACGCCCGATTTACGAACAGATTCTGAAATTGCAGCCGGACAACGCCATAGCGCTCAACAATCTCGCGTACATGATGGCGGAAACGGGCGGCGACCTGGATAAGGCGCTTGCGCTCGCCGAACGAGCGAAGCAGAAATTGCCCGCGGACATCAACGTGGCCGACACGCTGGGCTGGATCTACATCAAGAAGAACCTCAGCGATAACGCGGTGTCGATCTTCCGTGACCTGGTGAACAGGAAACCCGAGGTATCCACGTTCCGGTATCACCTGGGCATGGCGCTTTACCAGAGGGGAGACAAGGTGCAGGCACGCAAAGAGCTCCAGACCGCGCTGCAACTGAAGCCGGCGCCCGGCGAGGCGGAGAAGATCAAAGCGCTGATGGATAAACTCGGCTAACCTGCCGCAACCAGCCGTGCAGAAATACGAGAAGTCGTGGCGCTATGCGGCGCCGTTCGCTGTACTCATGGCTCTGCTCGGGGCGGGCGGCCTTTTCCATCTCGACCCCGGCTACGCGTATAGCTTACGAACAATCGCGGTGACCGCCGCGCTGGTCCTCTGCTCCCGCCAACTGGTGAAATTGAGGGCATCCGTTCCGCTGGGGAGCGTGTTGGTGGGTTTGGCTGTGTTCGCCGTCTGGATAGGTCCCGATGTGCTCTGGCCGGGCTACCGGGATCATTGGCTGTTCAGCAATTCCATAACGGGCAGGGCGGCGGCCGTCCATCCGGACCCCGGCAACCGGGCCCTGTTGGTGTACTTTCGCGTGAGCGGATCGGTGCTTCTCGTTCCAATCGTGGAGGAGCTGTTCTGGCGGGCCTGGCTCATGCGCTGGCTCATCAATCCGGAGTTCCAAAAGGTGCCGCTGGGAACCTGGTCGGCGCAGGCTTTCTGGATCACCGCGGCCCTTTTTGCCTCCGAGCACGGCGCATATTGGGAGGTCGGCCTGGCAGCCGGCGCTATCTATAACTGGTGGATGGTTCGCACGCGCAGCCTCGCAGACTGCATACTGGCCCACGCGGTAACGAACGGCGCGCTGGCGGCCTACGTACTCCTGACTGGACGCTGGGAATACTGGCTCTAGTGAGTGGAACACTAGGCGCGCACGGGAACCTGATTGCCTGTCCGCGTTTCGTCCTTCGGCATGAGGATCCAGGCAGCGAGATAGACCAGCAAGAGCAGACCGCCGCTGATGACGAACCCGGCCAGCCAGAGAATCCGCATCAGCGTCGGATCCACGTCAAAATATCGGGCGAAGCCCGCGCAAACGCCGCCGATCTTCTTCTCCTCGACCGGGCGGCTCAGCACTGGGTGAGTACCGGCCGGCTTGTAGCCCGGCCGCGTGCTTTGACCGCACTTCGCGCAAAACAGGTCGCCCTCTTTCATCTCGTGCCCGCATCGTGTGCAATACATGACGTTCTCCAAATGAAGTACGGACGCGCGGTGCAATTTGTTTCATCGAGCGGGCTGGAGACTCAGTTTTCCGAGAATCACCCCGCGCCGCGCTCCCGTGGCGCTGGGCAGGTTCGCCGGATGCCCGCGCCAGGTCTCATACGCCAGCACCGCGAAGGCGACAGCCTCCTTGCCATCCACGTCAATGCCGAAATCCGAAGACCGGGCCAGCGCCGTGTGGGGCAGAAACGCTGCCAGGTGCGCCATGATGACCGGGTTGTGCGCGCCGCCGCCCGAAACGATCAACTCGTCCATCCGCATGCGCGGGCGCACGAACCGTTCGATACCCGCGGCGATGGAAGCCGCCGTCAGAGCGGTGGCTGTGGCGACCAGGTCGGGCAGCGCCAGACCTGTCGCAAGCAGCCGTTCGACGAACGCCGCGCCGTACTGCTCGCGACCGGCCGACTTGGGCGGCGCGGCACGATAGTAAGGCTGATCCAGCAACTCGTCGAGAAGACCGCGATTGACCCGGCCCTGCCGCGCAATCCGGCCGCCCCGGTCAAATCTGAGTTTGCCGCGCGTCGATTCCGCGACCAGGGCGTCGATCACCATGTTGCCCGGGCCGGTATCGAAGGCGATCACATCCTCGGGTTGCGCTCCGGCAGGAATAGCAGTGATGTTGGCGATCCCGCCGATATTCAGGGCGACGCGCCCCCGGCTGCGGCTTCGGTACAGCAGGTAGTCTACATAGGGCACGAGCGGCGCGCCGCGCCCGCCCGCTGCGATATCGCGCGGGCGGAAATCGGACACCACGGCAATGCCCGTGCGCTCGGCCAGCACCGCCGCTTCGCCGATCTGCATCGTGTTCGGAACGGCCATGCCGAGAAACGGCGCGGGTTCGCCTTCATGGTAGATGGTCTGGCCGTGGCAGCCGATCAGTTCGATGCTCTCGACCGGGACTCCCGTCCGTTTGCAGGTATTGAGCACGGCCCGCGCGTAGAGTTCACCGAGCGCAAAATTCAGCCGGGAAATCATAGCCGTGTGGGTGTTGGCGTTCGAGACGCAAAGCAGCGCGTCCCGCACGCTTCGCGCGTAAGGTGTGGTGCGGAACGCCACCGTCGAGATTCGATGCAGCCCGCTGATATCCACGATGGCGACATCGATCCCGTCGAGCGACGTTCCGCTCATGATCCCGGCAACTCTCATATAAGAGATCGTAGAACGTGGATCGTGGAGAGTGGGCCACGTTTGGCCTGAAAGATCAATGAAAAATGCTAAATCCAGAAGCCTTGGTTGGTGTATGATTGGGGGCTGAAACTAACGCCAGATTGGACTACCATGTTGCCCAGAACATTCCTCTGTTGCGCCATTTTGCTGACGCTCGCACATGCTCAGCTTGCATTTTGCCAGAATCCCAGGCCCGCGCTGGATAGGTCCATTCCGCGCGGGGCGAAGGTCTTTATTGCTCCCGTGGAAGGCGGATTCGAGAATTATCTCGCAGCCGCGATTCAGAAGAAAAGCGTGCAGGTTGTGGTTGTAACCGTGCGGGAAAAGGCCGATTTCGAAATCTCCGGTGTCGCGGAGACGGAAAAGGCCGGGTGGGCCAAAATGCTCTTCCTGGGGTCCACTGCTTCTAAGGAGCAAGCTGGCATAAAGATCGTGAATCTGAAGACCGACGAGGTGGTCTTTGCATATGCGGTACACAAGAGCAATTCAGCCCGAGGCAGGCAGAGCGCGGCTGAGTCATGCGCGAAGCACATCAAAGAGAAGATCGAACTGAACTGAGGTTGCCATGCTGAATCGAATCGTACGCATAGCCCTGATTGCTGTAGCTGCATATTCCGCTGCACTTGCCGCTGATCGGACCATTCCGGAAGGTTCGAAGGTCTTCATCGCTCCCATGGACGGTTTCGAAACCTATTTGAAGGCAGCGCTCGACAAAAAGAAAGTACCGATAACGATTGTCGAGCAGCGAGACGCTGCCGATTATGAACTCTCCGGCTCTGCGGAAAGCCAGAAGGCCAACAAGGCAAAGAAAATCATTATGCTCGACTGGCGTTCAACGGAACAGGCAAGCATCAAGCTCACCGACACAAAGTCGAGTGAGGTCGTTTTCGCTTATTCCGTCCACAAAGCCAGTTCGGCGCATGGAAAACAAAGCTCCGCTGAAGCCTGCGCCAAACACCTTAAGGAAGCCGTAAAGTCGAAGAAGAAGTAGCTTCCTCTTTACTAGCAGGCGAGTTCAGCCCGGATGCGCTCGACGGCTTCCATCAGGTTTTCGTACGAGTTCGCGTAGCTGAAGCGCAAGTAGCCATCGCCATACATACCGAACGCGGTCCCGCTGAGACAGGCCACCCCGGCACTATGCAGAAGGCGATCCGCCAACTGCTTCGCCGGGATGCCGGTACCCTCGATATTGGCGTACGCGTAAAAAGCTCCGCCCGGCAGGGCGCAGCGGAAGCCCGGCAGCGTGTTCAGCCCGGCGCAAAAAGCGTCGCGGCGGCGCCGGAACTCGGCCACCATCCGGTTCACCGCGTCTTGCGGGCCGGTGAGCGCGGCGACGGCGGCGCGCTGCGTGAAACTCGCGGTGCACGAGTTCGAGTTCACCATCAGCTTGTTCACCGCGTCTACCAGCCATTCCGGCATCACGCCGTAGCCGA
This sequence comes from Acidobacteriota bacterium, assembly GCA_023436715.1. GTDB lineage: Bacteria > Acidobacteriota > Terriglobia > Bryobacterales > Bryobacteraceae > Fen-330. The sequence goes on from JAEZIJ010000004.1 coordinate 37,749, forward strand.
TGCGCCATCCAGTCATCGCGTACGTTTTCGAGAATCCGTCGAGGACGATGGTTTTCTCTAGCATGCCCGGGAACGTCGCGATTGAGACCGCCGGCGCGTCGTAGACGATGCGGGAGTAAATCTCGTCGGAAAGCACCATCATGTCGCGGTCGCGCACGAGCCCGGCGATGGCTTCCACATCTTCGGCGGGAATAATACCGCCCGTGGGATTCTGGGGCGAATTGAGAATCAGCACTTTTGTCTTCGCGCCGATCTTCTCGCGCAACAGGTCGAGATCGAACGAGAAGCCGCGGCTTTCCACCAGCGGCATCGGCACGGGCACCCCGCCGGCGTAGCGGATCATGGATTCGTAGATCGGGAACCCGGGGTTGGGGTAGATCACTTCATCGCCGGGTTCGATAAGCGCCAGGAGTGCGAAAAAGATGATCGGCTTGCCGCCCGGCACCACGGCCACGTTTTGCGCGCCCACCGGAACGCCGCGTGTACGGCATATGTAAGAGGCGATGGCCTCGCGCAGGTCCGGATAGCCCTGCGTGGGGCCGTAATGCGTCCAGCCTTCGTCGAGCGCGCGGTGCGCGGCTTCCACGATGTGGCGTGGCGTGTCGAAATCCGGTTCGCCGATCTCCAGGTGGACCACGCTGCGGCCTTCGGCTTCCAGCCGCCGTGCCTGTACGAGCACGTCAAAGGCGGTTTCCACACCGATCCTGTTCATTCGTTCAGCAAGTTTCATATGTGGGTTTCTGTGTCTCCGTGCCGCGCCCGCGCGGTTACGCCCGCGACACCTTTCCGAAATAGGGAACTCCGTCTCGCGACTCGATCAGTTCGACCTCGTCGCCAATCGTCACGCGCTCGCCCAGGATGCGGCCGGTCACCCGCCCGCCGCCGTCGCGATCGATGACAGCGATCTGATACGGGGCATCCTTCACAAACGCCTCGGGTGCCGAGTATACAACAGTTTCGGTGTAGACTTTCATGCCGCCCTCAGAATCGTGACCACGGCGGTGGCTCCCGAACCGCCGAGGTTCTGCGCGAGGCCGAGCGAATGCCGGGGTAGCTGCAATTCGCCCGCCTCCCCGCGAACTTGGGCGACCACGTCGCAGATCTGCGCGACGCCGGTTGCGCCCACCGGGTGTCCCTTGGCCTTGAGGCCTCCGCTGGCGTTCACGGGCTTTGGGCCCGTGACGAGAGTGCAGCCCTGGAAGGTATACGGGCCACCCTGGCCGGGCTTCGTGAAACCCAGGTCCTCGATCGCGATAAGTTCCGCGATGGTGAAGCAATCGTGCACTTCCGCGAACTCTATGTCCGTGGGGCCGGCGCCGGCCATTTTGTAGGCCTTTTCAGCCGCCTTCCGCACGGCTGGGAAGGTAGTGATATCTTCCTTTTCTTCGAGCGCCACATGGTCGGAAGTCTGGGCTATGCCGGCTACCAGCACGGGCTTCGAGGTGAACTCGGAAGCGCGCTCGAGCGGGGCGACGAGAACCGCGGCCGCGCCGTCGCTCACGAGCGAGCAGTCGAACACCGTCAAGGGGTCGGAGACGGTTTTTCCGGCCAGCGCCTGTTCCGGCGTGATCACCTTGCGCATGTGCGCGTAGGGGTTCTTCGCACCGTTCGCGTGATTCTTCACCGCAACCGCGGCCAGGTCCTCGCGCCGCGTGCCGTACTGGTACATGTGGCGGCGGGCGATCATCGCGAACAGCGCGGGGAAAGTCGCCCCGGCCTTCCCTTCTCCCGCGACGTCTCCCGCTCCCGCGAGGATCTCCGCGACGCGCGGCGTCGGCTGGGAGGTCATCTTCTCTACTCCAACCACCAGCACGAGGTCGTACAGCCCGGCCGCTACGCTCGAAACGGCGTGGAAGAAGGCCGAACCGCCCGACGCACAAGCCGCTTCTATCCGCGTCGCCGGCACTCCGGTGATTCCGAGGGCTGCTCCGGCGTAGGGGGCCAGGTGATTCTGCCCTACAAACGACGGCCCGGCGAAATTGCCAAGAAAAAAAGCATCTACCATGGAGGGCTTTGCGTGCCCGTTTTCCAGGCATTTGCGGCCCGCCTCCGCCGCCAGGGAGCGAAGGTCGCGATCCGGAAAAGCCCCGAACTGAGTTTTGCCGGCCCCGATGACGGCAACTGGTTTCATATAATCAGGATAGCGCTATTAAATGCGTGGATGGATTCTAAATTGCGTTCTCTTAAGGATATTTTCCTTGGCCACCCACGTTTCCCAAGTTCCTGCTCCACGTTCTGAAGGTCGTCGGCGTCATCCAATTGTAGGCGCATGGTTACCGTTCCAATCTCCGTTATGAGCGAAACCGTTGAGCCGATCCTTGAAAACACGTCAGAGTGGCAGAACCGCTTTATTTCCGACAACATGCGGCGGATCTTCCTGCTCATTTACCGCATGCTGGGCAATGTCGCCGACGCGCAGGACCTCACGCAGGAGGTCTTCATCAAGGCGCTCCAGCGGCAGGACCAACTCAAGGACGCCGGCAAAGCCGCCCACTGGCTCTCTCGAATCGCCACGAATACGGCGATCGATCACCTGCGCCGCCATGGCCGCGTGAACTTCTGCGAGATCGAGGGCATTCCCGAACCGATCGCAAGCTCTCCGCATGAGAGTCCGGAACAACTTCTGCTCCGCGCCGAACGCCAGACCTTCCTCGAGAACGGCCTCGAAGCGCTGACAGAGCGCGAACGCGCGGCGCTGCTGCTGCGCGACGTCGAGGGGCTGCCCGCCGAAGAGGTGGCCCGCCATCTGAACTGTTCCAAGGCGACCGTGCGTTCGCACATCGCCAACGCCAGGGTGAAGTTTCGCCGTTACATGGCGAGGAGGAAGTCGTGACACATCCGACGGATACGAATCTGGCTCTGTTTGCCGGGAAGGATCTGAGTCTGCCGTCACGCTTCCGTATCGCACTCCATCTTCGCGGCTGCCGCCGGTGCAGCCGGCTCGTCGAGGAATTCAGGGGCGTCAGGCAATTCGTAGCCGGTTGCGAGCGGGAACTGCCGCCCGGAGTGGATTGGGACGCGATGGCCGCCGAGATGAAAGCCAACATCCGGCTTGGTGTGGCGGCCGGGCGCTGCGTGGAAACCACCGTGGTGCAGCCTGCGCCACAGCGAGGTGGGTGGCGCACGCCCGCCCTCGTTTTGCCCGTGCTGCTGTTTGTTATCGCCGGTTGGATTCTGCAGAGTCTGCATCCGCCGCTTACGCCGGCGCCGCCGGATTTCGTCGTGCAGGCGAGCTCAGCCGGAATCGGAGTCGAGCGGAACGGCCGCGGCTTCACATTGTTGCAGCCGCGAACTGAGGACGTTGTCTTTTCGGTGAGAGGAGAGGCCGCCGGAGCCCGATACGTGGACCAAGAAACGGGCCAGGTGACCATCAGCCATGTCTACGCGCAATAAGTGGGCGATGGCGCTGCTGGGCGGCGTGCTTGCCGCTTCGGCGCAGGATGCGCCATCGACGGCCAGTTCGCTCAAAGTGAATTTCCCAGCCGATTCGCCCGTCGCGGTTGTTTCGGCCGGGTGGGGAGAATCCCGCACCGACGCGAGGGGCGGCGCGCTCGTACTTGACCTTCACACTTCGCTGACGCTGCGCAACTCGAGCCAGCACCGCATTCGCGGCGTCACGCTGCTGGTGCAGGCCCAGGAAGTCACTCCGGGCGGTAAGGGCTCGGTGGCTGTTCCCAGCCTGGACGTGCGGCCCGGCGAGACGTTTCCCATACGCGTCGATCTGCGCCTGTTGCGTCCGCTGCTGGCCGGTGGCGGACCGCTGGCTCAGGTTTCACTCGACGGCGTGCTGTTCGAGGATCTCTCGTTCTATGGCCCGAACCGCCTCAATTCCCGCCGTTCGATGACGGCCTGGGAACTGGAGGCTCGGCGGGATCGGCGCTACTTCAAATCCGTGCTGGAGGCGCGCGGCGAGAGCGGGTTGCGCGAGGCGATTGTGGATAGCATCGACCGGCTGGCGGATCGTCCGAGGCTGGATGTGCAGGTGATCCGGCGTGGGCGTGCGACGGCTGTGGCCGCTCAGGAGCGGCAGTACAACTTCGCGTTTCTGCAGATTCCAGGTTCACCCGTGGAGCCGGTCAACGGACTGGCCACGGTGGCCGGCGGGGAGGCCCGCGGGCCGCGTATCGAGGTGCGGAACCGGTCCGACCGTCCGGTGCGTTATTTCGAGATCGGATGGATCATCAAGGACCGCGACGGCCGCGAGTTCCTGGCCGGTTCGGTGCCCGCCGCCAACTCGGGCCTGACGCTCGCGCCGGGTGCTAGGGCCGAGGTGGGCGAGGATGCCGCGCTGCGCTTCACGCGGCAGGCCGGCCAGCCGGTCGCCATCGACGGCATGACGGGTTTCGTTAGCCAGGTGGAGTTCACCGACGGAACCATGTGGATTCCCGCCCGCACCGCGTTGGATGAGCCGCGGTTGCGCTCCGTGGTGGCGCCTTCCGCCGAAGAGCAGCGCCTGGCCGATCTGTACCGTCGCCGCGGCATGGCCGCGCTGGTGACCGAACTGAAGAAGTTCTGAGCCGCCTGCTACAATTTCCGTGATGGTGTTTGCATCCCGTTTGGACCCGGCCAAGGTGATCGGGCGCGAGCCGGAGCGCCTCAGCCTGGCGGAAGCGATCGCGCTCGCCGGCCAGTTCGTCGCGATTGAGGTTTACACGCCGGAATCGAGGCCTCTGCGAAGGATCGAGGCGGTCGCCGAGACGGCGGAGGACTGCATCCGCGATCTCGCATCGCGCGGCCTGGACCCGCGCCGCTACGAGATTACGCGATTCAAGCCGCCTTTCTAGGCAATGTGGTAGACTGGTTGAGGTTGAGCGAAAGCTCAGCCAACCAGCCAAGAAATCGGGGCGTGGCTCAGCCTGGCTAGAGCGCCTGGTTCGGGACCAGGAGGTCGGAGGTTCGAATCCTCTCGCCCCGACCAATTTTTTCAAATACTTTCCCATCACCGCAGCAGGGTCCAAACAGGGTTCTCCGTTGACCCCACTCCGACCCGGATGGGCTCTACGCCAAAAACGGGGGCAGCCCCGATCCCAAGAAGACCAGTTAACCACAGAGCACCTGCACTCGTTGCCGGTAATTGTCGAAGTTGCGGAATCCGTACGCCTGCCTGCTAATGGTCTCCATCTTGTTGTGAAAGCCTTCGGTGATGCCGTTGGAACGAGTAAAGCGCCACATGCGGGCAATCTCCTCGGACCAGGAGTGAAGGGTGTCGCCCAAGGCGACGAGCTGCGCCAGGCCGGATTGGCGCAACTCGGCGACGGCGCGGAGGAACCGAGGGACCAGCTTCTGGCACTGCCGGCGGGTCTTGTGCTTGTTCAGCAATAAGTAACAGAGCCGCTGTTTGAAGCGGTAGATTTCATTCAGCGCCGGCCGCTCGGCCAGGTAGAGCAGCAGGCGGAGTTTCTGGTCGGGCTTGAGGTTGTGGCGATGCCGCCGCATCAGCGACCTCAGGCCACGATTCTTGCACCCGAGCGGGTCGATCTCTCGCCAGCAGGCCAGGAAGTGATGGTTGATGAGGCGGATCACGTGGAAGCGGTCGGCGACAATCACGGCCTTGGGAAAGTGCTTTCGAACGATCGAGCGATAGACCACCGCCAGGTCCATGCAGACCACCCGCACCTGCTCTTTGCCTTCTAAGGAAAGAAAATACGACTCCAGGGCCGCTTCCGAGCGGCCGAGCGTGACGTCATAGATGCGGTGATTTTTCAGATCGCAAAAGGTCGTGGCGTAGCCCTTCTTGCGCGTGAAGAAGTGCTCGTCGATGCCCAGGACCTTGGGGCAAACCGGGGGATGGTCCTAGCGGGCGCGACGCTGCAGGCGGCGCAGGAAATACCGCTGCACGGTGGCGGCTCCGATGCCTTTGCGCCGCCCGAGGCAACTGCGATTAATGCCATCGAGGTGCTGCTGAAAGACCATCTCCTGGAAGCTTTCGCTCGCTCTCTGGTACGGCTGCACGCCCGGCAGGCGCTGGCGGAACGAGCGGCCGCAATCCCGGCAACGGCTCTTGCGAACTTCCAGGTCCAGGATGCCGCGCCGGAAGCCCCAGTCGTCATGGCGTACTTTTCGGCGGCACCAGCCCCTATGGCGAAGACGCGATCCGCCGCACTTCGGGCACGATATCGGCCCGGTATACCGTGCCCTGGACTTTGGCCTTTCACTAGATAAAAAGCATTTGCATAGATTTTTGTTGCGTTCTGAGCCATCTTGTGGTATCTAGTTACTTGACTAGATGTAACACAAAGGAGCCTCTCTCATGGGTTTTCCCACCAAGGTGCAGCTCATCAAACGCAAAGCCAGCGAACAGTGGTACATCAACTTCCCCTCCGCTCT
>JAEZIJ010000014.1 GCA_023436715.1 Acidobacteriota bacterium
CCCCCCCCCCCCCCCCCCCCGGGGCGGGCCCCCCCCCCCCCCCCCCCCGCTCCGGGTCGCCGCAACTGTGCGCCGACTTTCATCGCTATCGGCGGCCCGCAGGGCCATGGGAACTCCGTTGAAAGTCACGGTCGACTCCGTGGGACTGGCCTCCTGGCCTGTCCCACCGTCGGGCCGAACACGGGTCACGCACGCGTGAACGGCTCCGGGGCCGCGGCGACGACGCGCCAACTTTCATCGCCGCGAGCGCAAGCGAGCGGTTTGGCCGCCGCACTACACTATATGCGGAGGCACTGGGGAAATGAAAGTCGGAGAAACCACTGGGGTTCAGGAAGCGCTCGAACGCCTGGGCATTGCTGAGGTCAATTCCGGCGCCGGATGGGGCGAATGGGTGGATCAGCCCCGGGGCGGCGAACTGGCATCCATCAATCCGAGCGACGGAACGGAAATCGCCAGGGTCCGGATGGCGGGCGCCGAGGACTACGAAGAGGTGATGCGCCGCGCCACCCAAACATTTTCGCGCTGGCGCGCCTACCCCGCTCCGAAGCGCGGCCTGATCGTCCGCGAGATCGGCGATGAACTGCGCCGCCACAAGGAAGACCTCGGGATGCTGGTCAGCCTCGAAATGGGCAAGGTGCTGGCCGAGGGGTTGGGCGAGGTCCAGGAGATGATCGACGTCGCGGATTTCGCGGTGGGCCTCTCGCGCCAGCTCTACGGCCTCACGATGCACAGCGAGCGCCCGTCGCACCGCATGTACGAGCAGTGGCATCCGCTGGGCGTGGTGGGAGTAATCTCCGCCTTCAATTTCCCGGTTGCCGTGTGGTCGTGGAATGCGATGATCGCGGCGGTTTGCGGGGATTGCGTGGTTTGGAAGCCGTCGTCGGAGACGCCGCTGAGCGCCATCGCCGTGCAGAAGATCTGCGACCGCGTGCTGGCGCGCCACGGTTGGAAGGGCGTGTTCAATCTGGTGATCGGGCGCGGGGCGGAAGTAGGCGAGCGGCTGCTGGCCGACCGGCGAATTCCGCTGGTCAGCGCGACGGGGTCGTGCAGCATGGGCTATCGCGTGGCGGAGACCGTCGGCCGGCGGCTCGGCCGCACGCTGCTCGAACTCGGGGGCAACAACGGCGTGAGCGTTATGGACGACGCCAATCTGGACCTCGCGCTTCGGGCGGTGCTGTTCGGCGCGGTCGGAACGGCGGGGCAGCGCTGCACAACGATTCGGCGGCTCTTTCTTCAGAAGGGCATCGCCAGGCGGATGACGGAATCGCTCATCGCCGCCTACCGTCAGATTCGCATCGGGAACGCGCTCGACCCGGCAACCCTGATGGGCCCGCTGGTGAACCATTCGGCCGTCATGGACATGGTTCGGGGTATTGAGGTCATCCGGGAGCAGGGCGGTGAGGTGCTGTTCGGCGGCAACCAGCTCGACTTGCCCGGAGGATGCTACGTGCAGCCGGCGCTCGTCAGGGCGCATCCCGAACTGCCGATGCTCAAGGAGGAGTTGTTCGCGCCCGTGCTCCACCTTGTCGAGTTCGAGCGGCTGGATCAGGCGATCGAGTGGCACAACAACGTGCCGCAGGGGCTCTCCTCAGCGATGTTCACCACGAACCTGATCTCGGCGGAGACCTTCCTCAGTGCCGGCGGCAGCGACTGCGGCATCGCCAACGTCAACATCGGGACGAGCGGTGCGGAAATCGGCGGCGCGTTCGGCGGCGAAAAGGAGACCGGCGGCGGGCGCGAATCCGGAAGCGATTCCTGGAAAGCTTACATGCGGCGGCAGACGGTTACGGTTAACTGGTCGAACGAACTTCCGCTGGCTCAGGGCGTCAAGTTTCAGCTCTAAACCGCAAGTTTTGGATTCCTTCTCCCGATAGTAATGGAGGAGGACTTTGCGTTGCGTCTTCATCAATCGTTACGTACGCTTTTGACCGCAGCGGGCGGGGTTGCGGTTCTGTTCCTGCTTCCACCCGCCATTCGGCTGTACTCGATCCCCGGGTCCGCGGGAATGGCGGTGTTGGCGACATTGGGTTGCCTGCTTGCGGGCGCGGTGGCCGCATGGAGCGCCCTGAAGGTGGGAGAACTCGAGGACCGGATCACGTGGCTTGAGGGAACCTTGGATGCAGTGCCGCAGCCCATCACGGTCACCGATCTCGACATGCGCTGGGTTTACATCAACAAGGTGACGGCGGGCCTGCTGAAGCGAACCCGCGAGCAGGTGCGTGGACGGCACTGTTCGGAGTGGAAAGCGGATATCTGCAACACGGAAAAGTGCGGCATCCGCAGCCTGCGCGATGGCCGGCCGCAAACCACGTTTATGCAGCCCCTGCCGGACGGTTCTCAGCATTGCATGCAGGTGGACACGTCCTACATTCAGGACCGGAGCGGCCGGCGTATCGGCCACGTCGAGATCGTCACGGATATTCACGCGAAATACGAAGCGGAGAACATGTACTCCAAGATCGCCGGCTCGGTTGAGGAAATGAGCAGCGTGATGGTGGAGATGGAAGCGCAAACGAAGGGTAATGCGGATGGCGCCTCGAAGGCGAGCCGCCTCGCGGAAGACAGCCGGAAGCTGGTGCAGGCGGGCAATGCGCAGATGAACCGGCTTGTAGAGGCAATGAAAGGAATCGGCGAATCGAGCCGAAAAATTTTGAAGATCAACAAAGTCATTGACGAGATTGCGTTCCAGACGAACATCCTTGCGCTCAACGCGGCCGTTGAGGCCGCCCGCGCGGGGGAATCCGGGGCGGGCTTTGCGGTGGTGGCGGACGAGGTCCGCAACCTTGCCGCCCGCGTGAGTACGGCCTCCATGGAGACGAGCGATCTGATCGGCGCCGCGGAATCGTCGGTAGCGCAGGGCGCGCAGCTTGCATCAGAGGTGGCGTCGTCGCTTTCGCAGATCGATGAGAGTTCCGCGTCCATGGATACGCTGCTGGGTGAGATTGCCGGCGCATCGACGGAACAGGCGAAAGGCATTTCGGCTGTGAGCGAGGAATTGCGGCGCATGGAGCAGGTCACGGTCGCGGGCGGAAACGCCGCGGGGGTCGGGCATTCGGGTTCCACGCGTAAGCGGACCCGAATATACTGAAGTGCATGTTCCGAACATCGCGCTTGATTGCCACCGTGTTGCTGTGCGCCGCCGCCGTCGCCGCGCAGGATCTGAAGCCCGTTCCTCTTCCGAAGCCGCAGACCGAGGGCGGCAGGCCGCTCATGCAGGTGCTGAAGGAGAGGAAAACCATGCGCGAGTTCAGTCCGGAAAAGCTGTCCCCGCAGGTGCTGTCGAACCTGCTGTGGGCGGCGTTCGGAATCAACCGGGAAGACGGCCGCCGCACGGCGCCTTCGGCCATGAATCGCCAGGAAATCGAGATCTACGTGTTCATGGCGGATGGCGCCTACCGGTACGATGCGAAAGCCAACCAGCTCGAGCCGGTGGTGAAGGACGACCTGCGCGCGGCCACGGGTTCCCAGGACTTCGTGGGGCAAGCGCCGTTGAACCTGGTGTACGTGGCGGATCTGGCTAAGCAGACGTCGGCCGACATGGCGTATGCAGACACTGGATTCATCGCCCAGAACGTGTACCTCTACTGCGCGTCCGAGGGCCTGGCGACAGTGGTGCGCGGCACGGTCCCACGGGACCCGGTGGCCAAGGCGTTGAAGCTCCGCCCGGATCAGAGGATTACGCTGGGGCAGACGGTGGGGTACCCGAAGAAGTAGACCGCAAGGGAGTCCCCATGGCCCTGCGGGCCGCCGATAGCGATGAAAGTCGGCGCACAGTTGCGGCGACCCGGAGCGGGGGGGGGCGCCCCCCCCGCCCCC